>JBKQLG010000221.1:0-36070 GCA_052147235.1 Occallatibacter sp.
TGTCGACCGCTGTCGCTGGAAAGGGTCTGGAAGGGATTGTCGCGGCAAACTCCGGGATCTGCTGGATCGACGGAGAAGCGGGCGTGCTCTCCTACCGGGGGATCGACATCCACGAGCTGGCCGTTCACTCCACCTTCGAGGAGACGACTTACCTGCTGTGGAACGGCATCCTGCCCAACGAGTTCGCCCTGCGCGAATTCCAGTCGCAACTCTCGCTGGCGCGGGGGCTGGACTTCCGCATCGTCGATATGCTGCGCGGCATCCCCGCCTCGGCAACTCCCATGGAGGTGTTGCGCACCGCCGTCTCCGCGCTCAGCTTTTACGATGCCGACGAGAAAGACAACACCCACGACTCCAACGTACGTAAGTGCTACCACCTGACCGCGCAGATAGCCATGATCGTGGCCATCTATGACCGTCTGCGCAAGGGCCTGGAGGTTGTGCCGCCCGACCGCTCGCTGAACCATGCGGCCAACTTTCTCTGGATGCTGAACGGCGTCAAGCCCTCTGAAACGGCGACCCGGACTCTGGACATGGCATTGGTGCTGCACGCCGAGCACGAGTTGAACGCCTCCACCTTTGCCGCCCGCGTCATCGCCGCCACTCTGGCCGACGTCCACTCGGCCGTTACAGGCGCCATCGGCGCACTCAAGGGGCCGCTGCACGGCGGCGCCAACGAGGGCGTGATGCGCATGCTCTACGAGATCGACAAGGCCGGCGCCGATCCGGTCGAATACGTGAAGAACATGCTGGCCGCCCGGCAGAAGATCTCCGGCTTCGGCCACCGCGTCTACAAGACCGAGGATCCCCGCGCCACTCACCTGCGCAAGATGAGCGAGCAGCTCGGCAAGGATGCCGGCATTCCCAAGTGGTTCGATTACTCCCGCGCTATCGAGCTGTATATCAACGCAGATAAAAAACTCAACGCCAACGTGGATTTCTACTCGGCCTCCACCTACGCGACTCTGGGCATCGACATCGACCTCTACACGCCCATCTTCGCCATCAGCCGCATCGCCGGCTGGGCCGCCCACATCATCGAGCAGCTCGACGACAACCGTCTCATCCGTCCCCGCGCTGAGTACATCGGCCCGCCCTACCCCGCGCCCTACATCCCCATGGACGAGCGGGGATAGGGAAGAAAAATCTGTGGCCCCAAACCCCTGCTCGCATCCAATGCATAGGCAGGTGCGGAATGGCAATCAGTCAAATCACAGTCCAGCGGTTGAGTTTGGTTTCTTCCAGGCCGTTCTCGGAGGTCGTTGCAGTCATCGAGGCGGCGGTTGGGCATCCCGATATGCGCGAGTTCGGACAATATATAAACGCGGCCAGAACCTGGCATGAACTCGAACAGGTAGTTCAAAACGCGATTGGGCCTTCGGGGTTCATGGAGTTCACGCGATTCAACCTCGGTCAGATTCTTGAAAAAGAACGGGGTGCGGATGCACGCAAGATTCTTCGCCTTGTAGTGGGCAATCCGCTCATCATGAAGCAGATGGCGGAGCGCGTCCCTGACGCCGGATCCTATGCACCGGTAACGATTCTCGTCGATGAGCGCGCTGACGGCGTTCATCTTTCTTACGATTTGATGACCAGCTTTCTGGCTTCCTATGGGAATGTTGCAGCACTGGAAGTCGCCCGAAGCGTGGACACAAAAGTTGAAGCCATGCTCAGGGCGGCAGCGTACTGAGTACGAATGTTAATAGCAAGCTGCTACTGCCGCGCCTTCAACAGCAGATACAATCCCCACGCGGCCAGCGTGCCGTTGTCGCGAATCGTGCCGTTGCGCATCATCTCCTCGAACCCTTCCACGGCAAAGGAGCGAACGATGAGGTCGTGCTCCTCGGCGTCGGGAGCCTTTTCACTCTCGGTCAGCCCGGTGGCCAGAAAGACATGCTGCTTCTGCCGCGTGAAGCCGTAGGCAATCCACAGCCATCCCAGGCAGGTCATCCGCGCGGCTACCAGGCCGGTCTCCTCGCGGAGTTCGCCGCGCGCCAGCTCTTCGGGATCATCGACTTCCATCTCCCAGCCGCCCTGGGGCAGCTCCAGCGCCCGCTCGCCGATGGTGTAGCGAAACTGCTCGACCAGCCAGACGCGCCCCCGGTCAATGGGCAGGATGATCGCCGCGTCCTCTTTCTCCACCACGCCGTAGACTCCCCGCTCGCCGTTGGAGCGCAGAATCTCGTCCTCGCGCAGCAGCATCCAGTGGTTGCGATAGACCTCGCGGCTGGCAATCGTGGTGATGGCGGGTGTATGTTTCATGAAGTCTCCTTAGCGCTCTCGTCCCGCATCCGGTACCGCCGCAACCGCCCGATCAGCGAGGCCGGCCCGCTCACCGTCAGCCGCACCAGGTTGCCTTCGTACTCGCGACTATGCACGATCATGCCCGCCTCAATCGCCGCCAGCACCGCGCCCTCCTGCTGCGGAACGCGCAGTTCGGCGGTGAGCTGCGGGTCTGAATGCAGCACGCGATCGATGGCCGCCAGCAGCGCCTCCATCCCCTCGCCGGTGCGCGCCGACACAGCCACCTCGGCCCCCGCCTTACTCCGTTCCAGCAGCCCGGCGTGCTCGTGCTCGCCCAGCAGGTCGATCTTGTTCAGCACCTCGATGCGCGGCTTGGCCAGGCAATCCAGTTCGCCCAAAACCCGCTCGACCTGCGTCTTCTGCTCCTCGCCATAGGTCGAGCTCGCGTCGCGGATGTGCAGCAGCACCTCGGCCTGCGCCACCTCTTCCAGCGTGGCGCGGAAGCTGGTCACCAGCGTGTGCGGCAGGTTGCGGATGAAGCCGACCGTGTCCGAGAGCAGAACCTTGCGGCGGCTGGGCAGTTCGATGGCCCGCAGCTTCGGATCGAGCGTGGCGAACATCTTCGGCGACTGCAAGACCTGCGCGCCGGTCAACTGGTTGAAGAGCGTACTCTTGCCGGCGTTGGTGTAGCCCACCAGGGCCACTGTGGGCACCGGGACCGACTCGCGGCGCCCGCGCTGCTGCTTGCGCACCCGGCGCACCGCCTCCAAATCAATTTTCAGCTTGTCGATGCGGCGCTGGATCTGGCGGCGATCAGTTTCCAGCTTGGTTTCACCCGGACCACGGGTGCCGATGCCACCACCCAACTGCGACATCTGTTTGCCTTTGCCGCTGAGCCGCGGCAGCAGATAGTCGAGTTGCGCCAACTCCACCTGCAACTGCCCCTCGCTGGTGCGGGCGTGGCGGGCAAAGATGTCCAAAATCAACTGCGTGCGGTCGAGCACGCGGCAGGGCAGCGCGGCCTCCAGATTGCGCAGTTGGGTCGGCGAGAGGTCGTGGTCGAAGAGCACCAGATCGGCCTCTGTGGAGGCAGCCACGCCGCGAATCTCCTCGACCTTGCCGGAGCCGATCAGTGTGGCCGGATCGGGGCGCGCGCGGCGTTGCATGAGCTCGGCCACCATCACGCCGCCGGCGCTCGCCACCAGCTCGCGAAACTCGGCGAGAGACTCCTCCGCGTCCAGTTCTGTCGAGGAACGCGCTAAAGCCGCTCTACCCGGCGAAATCTCTGCAACGGGAAGATCGGCGGACTGCGGCGCATCCGCAAAATCAGCGTCGTCCTGCTCCGCGCACACCACCGCCTGCCGCGCGCCCGCCTGGGCTGCGCGGTTACCACGGGAGCGGACTCCGAAGTCCACTTCCACCAGGACCGCTCGCTCCGCAGCTCCTCCGGAGTCGCCGCTTCGGCTCGTCTCATAGGCCGCCCGAGAGCCCACCCGGCCTGCTATCGCGGCTCCCCTATCGAGGTCGGCGAAGCCACTGGTATCGGACCAGGAACGGTGCCCAGCCCCGAGCGTACATCGCTGTGCATCACGCCACGGTTGCTCACCACGGTCGAGATGGCGTGTTTGAAGATCAACTGCTCCTGGCTGTTGTTTTCCAGAAGCACGGAATACTTATCGAAGGAGCGGATCTTGCCCGTCAGCTTAACGCCGCTCACCAGATAAACCGTAATGGGGGTTTTGTCCTTGCGGACCGTGTTCAGGAACGTGTCCTGAATGTTTTGTGCCGGCTTGTTCTCCATGTGCCGATCTCCTGCTCGCTACGTGGGGGGGGTTGGACGCTACTGAACAGCGTACTACTACAAATCGGCGGAAGCGGCTACGGAAGCCCCGGAGCCGCCCATTCCCGCAATGGCTCAACAATATATGGCTTCACTCACCTTTTCAACCCTGTTTTGTAGCAATTATTATTTCTGCGCGGATTTTTGGCTTTTCCCGATCCATACATTGGGTCTCCCGGTTTCGATTCTGGGACCTGGAAAGCCATTCGGCTGCTAGCATAGGGTTGTGAACGCCGCGCCGAATCCTCAGCGAAGCCCAGCCGCAGCCGCCCAGCCGGTGCCCATGCTGGACCTCAAACGCCAGTACCGCCCGCTCCACCAGGAGCTGTTGAACGCGGTCGGGCAGGTGCTGGAGGCGCAGCATTTCATTCTCGGCGATTCGGTAGCCGCCTTTGAAAAATCCGCCGCTATCCAGTTGGGCGTGGCCCATGCTGTGGGCTGCTCCTCGGGCACCGACGCTCTCTGGCTGGCCATGGCCGCCGCCGAAATTGGCCCCGGCGCTGTGGTCATCACCACTCCCTTCAGCTTCTTCGCCTCGGTCAGCGCGATCCTCCGCGCCGGGGCCACGCCGCTGCTGGCCGACATTGAGCCTGCCACCTTCAACCTCGATCCTGTAAAGGTGAAAGCAGTTCTCGACGGCCCGCGCGGCGCGGAAGTAAAGGCGATCTTGCCCGTGCATCTCTTCGGCCAATGCGCCGATTGGACGGCCTTCCGGCATCTCGGAAAGACCTATGGGCTCAAGCTCATCGAAGACGCCGCCCAAGCCTGGGGCGCGGAGTGGAATGGAGTAAAAGCTGGAACTCTCGGCGATGCGGCCGCCTTCAGCTTTTATCCCACCAAGAACCTGAGCGCGGCGGGCGACGCCGGCATGGTCACAACGAACTCGGACGAGCTGGCCGAGCGTGCCCGCATGTTGCGTCAACACGGGATGCGCCGCCGCTACTACCATGACGAAGTCGGTTGGAACACCCGCATGGACGGCCTCCAGGGCGCGATTCTCGGCGTCAAGCTCAAGTACATCGACGGCTGGAATCATGCCCGCCGCGCCGTCGCCCGGCGCTATCACGCACTCTTTCATGCCGCCGGACTGGTCGAGTCCGGACCGTACCCCGCGCATGGCCCAGGCGGCGGAATCGTGCTGCCCCACGAGCTTCCCGGCACCCGTCATGTCTGGCACCAGTACGTGATCCGCACCGCCCGCCGCGACGCCCTGCGCCAGTTCCTCACTGAGCGCCATATCGGTTCGGAGATCTACTACCCTGTCCCGCTGCATCTGCAAACGGCGTTGCAGAGCCTCGGCTACAGCGAGGGCAGCTTCCCCGAGGCCGAGCGCGCCGCCCGCGAAGTCCTGGCCCTGCCCATCTTCCCCGAGCTGCGCGAAGACGAGCAGCAAACGGTGGTCAGCGCAATTGCAGAGTTTTTGAGCGGAACTAAGATTAATCTCTGATCTCTGTCTACTGCTGTTGTTGCTGCATCTGCTGCAAATCGACAAAGGGAATGACCGGCGCGGGGGGCTGCTGGGCGCGCTCGACCAGGACACTCCAGTCTTCCGGGATGGGCAGCGTGCGGTCGAGGGCGGGCGGTTCTGCGCTGGCCTCTACGTGCACCGCGACATATAACTCGCTCTCGGTGTTGCCGCGGAAGATGCCGTGCGTCGGCGGGACATCGGCGTAGTCTCGGCCCACGGCGGTGCGGATGTGGCGATGATGGGCGACTAAGTTATTGGTGGGATCGAAGCCCACCCAGCCCAGTTGCGGCAGCAGCGCGTCGACCCAGGCGTGAGTCGCATCCGGCGTGGAACGATCCTTATCTTCACGGCCGCGGTAGAGATAGCCGGAGACATAGCGGGCGGGGATTTTCACATGGCGCAGCAGGGCGATCATGGTGTGGGCAAAGTCCTGGCAGACGCCCTTGCCGCTGACAATGGCCTCGTCGATGGGCGAGTCGACGCGGGTGGAGCGCGGCTCATAGTCAAAGTAGTTAAACAGCCTCTGATTCAGCTCCTGGACTAACATCAAAGGATCATCGCGGCGGGTAACTTCCATTTGCTTGGCTAGCAGAGTGAGCGCGGGAGTTTCGACGGCAAAGGTGGAAGGAAGCAGCATCTCCCAGTAATCGCCGGACTCGATCAGGTCGTCCAAAGCGCCCCATGCGTCGGGCGAGAGTGCGCTGGGCACATCAGGCAGCGCCTGCTGCTCGACGACCGACTCTGCGACGATGACCAGTTGATTATGCTCGCCGGGAATATCGAAGTGCTGAACGGTGTTGCCCTGGTGATCGCGATAACTGAAGACGCGGCAGCGGGGACTGACGGAGAGCGAAAAGTTGAGGCAGTGCTGGTTGGAGTCAGAGCGCGGATGCATGCGCGTTTCCATGATGCTCTCGCTGATGGGATGCGCGTAGCGGAAGCGCGTGAGGTGGCGTATCGAATAAAAGTTCATGCCGGGTCTCCCTCGATGAAACCACTGAATATGTCAGCAAAACTATTTCAATAGCTGCTTTGTGTCAGGGCACGACTTTAGTCGTGCCGCAAAAGATGTAAAAAACAAGTGGGCTTTAGCCCCTGAGGGATCTCTACGAGATTCCTCTAACTCGCCAGCGCCGACTGAATCGAGTAATGCACATAGTACCGGTAGATTTGTTCGTGAATGCGCAGGCACTGCTCGCGGATGTTATGCAGAAAGGCCGAGGTGTCGCCGTGAAGGATCTCGCCAATGGTGGTAAAGTCGAGCATGGCGTGCAGGCGGCCGACGCCGGAGATCAGCTCAGCGGGCGGACGGCGGCCGCCGGTGCGCTGGATCGATTCGATGGCCTCGCGGATGCTATCCACACAGTAACGGATGGAGTGCGGAAAGTCGCGGTTGAGCAAAAGGAACTCCAAAATTCGATCAGGAGTTACATCGGCGGTGTACACCTGGCAATAGGCTTCAAACGAGGTGCAGCAGCGCAGCAGGCCGACTAACTCAAGATACTGATAGCCGGCGTGCTCGCGCGCCTGCGGATGAAGAAGATCGGGCTGATAGACCTCCAGCAGCGTGGCCGTGGCATAGGCGCGCTCCAGAAAGCGGCCCAGGCGGATAAATTGCCAGCCCTGGCCGTGAATCATCGTGGTATTGCTGACGCCCTTGAAGAGATGAATGCCGTCGATGATGGAGGCCAGCGCATCGTTGATGCTGGAGCTGAATTGACTCTCCGCCAGCGGCGAATGAATCTGGTGATAGAGCCGGTTGAGCCTCTGCCACTGCTCGGTGGAGATTTCCTCGCGCACCTGGCGGGCGTTCTCGCGCGCGCCGTTGACGCAAAATGTGACGGCGGCATGGTTGAGGTTGTCGAAGACCAGCTTGTGGGCCATCGATTCCAGATCGCCATTCCAGTCAAGGCCGGCCGGCTTGCCGAGCGAGGCGACGAGCCGCTGCCAGCGAGTCTCTTCGTCCGCGCCGCCGGTGTCGAGCATCAGGCCCAGGGTCACGTCGAGCTGGCGCACGGTATTCTCGGCCCGCTCCAGGTAGCGGCTCATCCAGTATAGGCTGTCGGCAACGCGAGATAGCATCGTCTAACTCCTCTAGAACTTACTCCAGCACCCAGGTATCTTTGCTGCCGCCGCCCTGCGATGAGTTGACGACCAGCGAGCCTTTTTCCAGAGCCACGCGAGTCAGTCCACCGGGCACAATGTTCACCTTGTCGCCGAAGAGGATGTAAGGCCGCAGGTCCACGTGGCGCGGTGCAAGAGAGTTACCGATCAGGCAGGGAGCGCGCGAGAAATCCAGCGTGGGCTGGGCGATGTAATTGCGTGGGTTGGCCTCGATTGCGCGGGCGAATTCTTCGCGCTGAGCAGCCGTCGAGTGCGGGCCGATCAGCATTCCGTAGCCGCCGCTCTCGCCCACCGCCTTCACCACTAACTTGTCCAAATTGGCCAGCACGTGCCTGCGCTCTTTCCCTTCGCTCAAAATATAGGTCTCGACGTTAGGCAGAATCGGCTCTTCGGCCAGATAGTAGCGGATCATCTTTGGAACATAAGCATAAACCGCCTTATCGTCGGCAAGGCCAGTACCAAACGCATTAGTTACCGTAACATTGCCGGCGCGATAGGCATTGAAAAGGCCGGCGCAGCCCAGCGAAGAATCGGCGCGAAAGACCAGCGGATCGCTGAAGTCGTCATCCACGCGGCGATAGATCACGTCCACCCGCTTCAATCCGTCGGTGGTGCGCATATAGACGATATTGTCGTGCGTGACCAGATCGCGGCCTTCCACCAGGTCAATGCCCATCTGGCGGGCCAGATAGGTGTGCTCGAAGTAAGCCGAGTTAAAGACTCCCGGCGTCAGCAGCACGATATTCGGCTCCGGCCTTCCCTCCGGGGCAAGCGAGCGCAAAGTAGCTAGAAGTATTTGCGGATAATGCTCGATGGGCCGCACGCCATAACTCGAAAAAAGCTGCGGAAAGGTGCGTTTCATCACGCGCCGGTTGGTGAGCATATAACTCACACCGGAAGGCACGCGCAGATTGTCTTCGAGTACGACAAACTCCCCGGTCTGCAGCCGCAGCAGATCGGAGCCGACAACAGCGATGTATACGTTGCGCGGCACCTGAAGACCGCGCATCTGGCGGCGGTAATGCTTGCAACTGTAGACCAGCTCTCGGGGAATGATTTTATCGTCGAGTATTTTTGCGTCGGAGTAAACGTCGCGTAAAAATAGATTAAGCGCGGTAATTCGCTGTGTGAGTCCGCGTTCGATGCGTTCCCACTCCGAGGCGGTAATCAGCCGCGGCAGCAGGTCGTAGGGGAAGATGCGCTCGGTGCCCTCGTCGCGGCCATAGACGGTGAAGGTAATGCCCTGGATAAGAAACGACAGGTCGGCCGACTGCTTGCGGCGCTGTAACTCTTCCGGAGGCAAGTTGGCCAGCGTATCGGCCAAGGCACGGTAATGGGCGCGAACGTCTCCGTTCGGCTCTCTCATCTCGTCGAATGCCTGATCGAGCGGATACTCTCCGAAGAGCGTATCCAATTGCAATGGAGACGCGGCGCTCATGAGGCCTGGCAACTTTCCTGACCGCGGATTCAGGGCGCCGGCGACCATGCTGCCTTGGCCCTGTTCTCTAGCTTTAACAGGCGAGGCATAAAGGAGTTGTGAAGAAACGGAAAAACGGGCAAATAGATGGCCCAGGTCCCAATATTGAGACCTGGGCCATCCATATTATTTAGATGAACTGAGCATCCTCAGTTGCTGAAGAGCAGCACGCCGGCGGGTTTTTCTTCGCTGGCTGTTTCGTCAGCGGTGATGGGGCGATAGAATAGCTGGTCGATTTCCAGGTAGACTTCGAGGAAGGCCGGGCGCTCTGTGATCTTACCGGCAATCAGGGCTTCGCTCAAGGGATCCTCGACGTAGCGCTGCAGGGCGCGGCGCAGCGGGCGCGCGCCGTAGCTGCGGTCGCCGAGGGTCTTGTCGAGAATCCACTTCTTGGCCTCCTCGGTGACCGAGATGGTGATCGATTTCTGCGCCAGGTTGGCGTTCAACTGCTGCACCAGCAGTTCGACAATCTGGATCAGGTCCGCGTCGCCAAGCGCCTGGAAGATGATTACTTCGTCGAGGCGGTTCAGGAACTCCGGATTGAAGGTCTTCTTCACCTCGCTCTTGACCAGCTCCTCGACCTTGTCGCTGACCAGCTCTTCGCGGTCGCTGGCGAAGCCCAGGCCCTGCTTCTTTTGCAGGTGGCGCGCGCCGATATTCGAGGTCATGATGAGGATCACGTTCTTGAAATCGACGGTGTTGCCCAGGCCGTCGGTCAACTGGCCGTCCTCAAAGACCTGCAACAGAATGTTGAAGACATCGGGGTGAGCCTTCTCGATTTCGTCGAGCAGGACGACCGAATACGGCGAACGCTTGACGCGCTCGGTGAGCTGGCCGCCTTCCTCGTAGCCGACATAGCCAGGAGGCGAGCCAATCAGTTTGGAGACGGAGTGTTTCTCCATGAACTCCGACATATCGAAGCGGATGAGCGCCTTGTCCGACCCGAATAAAAAGTGAGCCAGGGTCCGGGCCATCTCAGTTTTGCCGACGCCGGTAGGCCCGAGGAAGAGGAAGCTGCCAATCGGCCTGGACGGCGACTTGAGACCGGCTCGTGAGCGGCGGATCGCGCGCGCCAGAGCCGAAATGG
The DNA here is from genome assembly GCA_052147235.1 of Occallatibacter sp. Taxonomy (GTDB): domain Bacteria; phylum Acidobacteriota; class Terriglobia; order Terriglobales; family Acidobacteriaceae; genus Telmatobacter. The sequence continues at coordinate 10,241 of JBKQLG010000221.1, forward strand.
CTTTCTCCTGGCTGATGACCCGCTTGTGCAGCTCTTCTTCGACGCGGAGGAGCTTCTGGGTTTCTTCTTCCTTGATGGAAGTGATCGGTACGCCGGTCCAGCGGCTGACCACGTCTTCAATGTCCTCGCGGCTGACGATGCCCGCGGCCGAGTCGTCGAGGTGGTATTTGTCGCGCAGTCCGCGCAGGCTTTCGCGCTCCTTGCGCTCTTCGTCGGAGTAGAAGCGGGCCTTCTCGAATTCGTGGTTAGCGATGGCCGAATCCATCCGGTGCACAATGAACTTGATGCGCTTCTGGACTTCGGTGATCTCCTCGGGCAGCGAGGTCTGGCGCAGCTTGACGCGTGCGCCGGCCTCGTCGATCAGGTCGATGGCCTTATCGGGCAGAAAGCGGTCGGGAATGTAGCGATTGGAGTGCGAGACGGCGAACTCGACGGCGGCATCGGTGTAACTGACCGCGTGGAATTTTTCGTAGCGGTCCTTGATGCCGTGGATGATCTTGATGGCGTCGGCCTCGTTGGGCGGCGGCACTTTGACGGCCTGGAAGCGGCGCTCCAGGGAGCGATCCTTCTCGATGGATTTGCGGTACTCACCAGGGGTGGTGGCGCCGATGCACTGAATCTCTCCGCGCGAGAGCGCCGGCTTGAGGATGTTGGCCGCGTCCAGCGAGCCCTCGGCGGAGCCCGCGCCGACCAGGGTGTGCAGCTCGTCGATGAAGATGATCGAGTTCTGGTTTTCCATCAACTCTTTCATGATGGTTTTGAGCCGCTCCTCGAATTGGCCGCGGTACTTGGTTCCGGCGACTATGAGTGAGAGATCCAGGCCCAGCACGCGCTTTTCGGCCAGGAAGCTGGGCACTTCGCCGTCGGCGATGCGCTGCGCGAGGCCCTCGACGATGGCAGTCTTGCCGACCCCAGGTTCGCCTATCAGGACGGGATTGTTTTTGGTGCGGCGGCAGAGAATCTGGATGACGCGCTCCAGTTCGCCTTCGCGACCCACCAGCGGATCGAGCTGGCCGTCCGTCGCCGCCTGGGTCAGGTCGCGGCTGAACTCGGACAGCAGGCTGGATTCGCGCTGGGCGCGTTGCTGCGGCTGAACCTTTTCCTGGGTCACGCGGCCCAGTTCTTCGCGAATCTGCGCCAGCTTCAGGCCGCGCTCCTGCAAAATCTCCGAGGCGAAGCACTTTTCCTCGCGCAGCAGGCCGAGGAGCAGGTGTTCAGTCCCGATATGCTTGTGGCCCAGCCGCTCGGCCTCTTCCGCCGCATAGGCCAGCACCCGCTTGCACTCGTTGGAGAGCGGCAGGTCCACGCTGGTCGATACCTTTTCGCGGATGGTGGTGTGTGTCTCGATCTGCTTGCGAATCGACTCCACCGAGGCGTGCGAGCGCAGGAAGCGGTTGGTGAGCGCCTTGTCCTCGCGCAGCAGGCCCAGCAGCAGGTGCTCGGTCTCGATGTAGGGCGAGCCGAACTGGCTGGCCTCGTACCGCGCGAAGAAAATCACGCGCCGCGCCTTCTCCGTATAGCGTTCAAACATCGTGGCCTCCCTCTGTGCTGGCTATCGGCTGGAGAGCGAGTCCGCTTCACTTGGCGCCCCAGCGACGAAGACTTGTCGCTGGGAACCCCGCTTGCCGGCTTCAACCCAACCCGCGCGCGCCCTGTTTGAACTTCACCGCCGAGGCTCAATTTGGCCCCGAACCGCACTCTTGGATGGTCCCAAAGCGATCTTACACCTATTTGTCCGGCGCTGATGCCGCCAAATGAGAGTTCCATCCTTCCCAATTTCAGCCGGAAAAGGAGGAAAACCTCATCCTCTTCCAGCCTGCTTCCTTGATTAGATTCAAGAATCGCCCACAGCGTCGTTTTTTTTCTATCAAACTGCCCGGGCGAGCTTCCGTTTAAGGAGTATACGCGGCCAGCCTGCCACTCTCCAGGCGCAAGATTCGCGTACAGCGCGCGGCCAGGTCAAGGTTGTGCGTCACAAGAATCGAAGTGAGGCCGTGGCTCGCATGCAGCCGTTCAATCAGGTCGAAGACGCGGCCGGCGGTCTCCGCGTCCAGGTCTCCGGTGGGTTCGTCGGCCAGCAGCACCCGGGGATGGTTGACCAGCGCGCGGGCCAGCGCCACGCGCTGCTGCTCGCCGCCGCTCAACTCGCCCGGCCGATGGTCGCCGCGATCCTCCAGGCCCACTTCGCCGAGCCACTTTGCCGCCGCCTTGAGCGCCTCTGATTTACGCAGGCCGCGAGCCAGCAGCGGCAGGGCGACATTTTCCAGGGCCGTGAACTCCGGCAGCAGGTAATGAAACTGCCAGACGTAGCCGATCTCGCGATTGCGGAAGGCAGCGGCTTCTTGCGGCGAAAGCTGGGCCACGTTGACTGCGGCGCAGAGGGCCGTTCCGGCGGTGGGCGCGTCCAGAGAGCCCAGAATGTGCAGCAGCGTGCTTTTGCCCGCGCCTGACTGGCCGACGATGGCCACCATCTCGCCGGGCTGAACCTCAAGATTCAGGCCGCGAAAGAGGGTGAGCGCGCCGCGCGCAGTGGTGTAGGTCTTTTCCAGATTCTGTAGCTGAATGATGGGGGCTTGAGCAACTTGCGTGCGCGGTTCCGCCGCCTGCGCGGAGCGGGTTTTCTGGTGCGCGGCGGCTGGAGAAGTTTGCGGCATCCGGTTGCTGTTAGTTTATCGTGCGGAGCTTTGATGCCGCGTGAGCCGGGTTTCTTTCGTAATCGTCCCCCCACCGGCTTCCCCAACCCGCGACGCATGAAATTGTAGCGTCGGCCTCCCGGTCGGCTGTAGCGTGGACCTCCCGGTCCACGCCGCTCTTTACACCAACAGAAAATAATGCTCTGAATGCACGCCACATCGATCATTCCATCAGCAGCCCATCGGTCTGCTCCCGTAGGGAGCCATTGAAAATAGCCCAGGACAAGCGCAGCGCAGTCCTGGGTCAACGTAGAACAAAAGACTATCCGTCCCGTAGGGTCGGGTCGAATGCGCTCGCCAAGGATCACTGAATCCAGCGATTATGTAGAGGTTTCACACCGCCCTTACAGGGCGGGAATCTCTCGATTGAACGCGTTCCCAGGGTTTCACCCTGGGCTATTTTCGTCCCCTCCCTACAGGAGGAAGTGCGCTACTCTCTCCTCTATTCCACCCTTTTGAATTGCTGCGGTATGGGCGAATTGCCTCATGGAGCGATCTTCCCAGCCGGTAGCATGGCCGGATTCAGCCGGGCGATGCGGCCGTTGGGGCCGACGACGAAGGGCAGCGAGAGAGCATTCCAGTTGCCGTCGTCAAGCGGCTGCCAGGTCTTGCCGTCGTCGCGGCTGATGTCGGAGCCGTTGGTTCCGACCGTGATCCAGGCTTTGAGCGCTTCGGACCATTGCACGGCGGAGCGGAAGCCGTGCGGCGGGGTGGTGGAGGCGGTCCAAGTCCAGCCACCATCTTCAGCAGAATAAGCAGCTGTTCCGTCGCGTTCATTAGGTTTGGAATAATCGCCACCCACTATGACCAGATGCCAGTACATACCAAATCCAGAATCGCTACATGGACTACCGGTATCCCGAAGGGCGAGAGCAAATGCTCCTGCGCTTTCGACATCTTTGGCAAAAGGTAAAGCGCGACGATTCCAATCCGGAAACAGAAACATATTTGCATTCCGTCCTTGTGAAAATCGAGCCTTTGTCTTTGATCGTCCTTCCCATCGTTCAATGAGAAATGCGCCGTCCTTGCCACCAGTTACAAAGCCATCAAAGTAATCTTTTCCCGGACCCTTTGTATTTCCATTTCCTCTGCTTGCTTTTCCAATCGCGCTATTGCTTGCAGCAAATGCCGCGTTGGACAACCCGTGTATTTGAAGAGACTTACTCAGATCGCGCTTCCAGGTAATTCCACCGTCCTTTGTTTCAAGAACAACAAACTTGTCATTGACGGGATCGCCGAGTAACATTCCATCGCCGTAAATTGCATTCAACCAAAAAGCATCATAGAAACCATTTGAATCAGTATTTTTCAGAAGCAACGCCCATGTTTTGCACCCATCCGTTGTTTTGTATAGACGGGATAAACTGCCTTTGCCACTCGACATCACAATTGCAGTCTTCGCATCCCAGGCCTGCACGCCGCGAAAGTCCAGCGTCGCGCCGTCTTTGGCTGCGTCGGGAATGGCGCACTTTGTCCAGTGCGCGCCACCGTCAATGGTCTTGAGCACCGTTCCGCCCGTCCCGCTGGCCCAGGTTACCGTGCCATCGACAGAATCAATGCCGCGCAGGCCAGCGGTGGTGCCCGACTCCTGCATCTGCCAGAGCGAAGGCGGCGGGGATTGGGCTGCGGCGAAGGCCGAGGCGGCCAGCAGCAGCGTAAGCCGAAGAACTTGCATGGCTCGAAGTATAATTCTTGATCCTCCTGAAAAACCTCTGTTCAGTTCCATGACATCCTTTGCGCATTGTCTCTCCGCACCCTCTTGTGAACTAAAATCATCTAGAATGAAGAAGCAACGATCTCCGCGATAGGATTCCCCTCTTATGAACGCAGCGTTGAACTCTACACTTGTCTCTGCTCTTGAAGCGGCCGCCGCGCAGGCTGGCCTGGTTCTGGTCTCCGCCACTGAGGGCAGCGACTTTCACGGCCGCCCCACGGCGGTCTTTCTGCTCGGGCTGCCCGGTGTGGATGCGGCCAGCCGCACGCTCAAGCTGGAGTTGACCGAGGGCTTTGATTTTGGCACGACAGAGCTGCTGGCCACAATGACGGCGCACCTGGCGGCGCAGGCCAGGCGGCTGCGCAATCCGCGGCCGGATTGCTCGGTCACGCTGGGCGGTCTGCCACTGGCCTTCGGGCAATTCCAGTGGCCCTTTCACCGCTCGACCTCCGGCGCGGACACCTACATCGTCCACGGCGAGGTGCATCTGGCCGACGGTGGGGCGCTCAACCTGCACGCCAAGGTCGCCGCCTCGGTGACGCAGACCTTTGCCGAGATTGTGCCGGCGATGGAGCAGCCCTACGCGGAGAGCTTCGTCTATAACGCCATCCGCAAGACGGTGGACCGCGGCCAGTTGGAGTTCCTGAAGTCCGGCAACCGCCAGCCGGTGCCGGTGACCACGCGCTACTACAGCCGCTGGCAAAAGAAGTTTCTCTTCACCGAGACCACGGACGCGGATCGCCTCGAATACCTGCTCGGCAAGGTCTATTGGCTTTCGGGCGTGCTGGGCGCGGGCGCGCCGGTTTGGATCGCCGACCCGATGGATGCGCAGTACCTGAACACCAGCGAGGCCGATCTGCTGCACATGGCCGGCGATAAGGCGGGTGAAGGGCTGATCAAACTCAATGGCGAGTTTGCCGCCGCCACGCCGCTTCTGATGGCCCGCGCACCGGAGTACCAGGCCCGGCTGGAAGCCGCGCTGAACTTCACCAAGCCGCAGTTCAATGAGTCGATGCGCGCCGGACACGCGAATATGTAAGGATTCTACAGCGGCGCGCCACAGGCGGAGCAGAAGCGCGAGCCCGCCGGATTGGCCTGGCTGCAGCGTAAGCAGGCCAACAGCGTTCCCGGCTGGGGCGCCGGGGGCACGTTCACAGTAACATTGAAGGGCTGGCCCCATCCGGGCATCGGTATCCCCATCATTGCCGCAATCCCCGCCGCCTGGATGGCGTTGAACTCGCGCACCCGGCCGGGCATGAAAAAGCACTCGATAAAGCCCAGAATCCATGGAAGCGGCGTCCAGCAGAAGCAGGCGTAAAGAATCCCCAGACCTGTCCGCCGCAGATAGAAATGGTGAATGCCGAAGCCGCCCAGAAAGAGCGCCAGCAAAATGCCGACCACTTCGTCGCGGCGCACCGCCGCATAGTGCTGGTAAAAGATCGCTTGCGGGTTGGGATAGGGTTGGCTGCTCATGACGGGTTCTCCTGGTACTGCCCTCAGGATACGCAAAGGGACGGAGCGGGGTTCCGTGCCGGGCGGATGATCCTGCTCCATTGAAAATAACTGATTGAGGGCGTGGTTTTCCAGGTCCCACAAACGGGAGCTGGGGCACCCCGAGTTTATTGTGTATGCAGATAGCGGCTGGCAAAGTCGAGGAAGACTGGCCAGTTCGGCCCCGGCGTGTGGCCGGCGGAGTGCTGGCGGAAGGCCAGGTCGCCGGTGGTCAGAGCGGTCTGGATGGACGGAAAGCTCGTCGTGCCGAGGTCTTTTTTGCCCAGCAGGCGGTAGACCGGCCCGGCGGCTATGGCGGCCATGAACATTCCCCTGGGGTCTGCCCATTCATCCCCGTTGAAGGAGCCTGCGCCGATGAAGACCGGGCGCGGCGCGCTCAGGGCGATCAGTTCGTGGGCGTCCACGGGCAGGTCGCCGGCGTTGAGCGGACCGGCATACTTGAGGAAGTTGCCGGCCATCCAGTGGTACTCGCCGGTGGCGGCCAGGTTCTCTGTCAACTCGCCCAGGAGGTGCCGGTAGAGCTTGGCGCCGCCGGTGCCGGAGGAGCTGATGTAGGCAATGGCGAAGCGCGGGTCGTAGACCATGGCCACCAATGCGGTTTTTCCAAATCTGGAATGGCCTTCGAGGCCCACCTGCTTAGCATCGACGGCTTTATCGGTTTCAAAGTAATCCATCACTCGGCTTGCGCCCCAGGCCCAGGCGCGCAGCGTGCCCCACTCGTCCAGCTTGCGCGGCTGGCCCTTGTTGGTGAGGCCGATAATGCCCTCCGTCAGTCCAGCGCCGTTGTCGGCCTGAAAGCCGGCGGGAGAGAGGATCGCGTACCCCCACCCGCGGGCCAGCACCTGCTGTTGCCAGGTTGGGCCTTCGTTGCCGGGGCCTCCGGGCAACATCTCGGGAGTGTTTTTGGCGTTGGCCGCCAGGAATTCATTGCTGAAGGCCAGCTCCATGATCACCGGAACCGGGCCGGCGGCGATGGCGGGAGTAGTCAAAATCACCTCGATCTTCACCATAATTTTTGGGTAAGCCGAGTTGTCCACATGGCCCACCAGCTTCTTGGTCACCACCGGCACATCGCCGATCTTTTCCCGGGTGGTGCTGGCCACCTCCCAGGTCACCTTGGGCACGTTGGCGGGAACGCGGCCCAGAATCTCGCGGTCGAAGTCTTCGACGATCTCCGGGCGGCGCTCGCTCCACCATTGCTGGGCATTGGTGATGCGCTGGCCGTTCTTGAGCAACAGCGGATCAGGCAAGCTGGGATAGATGTTGGCCTTTGTCTCGTCGTAGTTGACCGCGTAAGGCGAATGGGGATCCTGGTCCGCCTTGTGCCGGAGTTCCTTGATGCCCAGCAGGTCCATCAGACGCTGATGGTCCTTCTCCGCGGCGGCCTGCTGGGCCAGTTGCGCCGGCGTGGGCGCGGGCTGAACGGCTGCCTGCCCAACCAACTGAATCGCCCCGGAAATGAGCAGCGACATCACCACAAGCCCGGAAGAAACCATCCACCGCGAGACCAACATCGGGAACCGCCTTTCCAAAGCGTCTCTCTACAGGAGACGAAATCGCCCAAATCATAGCGATTGAAATCGCTTTATGCAAGATTGATTCCCAGCCTGCATTATTGCTGTGGTTGGATGGGCAGGCTTGATGAGGAGGAACTGCCTTCCGGCGCGTCGAGGTGGGTGATGTGTACGCTGGCCTGGGTTTCCGGGACAGAGCCGTCGTTGACCTGCACCTCGGTGGGCTTGCCCTGAATGAGGATACGCTGGACTGTCTTGTCGCGGGCGAGGATGCGGACTCGCTGGGTGATGGAGGTCCTGGCTGAGCGGACGGTGACCGGGACTTCGGCGGCTGCGTAGCCGGCGTTGCCAAGTTGGACGGCGACCAGCCAGTTGTCTGACGAAACGGTGGTGGGGAAGACGCCGTCGATGCTCAGGTCGGGCAGGCCCTTGTCGGCATCGACCCAGTCGGCGAAGAACCAGGCAAGATCGGGGCTGCCTGCGGTTGCTTCGAGCTGCTTTTCGAAGGCGCCGCGCTTGGCGAAATTGTCAGCGCGAAGAGCGGCGGAGAGCGCGGAGTCGCCAGCCAGGTCGCGCATCATCCACAGGACGTATGCGGCCTTGGTGCGGTAGTAGACGGGCGAGAATGCCTGGGCGAGCGGCTGGCCGGCGCTTTGGCCGGGGCTTTCCGGCTCGGCCAGGGCCAAGGCGGCGCGCTCTGCCTCCAGCGCGCCTAGAGCTGCTTCTCGTCCGCGCTGCTTTTCCACCCACAGCGTTCCCATGAAGGTAGCTACGCCCTCATTCAGCCAGGCTGGGGGAGGCTGTTGAGCCGCTGGCGGCTGGAGCCAGGCATGGGTGAGGGCATGGACAAGAATCCCATCCAACGAACCCTGATTGGTCTTGAGATTGGTTTGGGGGACGGCCGCGCGTAGTGGCGCGGCTAGCAGAGAGCCAGTCTCGAAGGGCGCGTCTTGCGGGTCAGGCAGATCGAGCAGGGTGAGCTGGGAGCGGGGCTGCCGGCCCAGCCATCCTTGCAGGAATGGCGTCACGGCCGAGGCCGCTGTCGTCCAGAATAGCTGGGAGAGATCGTCCTCGGGGAGGGTCCAGGCGGTAAGGTTCGTGCCGGGGTGGGGCGTGCGGATGGCGACAAAGAGGCTGGGGGCCTCGAAGCCGAGGATCGAGTCGCCGGAGTCGGCGGTCGCCACAGAGGCCACCTCCTGGGTCTGATCCAGGGAATTGGATTCCGTGATAGTCAGAGGCACGGCGCGCCCGTTGATGAGCGCCACGGTGGGGGCCTGGCCGTGGGGGAACTCGACGGCGAGGCGCAGGCGGAAATGCGCGCCGGTGAGCCGCAGCTTGTGCTCGCCCATCTCGTCGAAGAGGCGCGCGCCGTCGCCCAGCAGGACGGGGACGCTGGCTGCCGGGTACCAGACGACGTTGCCAAAGCCGCGCAGGCCGGTGAAGGGAAGGCTGATCTGGTCCCATTCCGTGCGCAGGGCCACTTCGCTGGGGGCGCCGATGGCCAGCAGCCGTTGGGCGCTCGGGGCGATCACTCCGGAGTAGTTGGCGTCTACGTGGAGGCTCTCACCCGGCGCCAGCGGTTGAGCGAGCGGAATAATCGCCTCATGCAACTGGCCGGTGTGGTCGGTGTCGGAGTTGAGTGTGGCGACTTGGAATGCCGTGTCGTGGATGCCTACACGAATGCGCTCCCAGTTGAGCGAGGAGGAGAGTTGCAGCGGGATGCGGGTGAGCGGAGTCTTGCCGTCGTTGCGGACGGTGAGCTGGGCGCGAACGGCGAGGTGCTGCTCTGCCGGACGGAGATGCACGTCGAGGTCGAAGGCGGTGAAGGTGACGGCCTGGCATTCGGCGTCCTGCGGTGGGGGCCCCTCGCCTTCGGCGGCGGGCGGTGTTGCGGCCGGGCCGGATTGCGTGGTCGTCTGACCGTTCTCATCGGTGGAGCGGGAGAAGATGACTTGTCCCTGATAGGGCTGGGTTTGTTGCGGCGGCGCGGGCGGCGGGGTGGTTGGGGCGGTTTGCGCGGCGAGGGGGAAAGCTGTCATACCGGTGATAGCGATAGCAATAGCAACGAACCGGCCGAGAAGAAACCTCATGAACCCAGGCCTTTCTGTTTCTTTGGTTTCGACGCGGCAGCAGGGGCGGGGCGAGCATCGGTGGCGCGGCGTGCAGCCAGACGCCGCTGGCGGAAGGCTTCGTAGAGCACCACCGCACCGGCGGCGGAGACGTTGAGCGAGCTGACGCCGCCGCTCATGGGAATGCGCAGCAGGTGGTCGCAACTGCGGCGGACCAGGTCGTGCAACCCCGCGCCCTCGCGGCCTAGCACCAGCACACAGTCGCCGGTCAGATCGAACTGGTCGTAGTCGGTCTGGCCGCGCTCGTCGAGGCCGATGATCCACAGATTCCGGCGCTTGAGCTCTTCAAGCGCGCGAACCAGATTCACTACGCGGGCGATGCGCAGATGCTCGGCGGCGCCGGCGCTGGCCGTGACGGCGACCGGGCTCAACGGCGCCGAACGCCGCTCCGTGAGCACGACGCCATCCACCCCGGCGCCATCGGCCACGCGCAACAGAGCGCCCAGGTTCTGCGGGTCTTCCACGCCGTCCAGAGCCAGCAGCAATCGGCGAGCAACGGCCCCGCCTGCCTCCGGCCGCGGCGGCTCGAAGAGATCCTCAATGGAGAGAAACTCCTGCGGATGGACAAGAGCCACGACGCCCTGATGGGCGGGGCTTTGGGCCAGTTGCGTCAACTGCTCGCGCGCTTCCTGGCGAACGTGGAGGCCGGCCTCGCGGCAGAGGGCTACCAGCCGCTCCAGGCGAAGATCGTCGCGCTCGCGAGCCACGAGAACTTGATCGAAGCGCCGCCGCCCCGCCTTGACTGCCTCCTCCACCGGATGCAACCCATACAAAACTTCCATAGAGGATAGTGTAGAAGACCACCTGCGGTGGGGCCAGCCGCTCGGTACCTGCGGTGCAGCCAACCGCTCGGCACCTGTTGTGCGGCCAACCGCTCGCTGCGCGCTCGCTTGAGGTTCGTGGTATCCCACCCCGTTTGCTAGGAACGCAAAATGGATGGGACTCCCGGCCTCTTGTACGATCGTCGTATGCGCCTTTTTGTCGGGATTCCCTTGGCGGTTACGGTTCGCGGCGAGCTATCGGCTCTCGTGGCGAGACTCAGATCCAGGGAAGACGGGCTGCGCTGGACCGCGCCGGAATCGTGGCACATCACTCTGGAGTTTCTCGGCAATACCGGCCCGGAACAATACGAATGCGTGGCCACGCGGCTAGGCGAGCTGCATCTGCCCTCCGTTACCATCGCGCTTGAGAGGCTGGAGTTCTTAGCCCGCGCCGGAATCCTGATTGTCGCGGTCCGGCTCGCGCCGCATCTGCTCTTGCTTCAGCAGCGGGTCAGCGCGGCAGCCGTCCTCTGCGGCTTCACACCAGAGGCGCGCCCCTACCAGCCTCACATCACTCTGGCGCGCAGCAAAGGCAAAGGACGAAGCCAGGAACCCACTGAACTGAAGGCCAAAATTCAACGCCAGCCAGCCTTCACCAGTTATCTCGTCGAGGAATTTCTCCTCTACGAGAGCTTTCTCGGAGCCGCCGGCTCCCGCTATGAGATCCGCAAGCGCTTTCCTCTCCAGGGCCGCTCCTGAACGGGGGGCGATGAGACGGTCATCGAACCTTCCCCCGGCCGCCTGCCTTCGTGATACTATCTCCGCAAGGGCCTTCCCCGCCCGTCATCCGGTCCCACCAAGGAGGTTCACTTGAGTCCATTTTCGCGTCGCGAATTCCTCAAATCCTCGCTGGCTGCTGGAACTCTGACCAGCGTCGGTACACTCTCTCTGCACGCCGCCTCCCGCACCGCCACCGACATCGTCACACTGGGCAAATCCGGCATGAAGGTCACGCGCCTCGCCTTCGGCACCGGCAGCAACAATGGGTATGTGCAGGCCGCGCTCGGCCAGCAGGAATTCACGCGTCTCATTCACTATGCTTACGACCGCGGCATCCGATTTTTTGAGACTGCTGAATCCTATGCCACCCCTGCCATGCTGGGCGAAGCGCTCAAAGGCATCCCGCGCGAGAGCTATCAACTGATGAATAAGGTGACCACCGACGAGGGCGTCGATCCGCGCCAGCGATTCGATGAGATGCGCCGCATTTCGCAGACCGAATACTTCGACATCATGCTGCTTCACTGGCAACACGCGCCGGACTGGGTGGCCCGCACCAGCCGCTGGCAGGAAGGCATCCTCGAAACGCAATCGAAAAAGACCATCCTCACGCGGGGAGCATCGGTCCATGGCCTGCCCGCGCTGCGCCAGATGCACGGCAACCCATGGCTGGAAATTGCGATGATCCGCATGAACCACAACGGCACGCGCATGGACGGTCCGGACTACCGGGATAACAACAATCCAGCTAACAGGGATGAGGTCGTGGAGCACGTCAAGCAGGTGAAGCGAGACGGCATGGGGGTGATCAGCATGAAGCTGATAGGCGACGGCACCTTCACGCGCCACGAAGACCGCCAGGCCGCCATGCGCTTCGCTTTCAACAACGCCGGCGTCGATTGCGTGACCGTGGGCTTCAAAAATACCAGGGAGATCGACGAAGCGATCGATAACCTGAATATCGCGCTAACTTAGGCGAGACAGTTTCTGTTCTCATGGCTCTCTGAGTGCGCCTGGGTCTTGATTTGAGATCTCGGTTCGCATAACATTCTGCCGTTGCCGAGATAAGAGCCGAATAGGATGCATGCTCTCGCTGCTCGGTCTTGAACTATTGACAGAAATGTGAGCCTGCATTACCGTCATAAGCATCGAATTTGCAATCGCATTGATGGGGAGGTCTCCGATGCCGTCATTCCCTGAGAACAACGACCAATCTTCCTTGCAGAAAGCCGCCGACCAGCACGCCGAAGAAATCATGACGCGCCGTCGCGCAAGCCGCGCAAGCCGCGCAGCTGCTCTGGCCGCTCATTCTCAGCCCCTCTCCTTTAAAACCGAGCTCACCCATGCTCCGCTTGCTGTGGCCCTCGCCTCCGCTCCCACTCCCATTTCTACTACGTCGCAATCGGCTGGCTATCTGCTGGCCGTCGGCGACTCCTGGTTCGACTATCCCATCCATGACATCCTCACCCGGCTTGACGATAACTACGGGTATAACATCGAGTCTTCTGCGCACCGGGGAGATCCCATTGAAACCATGGTCTCGCACGTCGGGCAGCTCGATAAATTCGCGCGTTGCATGGACAAGATCGTCGCTCTCGGCGCCACTCCAAAAGCCATCCTGGTCTCAGGCGGCGGCGACGACATCGCAGGCAATGAGTTCGGCATGCTGATCAACAATATTGACCTGCAGCCCATCCCCGGCTGGAACGATCAGATCATCGCCGGCGTGATCGACACGCGCATCGCCGCAGCCTATCGATTGATGATCCTCTCCATCAACTCCCTCTGTCAGAAGAATCTCGGCCGCATCTTCCCCATTCTGGTCCACGGCTATGATTATCCCGTTCCCGACGGCCGCGGATTCCTCGGCGGCGGTTGGCTGCTGCCGGGCCCGTGGCTCAAGCCGGGCTTTGACGAGAAGCTCTTCACCGATATCAACGTCAAAACCCAAATGATGATCGCCATCATCGACCGGTTCAACACAATGCTGCAAAATCTGGCCCAGGAGCCCGGCTTCCAGAACGTAACCTACATCGATCTCCGCAACACCCTCTCCCACTCGCAGGCCGACTACAAGGATTGGTGGGCAAACGAAATCCATCCCAACGCCGGTGGCATTTTTGGCGGCCAGGACGGTTGGAAAGCCGTTGCCGACAAGTTTCAAGCCGTTCTTGCGAAGCTTCCCTGAGCATGACTCTGGGGCGATACCTACGCAGTGGACTTGAGGACGGCTGCATACTGGAGCTGCACGGAGGCTCATGAGCCCATCGGCCGCAAAATCCTTCACTGCCGTGCTTGAGCCCCTTCGCTCGCGGCTCAACTGGGTGATTGCGCGGATTCCTTTCGACGTGTCCAAGGCCTGGCCGGAGCGCAGGGGCTTGCTAGTGCGCGGCAAGATCGTGTCTGTAAGCAACAAGACCGGCGGCTTCGCTTTTCGCACTTCGCTCTTTTCCTCCATGAGCGGCGACGGCCACTTCCTGCTGGTCAACAAGAAGATGCTGGCCGCAGCGAAGGCGGCTGTCGGCTCCCAGGTAAAAATCTCCCTCGAACCGGACCTGGAAGAGCGGGTTGCCGCGGTGCCCCCGGAACTGGCTCGTGCCCTGAAAGGAGACCGCCGATTGCCCAAGTGGTTCGCCAAGTTGAGCTACTCGAATCGCAAGGAGGTCGCTGCCTGGATCACCGAGCCGAAGAGCGCCGAAGGCCGCAAGCAGCGAGCGGAGCGGATGGCCGAACGGCTGCTGTTGACGCTGGAGGGCGAGATTGATCCGCCACCGATTCTGCAAGCGGCCTTTCTGCGCCAGCCCCTGGCGCGTAAGGGGTGGGAGGCGATGACGGCAACGCAGCGGCGCGGCCATCTGCTGGGCATTTTCCGCTACCAGAGCGTCGAATCCCGGGAGCGCCGCGCCGCCAAGGCCGTCGAGGAGGCGCTGCGCGTGGCCCGGAGAGGTTCGCGCGTTAGCGGATAAACCATATCCCTGTCAATTCATTACCTTTGGGACTCATTTTCGGCCGGCGTCCCATTTTTCTGAGGCCTTCACGGGAAATATGGCGTCTAATTGAATGAGATGAGTACAGCCATATTCGCTCGACCTTTTGCCGTATCGGGTTCCCTCACCGCAGTTGACGAACAGGCGCGGCAGGAGAACCTCGCCGTATCCGCTGGTTTGAAGCGCCAGGACGTTGGCTTGCTGGATGAGTTGATCGTCCGCTACCAGCACCGTTTGACGCGCTATCTGCTCTATCTGTGCGGCAATCGTGAGATGGCTGAAGACATCTTCCAGGAGGTCTGGATGCGGGTTCTGGTGCGCGGGGCGCAGTTCAACGGCAAGGCGCGCTTCGACACCTGGCTCTTTACCATCGCCCGCAACCTGGTGATCGACCTGCGGCGCAAGAAGACCATGTCCAGCCTGGACGAGCTCTTTGAGGTCGGCAGCGAAGACGACCGGCCGATGAGCTTCGAGGTTGCGGGAGACGGTCCAAGTCCGTTTGACCGCTATGCCAACCTCGAAGACCGGGAGCGGATTGCGGAGGCGCTGATGAAGCTGGACACGCTCTACCGCGAGGTGCTGGTGCTCAGGTTCCACGAGGATCTTTCGCTGGAGGAGATTTCCAAGGTGACGCGATCGCCGCTTTCGACAGTGAAATCAAGGCTGTACCGCGGTCTGGCCGCGATCAAGCCCAAGCTGTCTTCTGCTGCCACATTCGGTGGGGCCAGCCGTGCAGGCAGCGCAATTTCCTCGGTGGGGCCAACTGCGCCTGCTTTGTCGAGGACGGAATGAAGCCGGATGTGAGCGCCGATGCCAACCGCGAACTGGTTTCGGCTCTGGCCGGAAAGCAGGCGGATCGGGAGTGCGCCGTAGCCCATCGTACCTGCCGCGTTGTGAACGCCTCGCAGGGCGTGCTGCAGGAGCAGAAGGCAGGGCGGCAGCATTGCCGCTCCGTGGCGCTGGCGGTTGCCTTGGTCATGGCGTTTTTGCTGGGTCCGCTGCTCTGGTGGATCGCAAACACCGTGATGGAAGAAGAGCACCTGACTGGCATCCTGGGCCAATTCGGCTTGCTGGCACTCTATCTGAGCGCTGCGCTGCTGGCTTCGGTGGTGATGGCCGGCTGGTTGCGCCGCAAGCCCTGAGCAAATCATTTACGTTTAGCGCATTCTACTCTCCTGCCCGCAACTTACCGATTCCCTGCTCCGTCTACTCCAACAGAGGTTAAGCGCACTTTAATCCTCAGAGAGCCCCTCTGAGAGAGGGATTGACCATGAAGAATCCAGAATCCATCTCCATCAATGAAGACACACGCCTGATTCCGGCGTGGTCGATCGTGGCCGCCGCCGCGGCCTTTGTGCTGGTGGAGTACTATTTCTGGATGGTTTTGCCGGATCAGCAACACCATGCGCCGCCGCTCGGCCTGCGGGCCTACTTCAACATCTCCTTTGGATTGCTGGTATCGCTTTACTTTCTGATGGTGGGCTACGTCAGCAAGGATGCGCCACGCCGCGCCATGAGCGCTCGCTTCTGGATCGTCCTCTGCTTCATCATGCCTGGCGGCATCGGCGCGGTGCTGTACTTCCTGCTGCGCCAGCCGGAAGTCTCGCGCTGCCCGGCCTGCTCCACGCATGTGCAAAACGACTTCCACTTCTGCCCGCAGTGCGACTACCAGCTAACGGCCAGTTGCGGTCATTGCTTCCGAGCGGTGCGCTCCACCGACCAGTTCTGCACGCAATGCGGCCATGAACTGGCCGCGGACCATATGCCGGCGCGGTTGCGGGTGCTGGGCGAATAAGCGCTCCGCGCCTTTGATCGCTACAGGCATGGTTGCGCAGGGCCGCGCGGCCTCCCTACAATCAAGCTGCATTCTGCTTCCGGCCGCATGACACTCACCGCGCTCATCATCGACGACGAACAACTGGCTCGCGAGGAGCTGGCCTACCTGCTCGACGAGGTGGGCGGTGTGGAGATCGTGGCGCAAGGAGCCAACGGCATCGAGGCCGTCGATCTAATCGAGGAGTACCATCCCGACATGGTCTTCCTGGACGTGCAGATGCCGGGGCTGGACGGCTTTGCGGTGATTCAGAAGCTGATGGACCGAAGAGCGAAGGCGGCCAGAGATGGCGCGCCGCAGGCGCAGTTGGCCCCACCGCAGGTGGTCTTTGCCACCGCCTACGACCAATACGCGGTGCGCGCCTTTGACGTGAACGCGGTCGATTACCTGCTGAAGCCCTTTGACCGCGCGCGAGTCGAGCAGGCTGTGGAGCGGGTGCGGGGACGGCTGGCTTCCGCATCGTCCGGCGGCTCGCCCAATGGCGCAAATGGCCCTCTGCCGGAGTCGCAAATCGAGTCTCTGCTGCGGCTGCTCAATCGTCCGCAGGGCGCCAACCGCACGCCCCAGCCCGCCAAACTGATCGTCCAGGCGCAGAGCCGGCTGCTACTCGTCGATCAGGCGGAGATCTGCTACGCGGCCATCGACGAGGGCGTGATTCGCGTGGTGACGCAGAGCTTCGAAGGTTGCTCCAAGTGCCGAACGCTGGAAGAGCTGCTCGACTTGCTCGACCCAGCCGTCTTTTGGCGCGCCCATCGCGGCTTTGTGGTGAACATCAACCACATCCGCGAAGTGGTGCCGTGGTTCAAATCCAGCTACCAATTGCGCATGAACGACAAAAAACAGACCGAGATTCCGGTCAGCCGCGCACAGACCCGGCGCCTGCGCGAGCTGTTCAATCTGTAGCGGCTTTCTCCTGCTGCGCGAGCCTGACCCAAGCGGATGCCTCCCAGCGCCCCCTTACAATAGAAACTGAAGCCGAACCCACCCCGCGATGGCCGATAAAGAACAAAAGAAGCCGCAAAAACCCGATGAAGATCCGGTCGGCAAGGTCTACGACTCCCGGCTGATCCAGAGGCTCGGCCACTATCTGCGCCCCTACTGGATTCAGGCTGCCATCTCCACGCTGGCCATCAGCCTCAAATCCATCTGCGATGTCGCCGGCCCCTTCCTGGTGATGGTGGCCATCGACCGCTACTTCCCCTCCGACTCCAGGTCCGCGCTCTCTACTAATATTCTTGCCCGCGGCATGGGCACCAGGAACGCGCTTACCCGCCGTCTCAGCGACGACCCCATTCAGGGCATCACGCAGTTGGCCGAAGTGTACATGGCCGTGCTGCTCTGCGCCTATCTCTTCCAATTTATCCAGACCTACCTGATGCAGTGGACCGGGCAGAAGCTCATGTTCGACCTGCGCCGCGAGATCTTCCGCCACATGCAGCGCATGCACATCGGCTTCTTTGACACGCACGCCGTGGGCCGGCTGGTCACCCGCATTACCTCCGACGTGGACGCCATCAACGAGATGTTCACCGCCGGCGTGCTCGCCATTGTGGACGACTCGCTCAACCTGACCATCATGGCCGCTCTGATGCTCACCATCAACTGGCGGCTGGCGCTGCTGGCCTTTTCCGTTCTGCCGCTCCTCTTGGTGGTCACGCGCCTCTTCCGCGATCACGTCCGCGCCAGCTTCCGCCGTGTTCGCACCGCCATCGGCCGCATCAACAGCTTCATCCAGGAACACATATCCGGGATGAGCGTGGTGCAGCTCTTCAACCGCGAGCAGCGCGCCTTTGACGACTTTGAAGAGGTCAACCGCCAGCACATGATCGCCTTCAAGGACACCATCTTCGCCTATGCGCTCTTCTATCCGGCTGTCGATATTCTCAGCGCCGTGGCCATTGCGCTGATCGTCTGGCGCGGCGGGATTGGCGTGCTCTCCGGCGTGGTGATGATCGGCGTGCTGAATATGTTCATCCAGTACTCGCTGCGCTTCTGGCGGCCGATTCAGGACATGAGCGACAAGTACAACATCCTGCAATCGGCGATGGCCGCCAGCGAGCGCATCTTCAAGCTGCTCGACACCGAGCCGGAGATTGTCAGCCCGGCCAGCCCGCTTGCCGGCGATGGCAGCAACCGCATCGAGTTCCGCCACGTCTGGTTTACCTATCAGAAGCTGACCCCGGAACAGCAGGCAGCCGTGGCTGCGGCCTTTGAACAATCGCCGGCCGCACCGCAGGTGTCTTTAAGCCCTGACGAGAAGCTCTTGCGAGCGGATAGCGAGCGATTGGCCGCACCGCAGGTGCCTGGCATCGAGTGGATTCTCAAAGACGTTTCCTTCACCGTCGAGCCCGGCCAGACGGTAGCCATCGTCGGCCACACCGGCGCAGGAAAAACCACTCTCACCAGCCTGATGATGCGCTTCTACGATGTGACCGCCGGGCAAATCCTTCTGGACGGCATCGACCTGCGCGATCACGATCTGGCCGCGCTACGCCGGCACTTCGCCGTCGTGCTGCAAGACCCATTCCTCTTCACCGGCACGCTGGCCGAAAACATTCGCTTCGGCAACGAGGCCATCACCGCCGGCGATCTGCGCCAGGCCGCCCGCGACGTCAACGTGCTGGACTTCATTGAGAGCCTACCAAACCAGTTCGACGAGCCGGTCCGCGAGCGCGGCAACTCGCTCTCCACCGGCCAAAAACAGCTCATCAACTTTGCCCGCGCGCTGGCTTACAACCCGCGCATCCTGATCCTCGACGAAGCGACTTCGAGCGTGGACACCGACACCGAGTTGCGCATCCGCGGCGCGCTGGAGCGCATGGTCGAGGGCCGGACAAGTGTGCTAATCGCCCACCGCCTCTCGACCGTGCAGCGCGCGGAGACTATTTTAGTGATGCACCGGGGCCAGTTGCGCGAGAAAGGCACCCACCAGGAATTGCTTGCCCACCGCGGCCTCTACTGGAAGCTCTACCAGCTCCAGTACAAGGACCAGGAAAGCGCAATGGGCACAGGTGCGCTCAGACAGCAAGCTCCGGTCTCTGCCGTGTGATGTGCGGGTTTATTCAGGAAAGCTAGAGAGCTTGTAACTCTTCGTGCCCCATCCTTTCCGCGTTCTTTGCGGAAAGGATGGGAAACCACGATGCTCACTTTACAAGAAAAAAGAAAAGCATTCACACAACTTTATTGCTTATTCTTCGGTTGATTCGGCACCGTGGCGCTCTCCAGCGCGGCTTTGACCGCGCCCGAGGGCTTGGCGGGAGCGGGCTGCAAGGGCAGCGCCGTCTTGACCGGCGGTTTGGCGGCGGCGCCTGGCTGGGCAGCCGGTTTCACAACGGCTTTCACCCGCGGTTTTGCCGCCGGATTGGTGGAGGCGGACGGAGCCGTGACGATCACCGGTTTGACGGGTCCCGCTTGCTTGACGGGTCCCGCTGGTTTGGCGGAAGCGATCTGCATAGGCAAGGCCGGTTTGATCAGCGTCCTTGCAACGGGAGCGCTGGCGGCCGGCGGCGCGCTGGGTTTGGGCGCGGATTGCGCGGATGGCCGGCCGGGTTGAGCGGGCGGCCTGGCAGCCGGGCTAGGCGACGCCGGCGTTACGGGCGACCGGGCGGGGAGATTCACGTTCAGCGGTTGGGCGGCTGAGCCGGTCGCTCGTGGAGCTGCGGGTGGCGTAACCGCGCCGCCGGTTATTCCTGTTTTGGCGGGCGGCCGGGCTGGGGAGCTTGTGGATATTGGTCGCGCGGGCGGTTCTGCGGATGCCTTCAGCGCTGGAGTCTCCGGTTCATCGCCTAAAAACTTCTCGTCGTCCTTGCCGGCGATGGCATCGCGCATCCAGGTCATCCAGATGGGCAGCGCGGCCTTCGCGCCGGTCTCCTTTTCGCCCAGCGACTCGCGGCTGTCAAAGCCTACCCAAACGCCGCAGGTGACCGAGGGGGAAAAGCCCAGGAACCAGGCGTCGGTGTAGTCGCTGGTGGTTCCGGTCTTGCCGCCCAGCGGGTGATTCAGTTGCGCCGCCGCCTGGCCGGTGCCGTGCGCGGTGACGGCGCGGAGCAGTGTCATCATGGTGCGCGCCGTCTGCTGGGCAATCACTTCGTTGACAGCGGGCGGCTCCTCCCACAGCGTGATGCCGTCGGCGTTGGCGACTTTTTTGATCAGCCGCGGCTTCACGCGGATGCCGTCGTTGGGAAAGACCGAGTAGCTGGCCACCTGCTCTTCCAGCGTAATCTCCACCGCGCCCAGAGCCACCGGCAGGTAGGCGGGAATGTTGCTGGTGACACCGAAGCGATGGGCCACTTCGATGACATTGGCGATGCCCACGCGGGCGGCCAGCTTGAGGGCGGGAATGTTGCGCGACTCGGCAAAGGCGTTGAGCAGCGTCATCGCGCCTTTGTAGTCGTTTTCGTAGTTGTGCGGGGTATAGCTGCCAAAGCTGACCGGCCCGTCGACGATGATGTCGGTGGGCTTGGCGCCATCCTCGATGGCCGCGGTGTATACGTAGGGTTTGAAGCTGGAGCCGGTCTGCCGTTCCGCTTCTGTCGCGCGGTTGAACTGCGAGAGCGCGAAATCGCGCCCGCCCACCATCGCCAGCACGTCGCCGGTGGTATTGTCGATGGCCAGCAGAGCGCCTTGAGCGCCGGAGTCCTGCTCCAGCGTGGCGCGCATCGCCGTACCCTCCATGGCGTCTCCGAGATGCACGTAGATCACGTCGCCGGGCTTAACCAGCGCATCGCCGTAACGCTGGCCGGTCCACTTCCAGTCATTGGGCTGCAGCACAATCTCGTCCATGCCCACGCGGGCGTGAATCTCCAGGGGCAGCACGCGTGTCACCACGGCATGAACATAGTCGCCGGGCCCGGACTTCATCGCCCAGTCGGGATGATGGTACTCCGAGAGGTTGCTGCCGCTGGTCAGCACGTTTTCCAGCTTGCCCACCCATCCCCGCCGCCGCTCATAGACCGCCAAGCCGTCCACGACAGCGCGATTGGCCGTCTGCTGCAGCTCCAAATCGAGCGTGGTTTGCACCTTCAGGCCAGCTTCGTGCACCTGCTCGGCGCCGAAACGCTTTTCCAGCTCCTGCCGCACCTCCTCCTGAAACCACGGCGCCACCGACATCTCCGGCTGGGCAACGTGCAGCCCCAGCGGAGCCTGGCGGGCCTGATCGGCCTGCCGGTGGCTGATGGCCCGGTCGATCTCCATCTCCGTGATCACCAGGTTGCGCCGGTGCAGCGCCTTCTCCGGATTCAGCAGCGGCGAGTAGGCCACCGGCCCCTTGGGCAACCCGGCCAGCAGCGCCGCCTCGGCCAGCGTCAGATCGCGGGCATGCTTGGAGAAGTAAAACTCCGAAGCAGCCTCAAAGCCGTACTGGCCGCTGCCCAGGTAAATCTGGTTGCCGTAGAGAGTGAAGATCTGCTGCTTGGTGAAGGCGCGCTCAATCTGGATGGCGAGATAGGCCTCCTGAATTTTGCGTGTCGCGGTGCGCTCGGAGGAGAGAAAGAGGTTGCGCGCCAATTGCATAGTCAGCGTGGATGCGCCCTGGACTCGTCCGTGGTTGCGCACGTCGTGCCACGCCGAGCCGGCAATGCGCAGCACATTGATCCCCCAGTGCGACTCGAAGCTCTTGTCTTCAATCGAGATCACCGCCTGGCGCAGCACCGGCGCAAAGTCGTCGTAGTTGACCACCACGCGCCGCTCCAGCGCAAAAGAGCCGATGATGCGGCCCTTCTGGTCGTACAGATCGGTCATCGTCGAGGGGCGGTAGCGCTCCAGGTCGTGAATCTGCGGCAGATCGGCGGAGTAGACCAGCGTCAGCCCGGCCAGCGAGCCGGTAATCACCGCCAGCACCAGCAGCGCGGCCAGTGCGAGCTTGCCGGCGAGCTTGCGCCCCCGATGGACGGGCACAAACTCGGCCTTCATCCGCCGCCTGCGGGCAAGCTGGCGCGGTCCAATCGGCTCGTCAGGATTGTCTTCCAAGCGATTCAAGCCTCGTCGGCATTTCTTCCGCGCACGGCGGAGATATCCTTAAGCCCAAGGCTAGCACGGGGACTCCGCTGCGGTGCTAGCGAAGTGGTTGTTGCGCACCACGCCGTGCAAGAGCTGGAACGCGCGCGTTCGTTTAGCTATTCTTCGCCTTCAGCAGATCAATCGCCTTCAGCAGCGGCTCGTCGCTCTTGGGCGGCGCGGCTTCCTCAAACTCGTCTTCGCCCGCCGTCTCCACCACCACGGTCGGCGTCACCGCTTCGTCCTGAATCTTCTTGCCGGCGGCGGTCTGGTACTTGGCCACGGTCAGCAGCAGCGCTGCGCCGTCGGGCAGCTCAATGGTCTTTTGCACCGAGCCCAGGCCGAAACTCCGCTCGCCCACCACATCGCCGCGCTTCGCATCCTCAATGGCCGCGACCGTCAGTTCGGCCGCCCCATAAGTGCCGCGATTGATGAGCACGGCCAGCGGCGCGCCAGTGATGTATTTGGCCGGATCGGCGGTGAACGTCTGGCGGGGATACCTCTGGCCTTCAAGCGCGGCCAGCGTGCCCTGCTTGATAAAAAAGTTCGCCAGCCGTATGCCCTGCTCGGCGTCGCCGCCGGCCGAGTCGCGCAGGTCCAGCAGCACCTTGCGCCCCGCGGCCGATTTGAGCGCGGCGGCCATCTCGTCCACCCGCGCAGCGGTCAGCGCGCCCGGCTTCAGATAGAGAATGGTCGCGCCTTCCAACTGCCGCTCGTCCAGCGCGGGAGCATCGGCGATGGAGCGGGTCAGCGTCACCTTCTCGGGATCGGAGTTGCCCGGTCGCACCACCGAAAGGGCTACCGTGCTTCCCGGCTTGCCTTCCAGCATCAGCCGTATCACCGCCAGCGAGAGCTCGCGCGTGGACAGATCGCCGATGGACTCAATCACATCCCCGTCGGCAATATGCTCTTTGGCGGCGGCCGAGCCGGGCAGCACGCTCACCACCACCGCGTAGCCATAGCGCTTGGAGGCGGTAATGCCCACCTGCGCCGCGCCCGCCGGGCGCTCTTTGTAAAGTTTGTACTCGGCCGGAGTCAGATAGCTCGAGTCCGCGTCCAGGCTCTCCAGCAGCCCGTGCAGCGCCCCTGTCGTCACGTTGTTGATGTTCGGCTCGGTAACGTAGTCGCTCTGAATCCTTTCCAGCACCTCGCGGTAGACGTTGTTCTGCTTATACGCGCCATCCTGGCCGTCGGCGCGCACACCCAGCAGCCCGTACTCGCCCAGGACAACGCCGGAGACCAGGGCGAGGCAGAGCGCAATCGAAAGCAGAAAGACAAATCGCTGGAAGAATCGAGACACACACACCACCTGGCAGCCCAAGAGGGGAATCAGGCCGCTCACCCTTTAGACGTTCATGATACCGCATCTGTTTGACGAGAGTCGTTTTTCCGCGCCGTCTTCATCTCAGTACGACGGTCCATTCACGTGTTTTTTGTATTTGTACCTTGATGTCACATGCCAGATTGGACTTAACAGGCTGCGGAAAACTCGATAGCAGACTTGTTTTGTAAAAGGGCACGACTTTAGTCGGGCCGCAAGTGCTACAAAACAAATGTTGGGCTTTAGCCCCTGCGGTCTGTATTTCGAGCAATTATTCTGAAAATATTTCCTTTTTCCGCAGCCTCTTAAGTCCTTGAGAATCTGGCGGGGACGACGAGGCTCGAACTCGCGACCTCAGCCATGACAGGGGCATGAAACCCGTAACTTATTGAAACCAGGCGTAATGGATGGCTCCTTTTAGCACCTTGAGGAACACTTGGGAACGCTTATTGTGGCCTTAACCTGCCCGCATTCGCCGCTTCATCGACCTTTGTCTTTTCCCCGAATGTGCTCACGACGCTCTTCCGGCATCAGACTGCCAGCACTTCTCTACAAGCGTATCCCGACAGGGGCGAACAGCACCCGCAATGACCGCCGAGACAGAAAAAGGGGCCTGGTTCTCAGGCCCCTTTTTGCGTGTTCTGCTTTTTTGGCTGCCCAGGTGGCAGCAGGACAAAACGGCAACCCAATTCAAGCCTTGGAGCTGACTGGTGAAGATCCTTCAGCAAGCGTTTCAAGCACGAGGGAAAGAGCCTCTTCCCAAGGCGGCAAAGTCACCCCGAACGTCTGTTTCAGGCGTTGGCACGACAAACGGGAGTTGGCCGGACGTTTGGCGGGACGAGGAAACTCGCTGGTCTTGATGGGGATTAGGTGGGGAACTGTAAAGCCGTAGGTTCCAGACGACTTGGTCAGCAGAGCCTTCGCAAACCCAAACCAGGAGGTGTCCCCGGTGGTGGTCAGATTGTAGATGCCACTGCGTCCATCGAGTCCACGGCCGGCCGGCGCCAGGAGCTGCGCCAATATATTGGCGGTAGCTTGTGCAATACATTCGCTGGAGGTTGGGGCGCCTATCTGATCATCCACGATTTGCAGTTCCGCGCGTTCCTGAGCTAGGCGCAACATCGTCAACAGAAAGTTGCTTCCACGCGCCCCATAGACCCAGCTGGTGCGCAAAATCAGGTAATCACCGCCAACCCCTTGGATGGCCTCATCACCCGCAAGTTTCGTCTTACCATAAACATTGATGGGATTGGGGGCATCCGTCTCAACGTAGGGGCTCAGATTGGCGCCGTCGAAGACGTAATCCGTCGAATAGTGCACCAAAATGCTGCCCAGCCGCTTGGCTTCTTCCGCGATTACACCAGGCGCAGTGCCGTTGATCGCCATTGCCAAATCGGGGTTACTTTCAGCCTTATCAACTGCCGTATAGGCAGCCGCATTGATGATTACCACGGGCTCCGCCGCTCGCACAGTCGTACGAATCGAATCCGGCTTGGAAAAATCTATCTCGGGATAGTCAATCGCGGTCACCTCGCCGAGACAAGCCAATTTGTGACGCAATTCCCATCCCACTTGACCGACACGGCCAAAAACCAGAATCTTAGTATTCTGCATGCGCACCCTTCAGGAGAAAGTCTTTTTCGAACACTTCTGCCTCGCGAAAAGTCTTGGCTGCAGCATCTTTTGCGGATAGAACTGGCTGGCCCGCCAGAGGCCATTTAATGCCCAGTTCCGTATCATTCCAAAGGATGGTTCTCTCAAACTTCGGCGCATAATACTCTGTCGCCTTGTATAGGAAGTCCGCGGAATCCGATAGTACGACAAAGCCGTGCGCCATTCCAGCAGGCAGCCAGAACATACGCTTGTTATCAGCCGATAACTCCACACCTACCCACTTTCCGAAAGCTGGAGAATCGCGCCGAACATCAACGGCAACATCGAAGACCCTGCCAGTTACCACGCGAACCAGTTTGCCCTGCGGTTGACTGATCTGGTAATGCAAGCCCCGCAGCACGTTGCGCTCCGAGCGGGAGTGATTGTCCTGGACGAAATGCGCGTCAATGCCTATGTTGCGCATCTCTCTTTCATTGAAGCTTTCCAAAAAAAAGCCCCGGTCATCGCCAAAAATCGCCGGCTCAACAATCAGGACTCCTGGTATTTGTGTAGCTTGAGCTTTCATCAACTATAACCCCGGATATGCTAGAATCTCACGTAGATAATCGCCATAGCCGTTCTTGATGCCGGCAGCCAATACTTCCAATTGCGCCGTATCGATAAAGCCTGCGCGGTAGGCAATCTCTTCCGGGCAAGCTACCTTCAGCCCCTGCCGTTTCTCGATGGTCTGAACGAACGAACTGGCCTCCAGAAGCGAGTCGTGAGTCCCCGTGTCTAGCCAGGCAATACCCCGGCTCATGATTTGCACGGACAATTGCTCCTTGTGGAGATAGGCGCGGTTTACGTCTGTGATCTCCAACTCTCCACGTGGTGAAGGCCGTAAGCCGGCGGCAATATCCAGAACCTGATTGTCATAAAAGTAGAGTCCGGTTACGGCGTATCGCGACTTGGGCCGTGTGGGCTTTTCTTCGAGGCCC
>JBKQLG010000222.1:0-4079 GCA_052147235.1 Occallatibacter sp.
CCGCATCTGATCGAGACCATGAGCCAGTTGGAAAAGAACGGGGCTGGCCTGCAATCCTTGACCGAGGCGATCGACACCACGACGCCGGGCGGCCGTCTCATCTTCCACGTGTTCGGTGCGCTCGGCCAGTTCGAACGTGATCTCATTCGCGAGCGCACGCGCGCCGGTCTTGCCGCCGCGGCCTCCCGTGGCCGGCGCGGCGGGCGAAAGCCCGTGGTCACCGCTGATAAACTGCTGCACGCGAAGGCTCTCGTTGCCAAAGGGCTGACCGTGCGCGAGGTGGCGTCACGGCTGAAGATCGGAAAGACGGCGCTCTATGAAGCGCTCAACCCAAAAACCGCCGTCTCACGGAGAGCCAAAGGCTCGGTTCACGTTCTGTCCAAGATAGCGTACAAAAAATTACAAACCTTGCGCTGACCTCTTGTAGCTCAAGTTCCTGCGCTACAAAATCGAAGTCCTGCACCACGTCGTCAGTCAGCGCGTCAGCGGCCGGGTTCCGCATTCAGAGCTTGCAGGGCCGAGGCGATCGGCAGGAACAGCGACGCAGATTACGCAAGGGTACGGACTTGCCCAGATCGTGTTTCAGCGGAACCTTGGGAGGTATCTGCACGTTAAGTTCTCGGTGCAGCCGAATAGTCGCGAGATAAAAGGGAGCAACAATCAATTGGAACGCTTTGGCATGATTGCCATTGCCGTTGCCTCTTGTGCCAGATCGGCTGCCCGCGCGGAAAATAAAACCAGCAGGAATAAAAGTGGTTCAAGCCGAGTGCAGGTCAGGGCGGGCTTGGGAGGGCACCGATGCATAGATTAATCGAATACGCACCGGGTCTTGCCATTGCGGCGGTTACAGTAGGGCTCCTCGGATATGCCATTGCGTTGGCGCTTGCTGCGTTCTTCTCGCGGACGGAAGGGACTCTCGGTGCGAGGCTAAGCACGTGGTTCACAACCGCGCCAGCTCAAAACCTCGGCATCCCATGCGCAGCTATTTCCGCGTTCGCCATCGTCGCTGTTCTTTTGAGCGCCTTTCCTTCCTCATCGGGAGCAAATGGCGAACTCGAATTTAAGGCGTTCGGTCTTGAATTCAGCGGGCCTTCTGGACCAGTCATTCTTTGGCTGATGTGCTTCCTCGGATTCGTCGTTGCACTGAAGCTATTGCGCGCCTAACGCGAGGGGTGGAACATGACTGACGCGCAAAAGCTGAAGGCTCTAATCGACGAATTCTTTTCGCTCGACAGCTCACGGGATTCGATCCGGATGCGGCAGATTTTGGAGGAAGCCATCCCGGAAGTAGATCGGACGACGAAGCCAAAGAAGTGGGCGGAGTTGCATAGGC
Organism: Occallatibacter sp.; assembly: GCA_052147235.1. Taxonomy (GTDB): domain Bacteria; phylum Acidobacteriota; class Terriglobia; order Terriglobales; family Acidobacteriaceae; genus Telmatobacter. Next base: position 1,334 of record JBKQLG010000222.1, read on the forward strand.
GTCTTGGGCAGCTCCGTGAAGGTGCCGACTTTCGCGGTGCCCTACAAGCCTACCGGAAGGCGTTGGAAGTGTGGACGCCAGAGGAGGACCACGAAAAGTGGGTGGTCTGCCACAGCGGAGCTGGAAGGTCCCTATTCGCGCTGCAGCCACTGGTACCTGAAGACGTTGACGAAGCGATCACGCATTTGGAGGCGGCCGAGCCCGATGAGCCGTTCCTCGCCGCGATACTCGCAACGCTATATCAGAAGCGCCAACACGGGGATCCCTTAGAAAACTGGCGAAACCGGATGAAGCAACTTGAGCTGGCGCAAGCTCAAATCTCCCGCGAGAAGGAACCTGTCAAGTGGGCGACTGCCGAAAACGAATTGGCGGTAGCAACAGAAGAAGAGCCGGACGGCGATTTTTTCCCGGTCAGGGCCAAGAGCAGACAGCGCCACCTCGCAGCCCTGGCTGCACTGGGCGACGATCGCGGAGATGAGTACATCAAGACGTGCATTTATCTCAGCGAATTCACGGATATTCAACGGAAGGTGGAAGAATACGCGCACCGCGCGCTGGAGGCCGCAAAAACGCTCCCGAGCGCCGAGTTAACAGCAAAGGCGCAACTTGCTGTTGGCAACGCCATCAGTATGACAGGGCGGAAAGAAGGTCTGAAAGAGGCGCTGAAATATTACGGAGATGCTAGCGCCATCTACCATCGCCTAAACAAGCTGGATTTGAAAGCCGACGCGATGAAGCACAGCGTCAATGCAAAGGCGCAACTCATCAAGCTTGGCGAGAAGGAGTACGTCGAGTCGATGGTCAAGGATGCGGAGGATGCTGAGCTGCTGCTCGATCCGCAGTTTGACGGCCAGAACCTTCGGATCATATTTCAGATGGAGGGTGAGGCCCTACTCGATGCCGATCAGCCTGAGCGTGCAGTCGGCTGTTTTGAGCGTGCTGTCAGCGTGTCGCGGGAGGCTTTGGCACAAGCCACCACACCGGAGGGCCGCAGGGAACTGATCTGGGAGTTCCACGATTCCTCCGCGCTGCTCAGTTTCTGCTACCTGCAAATGGAACGCGAGGAAGACGCGCTTCAGGCTCTGGAAGACGGGAAAGGCAGATTCTGGTCTGCGGCGGATAAGCAAGAAAAGTGGGAAGGTGTGAGCAAGTGGATACCGCCCGGTGGTGCGCTTCTGTTTCCTAACTTTGCACGCGACAGGGGTGCGGTGATTGTGGTCACGGCGTCGGGCAGGACGGTCGTCTGGCTCCCTGACTTTGGCAGGAAGCAGCTGCTGGAGTTGAAGCAAGGCGCCGTGGAACCCAAGCAACTGGGCGGCTGGTTGAACGACTATCCCTTCAAGGACGGCCGGCATGAAGATCGCCAGGCGATCGATGCGAGGCGTGAAAATTGGCGCCGGGCGATCGATTCGATCGGCGAGACGCTTTATAATCAAATATGGTCGCCCGTGATCGCCGCGCTGCCTGCCCTGGGCGTCGGGGAGGGGGCAGAGCTGGTCTGGTTCCCGCAGGGCGGCAGCGGTCTCTTCCCGATGCATGCGGCGTGGCGGACGGAAAAGGAGACCAGAAAATGGCTTCTAGACGATTACGCCATCCGCTACGCGCCTTCGATCAAGGCGTTAGCTGCTGCGGCACAGAAGGTCGGACACGGGGAGCCGGAATCCGGGGAGAATATCCTCGTGATTGATCCGTTAGAAAATCTTGAAAAATGGAAGCTTGAGTATTCGCAGCTTGAGGGTGCCTGGGCGTTGAGGCAATTGGGTACGGCGCAAACGCAGGTATTACGGGGGCCTGCGGCAACTAAGGCGGCTTTCCTTGCGGCTGTGGGTGGTCTGGGTGGAGCGCGCTGGATCCACCTGTCGACACATGCACGGTTCAACTGGGAACGTCCGCTAGATTCGTCTTTGACGCTGGCCGGCCCCGAGGCACTCACACTCAACGAATTACTGCCACATCTAGCGGGTAACGCTCCGGAGGTTGTAGTATTGTCGGCCTGCGAAACCGCAATAACGCAAGTGACTAAAACTCCTGACGAGTTCTTCGGATTCCCCGCTGCCTTCCTACACGCTGGCGCCAGAACCGTAATAGCAACTTTATGGCAAGCGGAAGAGATCTCAGCGGCTTTATTGATGGGCCGGTTTTACAGCGAGGTCCACACTCCCCAAACCTCACCAGCCGAGGCGATGCGGCAAGCGCAAAGGTGGCTGCGCACCGCGAAGACTCACGATTTGAGGGAGCTGCTCGGCGAACTTCGCGACGAACCCTATCCCGTCGGAAAGCTGGCTGACGACTTGCGCATCAAACTATTCAGCAATCCCAAATTGTGCCCTTACGCCGAGCCATACTACTGGGCACCATTCACGGTTGCAGGTTGTTGAGAGGAAGACAATGAGCGATGACCTTCAAGACCTTGCCCAACTCGACGCGCTTTTGAGCAATTGGGATATGATCCTCACTAAGATGGGGCCGGCCAGCGCCGCCCGGGAGCAGGAACTCGCGAAAATCGCGGCGCGCCTATCAGCCGCAAATTCGCCGGGTGAAATTGCCCGCGCTTTGGACGATTTTCTTGACCTGGTGCAAGATACGCCAGCGTGCGACTACGTTCGTCAGTTAATTGCCCGTTCGCAAATTCAAGAAGAAAAAGTGAAAGGTGATTTCGTCGCTGTTCCCGCTGAAATGGGGGACGTCACAGTGCTGCAAAAGACCTCAACGATGACTAGTCAAGCGTTGGGCCGGGCTGCGGTTG
>JBKQLG010000223.1:0-29143 GCA_052147235.1 Occallatibacter sp.
GAGATCCCGATGACTCACCATGCACACGGCACGTTCACCGTGAATGTTCAGCCGCTTACTCCTGCGCCGGCTGAAGGGCTCAGCCGCTTTTCCATCGACAAGCAGATCCACGGCGATTTGGAAGCAACAACGAAGGGTGAGATGTTCTCCGGGGGCGATCCGAAGCAAGGAGCAGCCGGGTACGTGGCGATCGAAGTCGTCACGGGAACACTGTCGGGAAAGCATGGCAGCTTTGCGCTCCAGCACTCGGCGACGATGGATCACAGCGGGTTCAAGATGTCTGTCACCGTCGTGCCAGGTTCCGGAACGGGAGAATTGAAGGGCATTACCGGCACGTTTACGATCCACATCAAGGACGGTCAACACTCCTACGACTTTGATTACACGCTTCCTGAATAGGCGCGTGAACCTCCCTTATAAGCAACCGCGGTTACAAGTAACGCTGTTGTGAGGGGCGCTGCCTTTCGCGCAAATGATAGAGTTGAGTTTCGCACACATGTTTGCCACCTCCCAGCACGCGCACTTCATCGGCATCGGCGGCATCGGCATGAGCGGCATAGCCGAGATTCTGCTCAACCTCGGCATGGCGGTCTCGGGCTCAGATCTGCGCCGCTCTCCGGTGACCGACCGCCTTGCCCAGATGGGCGCAGCCATCCATGAGGGGCATGATGCCCGCAACGTGGCCGGGGCTACGGTCGTGGTCACCAGCTCCGCCGTGAGCGCAACCAATCCGGAGGTGGTTGAAGCCCACGCCCGCAAGATTCCCGTCATTCAGCGTGCCGAGATGCTGGCCGAGCTGATGCGCCTCAAGTACGGCATCGCCATCGCCGGCATGCACGGCAAAACGACCACGACTTCCATGGTCGCCTCGGTGCTGGCGGCTGGCGGCCTGGACCCCACGGTCGTCGTCGGCGGCCGTGTGGACGCGCTGGGCTCCAACGCCAAGCTGGGCAGTTCGCAATACCTTGTCGCCGAGGCCGACGAGAGCGACCGCTCCTTCCTCAAGCTCTCGCCTATCCTGGCCGTGGTCACCAATCTCGACCGCGAGCACATGGACTGCTACCGCGACATGGCCGACGTTGAGCAGGCCTTCCTGGCATTTATGGACAAGGTGCCCTTTTACGGCTCGGTAACCGCCTGCCTCGACAATCCGCTGCTTGCCGCCATTCTGCCCCGCGCTCAGCGGCGCATCTTCACTTACGGCGTCGCACCAGAGTCCGACTACCGGCTGGAGTTTCTTTCGGCAGTGGTGGGCAGCTTTGCGCGCTTCAAGGTGACCACCGCTCTTGCTTCGCTGGGTCCCTTCGAGCTTCATGTGCCCGGCCGCCACAACGTGCTCAACGCCACGGCCGCGGTAGCCATCGCCCACCAGCTCGGAATAGACGCGGAGAAGATCGCTCTGGGGCTGAGTCACTTTCGCGGCGTGGACCGGCGCTTTCAGTACCGCGGCAAGGCGCGCGGCGTTACCGTCGTGGACGACTACGGCCATCATCCCACGGAGATTCGCGCCACACTGGCCGCCGCACGCGAGTGCGGCTACCAGCGGATCCACGTTCTCTTCCAGCCCCACCGCTTCTCCCGCACTCTTGATCTTCTGGACGAGTTTACCGGCGCTTTTGCCGATGCCGACAGCGTCATCGTGCTGCCCATCTATGCCGCCAGCGAGGAGCCCATCCCCGGCGTGACGGCCGAGCGCCTGGCCGCGAAGATCGAAGGCCCACAAGTTCAGTTCGTACCGGATTTTCCCACCGCGGTTGCCGCCGTTGCTGCTCAAGCCAAAGAAGGCGATCTCATCCTCACACTCGGCGCAGGCAGCGTAAGCCAGATAGCTCCGCAAATCCTGGCGGCGCTGGAGTTGGATTAGACGCTCGCTCGGCCCCGCTGCTATCTTTTGGCCCGCAATCATTCCCGCAACCGAAGGAACATATGACGCAGAATTCACGCAGAAAGTTTTTGAAGACGGCTACCGCTACCGCCGCGGCCCTGGCAGTCTCACGAGGCATTCCGTTATGGGCGGACGTCGCCGATTCAGCCGCTCCAGTGCAAGTCTGGGCCACCTATCGCGACCGGCGCCATGCGCAAGCAGCGCCGTTGGCCTGGAGGCCCGCTGCCGAGGCCGCCCCTGACGCTATCGTCCTCAATCCCGGCGCAACCCGCCAGGTGATGCTGGGCTTCGGCGCGGCGCTCACCGATGCGGCCTGCTATGTCTTAAGCCAGATTCCGCAGGCGCAGCGCGACGAACTGATGCACGAGCTCTTTGCCCCAAGTGAGATGGCCCTGAACGTCTGCCGCACCTGCATCGGCTCCAGCGACTATTCGCGCACCGTCTACAGCTTTGACGAGAGTACCGAGCCCGATCCGGAACTGAAGAAATTCTCCATCGACCATGACAAGGCCTACCTCCTGCCCACTCTGCTTCAGGCGCACAAGGTGAATCCGGAACTGTTTCTCTTCTCCTCGCCGTGGAGTCCTCCGGGGTGGATGAAGTCCAACGGCTCTATGCTGGGAGGGGCGATGCGCAAGCACAGCTTCGAGCCATACGCCCGCTACTTCCTCAGATTCCTTGAGGCTTACAAAGCGGAGGGCATCGACATCGATGCCGTCACCGTGCAGAATGAAGTGGATACGGACCAAGACGGCAATATGCCCGCCTGCCAATGGGGCCAGGAATATGAGACCGACTTTGTCGAGAACCACCTCGGCCCGGTTTTGCGAAAGGCGGGCCTCTCGACCAAGATTTGGGTGATAGACCACAACTACAATCTCTGGGGCCGCGCGATTGGCGAGTTGAGCCTTCCCGGCGTCCGCCAGTACGTCGACGGCATTGCCTGGCACGGCTATCTCGGCGAGCCGTCGGCGATGACCCGCGTCCACGACGCCTTTCCGCTGAAGAACGCCTACTGGACCGAGGGCGGACCGGATATTCATGCGGCTGACTACCTGACAGACTTCACCAATTGGGCGGAGACCTTCAACGGCATTGCACGCAACTGGGCGCGGTCGATCACCGCATGGAATGTGGCTCTCGACGAGAAGGGCAGGCCGAATATCGGCCCGTTTAGTTGTGGCGGAGTGGTCACAGTAGACAATGCGACAAAATCAGTGACACGCAGCGGACAATACTGGGCCTTTGCGCACTTCTCCAGGCACATCCGCCGAGGCGCCAGAGTCTTCGAGACCAATGAGATCGGTCAGGATCTAGAGCAGGGAACTGCCGACCAGGTCTCTCACTCCGGCTTCCGCAATCTGGATGGCAGCTTCGTGGTCGTGCTGGCCAACCGAGGCCCGGAGAAGCGGGTGCAATTGCTGCTCGGCTCGCAGATGCTCGAAATCGATTTGCCTACCAGCTCTGTGTATACCTTGCAATGGGCGTGAGGAGTTCCACAGACAGTTCAGATCTGTTGGCTCATATCTCTGCGTGGAATCGATCCCCCCGTTACGTTACTGGTTCATTCCGCGCCGGTTGAGGAAAACGCGGGCGAAGGCCCGGCTATAGTGAAATCTGGCGACTCTCACGACCTTGCTCAGGCGTGACGACAATTAGCGGCAATCGAACTCGTTCCCGTGCATGGGAAGATGAAGCGCCTGCGGAGCCACCCGTGCGGCGCATGAGGCAGATTGCGTCCCCAGCGGGGCGAACGCTGCCCGCTCTACCACTGGATAGCCACGTCCCGGATGACGATGACTCACCACTGTTGAAGCCGGAGCGCCAGGGCGGAGGGCGTTTCGAGCGTCCGCACAAACCCTGGTGGCGTCCGGCGAGCACGGTGGGGCGTGTGCTTTTGCTGCTTGTGATGCTGGCTGTGCTGAGCGGCCTCACTGCCTCTGCCTATCTTCTCAAGAATTATCTGGATCGCGACGCGCGCTTCCGCATTGCCGGGGCGGGCAACATCGATGCCACTGGGCTGACCGAGGTCAGCCGCGCGGAGATGCTGCCGGTCTTCGGCGAAGACATCGGGCGCAATATCTTCTATGTTCCGTTGAGCGAACGGCGCAGGCAACTGGAACAACTGCCCTGGGTTGAGCGGGCTACCGTGATGCGCCTGCTGCCGGACCAGATTCGCGTCTCGGTGGTGGAGCGGCAGCCGGTGGCCTTTGTGCGCCTGGGGCCACAGATCGGCTTGGTGGACGCAAGCGGCGTTCTGCTCACCATGCCGGCGGCGCTGATGGCCCAGCGCCACTACTCCTTCCCGGTGGTGACCGGCTTCGACGCTCACGACCCGCTCGCATCTCGCAAGGCGCGCATGGCGGTCTATCAGCGTCTACTTGCCGAGCTGGACTCGAATGGGCAGAAGCTCTCCGAACAAATCTCGGAAATCGACTTGACCGATCCCGCAGACGCCAAGGTACTCATGCCAGAGCAGGGCGGGGACATTTTGGCCCACTTCGGCGAAGACCAATTTCTTGAGCGCTACCAGCGCTACAAGGCAAACATAGGTGAGTGGCGTCAGCAATATCCCAAGCTGGCGGCGGTGGACTTGCGCTATGAACAGCAGGTGGTACTGGAGATGACGGCTGGAACCAACGTGGCGCAAGCCGCGGCAGAAGAGCAGAGCGCGGCCGCGGTCGGTGACGGTAAGCCGGCGAACGTGCAGACTGCGGGCGAATCTGCTGAAACGCAACCGTCAGTGGTTAAAGCACTGATCGGCCAGTCACGGACGAATACTCCGGTGAAGCCAGGCAAGACAGACGCAAAGCCAGTTGGGACTCGTTCGACCAAGCCGATCAATTCTACGGCGCGTAAGAACCCAAAAACCGTGAAAGCCTCCGCTGTGAAGGCGGCGAAGACAAAGAAACGCGCACAGGCCAAAGCCGCCGCGCTGAACGTGAGCAGGCAGAAGAGCGCCCCAACCAATCTTCCGGCCGCGTCTGCCGGAATAGAGCAGTGAGTGTGATGAGCCAGAGGCAAGACAATTTGATCGTGGCGTTGGACATCGGCAGCGCGTGGACTCGCGTGCTGGCGGCGGAGCTGTATGAAGGCGCGCCTCGCTACTGCGGACATGGAGTGGTGGCGTCGGCGGGGATGCGCAAGGGGCTGATCGCCGAACTTGGCCCGGCCACCAAGTCGGTGAAGGCAGCGATTGCGCAGGCCGAGTTTGTGGCCTGCGCCAACATTGGCGAGTGCGTGGTGGGGATGGGCGGACCACACATTCGCGGGCTCAACACCAGCGGCGGAATCGAGCTGGGCGGCCGCATGCGCGAGATCGACGCGGAAGATGTGCGCAATGCTATCGAGCAGGCTCGGGCCGTGGAGCGGCCTCCCGACCGCGAGATTCTGCACCTGCTGCGCCGGCAGTTCATCCTCGATGACCAGCCGGGCATCTTCGACCCAGTGGGCATGGTGGGCAAAAGGTTGGAAGTCGAACTGCACATCGCCACCTGCTCCGGCAGCGCGCTTCAGAGCACCGTCACCTGCGCCAACCGCGCCGGGCTGGAAGTGACCGAAGCCGTGCTCGAATCGATTGCCGCCGCCGAAGCCATTCTTTCAGCAGACGAGCGGGAGTTGGGCGTCTGTCTGCTCGACATCGGCTGCCATTCCAGCGATCTGGTGGTGTTCTTCGAAGGCGCTGTGGTGCACACGGGCTCCGTTCCGATTGGCGGACAGCACTTTACCAACGACCTGGCGGTGGGCTTGAAGATGCCTGTGGCTCTGGCCGAGGAGTTGAAGTGCCGGTACGGGAACGTCGTGGTGACAGATGTGCCGCAGAACGAGGAGATTGAGATTGCCGGCCCTCAGCCGCGGATGCTGAGCCTGCGCAGGGTGGCCGAGATCCTGGAGCCGCGGGGCTGCGAGCTGCTGCAATTTGTCAAAGAGAACCTGCGCCAGGGCGGTGTGCTGGAGGCTCTGGGCGCAGGCTGCGTACTCACCGGCGGCGGGGCGATGCTGCCCGGAATGCTCGACATTACCGAGAGCCAGTTGTGGGTTCCGGCGCACACCGGCCTCCCGGTCCGCCTCACGCATATGCCCCACGAGCTGGTTCATCCTGGGTTTTCGGTGGCGATTGGCATGATTCTTTATGCCAATCGCACTCGATGGAATCAAGCAGAAGAGAGCACAACATGGCGCTCCAGGGTGCGCGCCGTTTTTGCAGGAAGTTTTTAGCGCTATCATTCAGTGTCAGATCATTATCCGGTGTTGGAATCAGGAGGATGGAGACCAAATGGAAGATCAGAAGAGTGAAGCCGGGGAGATGCGCATTCAGTATCACGAGGAGAGCCCGCGCGGAGCCCGCATCAAAGTCATCGGAGTGGGTGGTGGCGGCGGCAACGCCGTCAATCGCATGATCCAGGCCCGCATGGAGGGCGTGGAGTTTATTGCCGCCAACACCGACGTACAGGCGCTCAAGGTCTCCCGCGCCCCGGTCAAGCTGCAACTCGGTGTCCGGCTTACCTCCGGTCTGGGCGCGGGGGCCAATCCCGACGTGGGACGGCGCGCCGCACTGGAAGATTCGGAAAAGATCATTGAAGCTCTGGAAGGCGCGGACATGGTCTTCGTCACCGCCGGGCTGGGCGGCGGCACGGGCACTGGCGCCGCACCGGTGATCGCCTCGCTGGCCAGTGAGATGGGTATTTTGACTGTGGCCGTAGTCACCTGTCCCTTCGGCTTTGAGGGCAAACGCCGCCAGCGGCAGGCCGAGCAAGGCTTGAAGGAATTGCTGGAAAGTGTTGACACAATGATTGTTATTCCCAACGAGAAGCTGCTGGCCGTGGCCAAGGACGCCGGTTTCTTTGAGAGCTTTCGCATCGCAGATGACGTATTGCGCCAGGGAGTGCAAGGCATTAGTGACATCATCACCATCCCTGGCATCATCAATCGCGACTTTGCAGATGTGAAGACCACCATGGCCGGGATGGGCCATGCGGTGATGGGCACGGCGGTGCGCTCGGGCGAGAATCGCGCCATAGAAGCTGCTCAGGCGGCGATGGCCTCGCCGCTGCTTGAAGCCGGCGCTATCGACGGTGCGCGCGGCATTCTCATCAACATCACCGGATCGAGCACGCTGAAGCTCTCCGAGGTTAACCAAGCCTCGTCTCTCATTCAATCCGCCGCTCACGAGGACGCGAATATCATCTTTGGCGCCGTGCTGGACGAGAAGATGGGTGAAGATGTCAAGATCACCGTAATTGCCACCGGCTTCCGCAACCAGATGCCGGAGCGGCGCGAACGTATGTTGAGCGTGCAAGAGCCGTCCGTGGTTTCAATTCCGCTGGATTCAGCGCCTATGGCCTCGGTTCCTTTGTCAGCGCCTGGAGACAAACATCCGGCGACTCCTTCCACCCCAGCTCCCGCGCCGGTTCTGGAGCCCGCATCTCCCCCGCGCTTCCTTTCACAGGATGAAGAGGCTGAAGAGAAAGAACCGGAAAACGCGTCCGACGCAGAGGAGCCGGTTGAGTCCGATGAGGAAGAAAGGCCTACTTACTACTCGGCCACCGCGCGCTCCGCGGAGACATCCGGCAGTGAGTCCGAGCGAGTGGAGACGGACAGGGACTATCAACGGGAAGAGATGGAGCCGGAGGCCGCGCCTGCAAGGCCTAAATTTGCAGAATTGTCCGAGGAACCGGCCTATACCCCACCGTCCGGAGGATCATTAGAGACTAGCGAAGAGACGCAACCGGATCTGGAGAAGCCGACCTTTCTACGACGGCTGGGGTTCTAGTTGACGGTGCAGAAGCACTTGAGAGTACGCATTAGTTACCTGCCAAGGCGGAAAGTAGTTGAGATTTTCCAACTGTTACATGGCATTTTCGGTTATTGTAGAGCATGGCCATTGCTGAATTGAACGCGGCAAGCGGCAAGGCCGATAAACAGAACGAACTGACCCCTGCGAGGGATGCACGGCACGCACTCCGAGTAGAGAGGAAACTGGCGGAATGATTTTTCACCGCGTTTGGGTAGTTGCATTGGTTTTAAGCGGTTTCGCCGCAGGCGCGGTAGCGCTGGACGCGCCGCAAGCGCCTCACCGCGCCAAGCCAACTGAAAAGCATCTGACAGAGCCGCATCGCGCTACCCACCATCACGCTGCGAAGACGAAAACTGCCCAGAATTCTACGAAGCCCACTACCGCTCTCGCCGAAGCTGCACATCCCACGTCGAAAGCCGCGCCTTCAGTACAGTCACGCCAGATCGCAAAAGGCGGCAAAGTTGTGGTTAGCACAAGCCGCACGACCCATGCCTCACGCCGTCGCCATCATTACTATGAGCGCTTTACCGCCAGCTCCTTCGCCAAGGGAGACTTTCTTGCCGGCGATGTGACGGCCGGTGAGGATCCGTTGGTTCGCCAGGCGGCCATCGACGCCCTCGGCGACATGAATGGCACGGCCGTGGTCATCGACCCATCCGATGGGCGCATTCTGGCGATGGTCAACCAGAAGCTAGCCCTCTCGCCCGGCGCAGAACCCTGCTCAACCATCAAGCTGATGGTCGCCATGGCAGCGCTCTCTGAAGGGCTGGTCACGCGCGATACGCCGGTCAAGCTGGCCGGATTCCATATGAACATGACCCAGGCGCTGGCCAAGAGCAACAACCTCTACTTTGAGGAATTGGGCAGGGAACTCGGTTTTGATCGCGTGCGCCACTACGCCAACCAGTTCGGCCTGGGCGAGTTGGCCGGCTACAACATCGAAGGCGAGCAGCTGGGTGTCTATCCGGATCAGGAGTTGCCTGCCGCCGAGGGTGGCGTGGGCCGCATGTGCAGCTTCGGCCAGGGCGTTTCGCTCACTCCGCTGCAACTGGGCGCCTTTGTGGCCGCCATCGCCAACGGCGGAACCCTCTACTATTTGCAGCACCCGGCCACTCCGGAAGAGGTCGCCAAGCTCGAACCCAAGGTCAAGCGTACACTGGACATCGCCCGCTACGTTCCCGACATCGAGGACGGCATGGCCGCCGCGGTCGAATACGGCACCGCCCGCCGCCTGCGCGCTAGCTTTAACGAGCTGCCAGTCTTCGGCAAAACCGGAACCTGCTCGGATAAGGGAACCCGCTACGGGTGGTTCGCCTCCTGGTCCGACTCGCCGCAGGGCAGCCTGGTAACCGTCTTCTTTCTCGAAGGCGGAAGGCCCACCTTCGGCCCACGCGCCGCCGAGATGACAGGCGAATTCTACAAAAACCTCTGGGATAGCAATTGGTTCGCCTCCAAGGGCCAGCAGGACGCTGCAGCCATTCAGACCGCGCCCTCGCAACAGGCGCAGCCGTAGAGCGGCGATCTTACCGACAGTCCGAGATCAATTGAAAGGGCTGCCTTCGCGCGGCTTTTTACTGTGTTTGCGCGTTGTAGTGAATGCATGAAGCCAATACGCTCAGAAAATCATCTGATTCTATGAGGCCGCTGGAACTCTTCTGCAATTGTCTACCCTGACAGGGCTGCGCGGTCTGACTCACTCAAGTGAAAACACGGTCATCTCAATGGCTTTACCGGAACATATTTTGCTCCTCTACGGGTATGTGCTGCTCTTTGCCTGGGTTCTGATGGAGCAGTTGGGGATTCCCCTGCCCGCCACACCGGTTCTATTGGCCGCCGGAGCTCTCTCCGCCGAACACGAACTCAGCTTTAGCTTCGCCTTTTTGGCAGGACTGGTCGCCTCGCTCCTGGCTGACACCACTTGGTTTCTCATCGGCCGCCGTTATGGCCACCATGTGCTGCGTATTCTGTGCAAGCTGTCGCTGGAACCCACGACCTGCGTCCGCCGTACACAGAATTCCTTTGGCCGTCGCCGCGAGGTCACCCTGATGGTCGCCAAGTTTGTGCCCGGCCTGGCCACACTGGCCCCACCGGTAGCCGGACAGAACGGGATGGGCTTTCGCCGCTTTCTCATCTTCGATGCCATCGGCGCCGCGACGTGGGTCGGCGCTCTGCTCACCGTCGGCCGCTTCTTCGGCGATCTGCTCAAGCGCAACCCCAGCCTACTCGACTGGGTAGGCCGTTTTTCCGGTGCCTTGCTGATCCTGGGCATTCTGGGGTTTTTAGTTGGCCGAGTCGTCCGCCGCCGTATGGTGATCAAGAAGCTCGTCGCCTCTCGTTTGGAACCCGAAGAACTGAAGCGGCAACTTGACGCCGGCGAGGAGGTCTTCATTGTGGACTTGCGCCATCCACTCGAATTGGCTCCAGATCCTTTCACACTGCCCGGCGCGCTCCATTTCTCGCCCGAGACGCTGGCCGAGCGCCATCAGGAGATTCCCCGCGACCGCGACATCGTGCTTTTTTGCTCCTGCCCCAGCGAGGCTACCGCCGCCAAAACCGCCATGACCCTGCACAAGCTGGGCATCGAGCGCATCCGCCCCCTGCGCGGAGGCTACGACGAGTGGAAGCGGTTGGGATTCCCTCTTGATGCGATAACATCGGCTCCGCCTGTTGCGGACTAAGGCATAATCATCTCTGAGGCACAAGTATCTGCGTATTTTTCACAGTAAACTCCTCCTTTGCATTGGATTGACAGCCTGTTGGACGGGCTGCCGCGGCGTGCCGTCGCTGACTCCGCAGGAAGCGGAAGGCAAGCACCTCTACCAGGTACGCTGCGCCCACTGCCACGAGGACAACGACCTGGCTCTCAAGAAGGTTCCGCCCGACCTGCACGGCGTCTTCGACCATAAGATCCTGCCCAGCGGCGCTCCGGCCACCGACGCAGCCGTACGGCAGAATGTCCTGACAGGGAAGGGAATGATGCCCGGCTTCAGCGGACGTTTCACCGAGGAGCAGATGGCCGATCTAATCGCTTACTTGCACACTGGCTTGCGATGAGTTCCTCGGTTGAATTAACACTAAAGTAATGTAAATCTTATACCATCAGAAATAGATATTCATCTGTTATTAATGACCTTCGTCACCTTCTTTAGGTAACCTTCACTCAATAAACATCCAGTGTCCCAATACTAACAATTGCGAAACACGGGATTTTTCCGGGCTTTGCTAGAACGTCACGCATTGGAAGGAAGAAAGGTGGGTCATGATGACTGTCCGATGGGGAAGATGCTCTAACTTCAAAAACTGCAAGGATGCCAAACGTAGGCAGCATATCCCGATCCCGCAAGGGGCCGCTTTCGAATGTCCGGAATGCGGGGAACCGTTGCTGGATGAAAACGATATTGCCCCACAAAAGGTCGTTGCCACACCCGGCAAGAAGCCTTTGACAACTCTCATGATTGCAATTGCTGCTGCGCTTCTTCTTGTGGTAGTTGCAGTGTTTGCGACCTGGGGTAGACTGCACGGCGCGAATGCGGCAGTCACGACAAATGTGCCGAAGTCGATTCTTCGGCTGGCCGGCTCGAATACGATTGGAGATACGCTGGGGCCGTCGTTGGCGGAGGCCTTTCTGAAGGATCAGGGCGCAGCGGATGTGCGTATTCTTCCCGGAACCAACCCGCTGGAGAAGATCGTTGAGGGCAAGTTGCCCGGTGACAACACGGTATCCTCGATAACGATTGCAGCCCATGGCTCGGCGACCGCGTTTACTTCTATGGCCGAAAACAACTGCGACATCGGCATGGCTTCGCGGAGGATCAAGCCCGATGAAGCTGCCAAGCTGACTTCGCTGGGAGATATGGCATCCGCAGCAAACGAGCACGTTCTGGGGTTGGACGGGATCGCTGTCATTGTCAACACTACCAACCCAGCCGACCAGCTCGATAAGGAGAAGATCAGGCGCATCTTCACCGGGGAGATTACCGACTGGTCGCAGGTTGGCTCCATGAGCGGAGCGATCAACATCTACGCCAGGAATGACAATTCAGGCACCTACGACACCTTCAAGAGCCTGGTGCTTGGGGGCAAGCCGCTGGCGCCGGGAGCGCAAAGGATCGAGGACAGTAAGGCTCTCTCCGATGCGGTGGCCGCCGATCCAAACGGGATCGGCTTCATCGGCCTCCCGTATATTCAAAGCGCCAAAGCGGTCGCGGTATCGGATAAGGGAACGCAATCGCTGTTGCCTACCCGGCTTACCGTTGCCACTGAAGACTATCTTCTGGCACGGAGGCTCTATCTCTACACGCCTGCCAATCCAGGCAATAAATATACCCGCCAGTTTATCGAGTTCGCTCTCTCCAAGAAAGGGCAGGACGTGGTTGGAGCCAGCGGTTTCGTTGCCCAGAATGTGACGCAGGTATCGCAGACGGTATCGGATCGCGCTCCGGGTGATTATAAGTGGCTGACCAAGGACGCAAACCGGCTTTCACTTGACTTTCGGTTCCAGTCCGGGCAAACGGATTTGGATAACAAGGCCAAGGTCGATCTGGACCGAGTCGTCTCCCTGATTGCGGACCTGAATATTCCGCAAGACAAAATCATGCTCTTCGGATTCTCTGACAGCATTGGTTCGCCCACGGTAAATCAGGCGCTCTCGCTGAGCCGTGCCAAGGCGGTGGAAGATCAATTCGCGCTAAGAGGAATGAATCCGGCGATTATTCGCGGCTATGGTTCCGGCATGGCTGTCGCCTCCGACGACACCGACGAGGGTAGAGCGCGGAATCGGCGCGTGGAGATTTGGGTCAAGAAGTAACCGGGTTCCGGCGAAGGACGGCAAGAGAAGGGAAGGGAAACGGCCCGCGAAAGCGGGCCGTTTCGGCGATGAGCAGATGGCCGCTCTCCTGGCCTAACTCCACACCAGGTTACGTTGAGGTTACCCGTCTAAAAAAACACACAGAAATGCTATTCCCTTGCGCAAATGCCTCATTCTGGAACGTATATATTACTATAGTACTGATTACCAGATGGATATATTCGAACTTTCGTAATAATTCTGCGTTACATTTGCAAGAAGCGGTCCTACATCTTTCATTTGTTTTTCTGGGCCGCAATTAGCCCCACTTTTGGAGTACGGAATCAGGACCAAGGAGGGAGACAATGCATCGTAGAATCTGCACGAATTACGGCAAATGTGCACTGGCAGCTAGTCATGAGGACTTTTCCCACGAAAAGAAATCCATGACTCATTGTCCGCTATGCGATAAGAGACTCAGTGAAGTGGTGCCCGCATCCCGGAGCAACGTCAGCAGCGTTGCCTTCGCACTGGTTTCCACGGTCGTCCTTGTCCTTCTTTTTGCTGGCGCTGTTGGAAAGAAATGGATCAACACCTCGCAGGGTGCCACAGCTGCCGAGTTGAAGGAAACTCCGAAGGCGATTCTTCGCCTGGCCGACTCGAATACCATCCAGGACAGCCTGGGACCCGCGATGGCTGAAGCCTTTCTCAAGTCTCAAGGCGCTACGGATGTTCAGATACTACCCGGACCTGATCCGCAGGAAAGGATGGTTCAGGGCATTCTGCCTGGCGACGGGTTTACCTCCGCGATTACGATTGCGGCTCATGGATCAGAATCCGCGGTCACAACGCAGACCGCGGACGCCTGGGACATTGAACTGTCTTCGCGGAAGCTCAAGCCCGATGAAGAGGGCAAACTGGCGGAGCCGGGCGATTCCCATTCAGCGCTGAGCGAAGATGTTCTGGGGCTTGATGGTATTGCTGTGATCGTCAACGCCTCGAATCCTCTCAAAGAGCTTCGCAAAGATACGATCAAGCAGATATTCACAGGGAAGATCACCGACTGGTCGAAGATCGGGACCATGCGCGGCGCAATTCAAGTTTATGTGAGGGATGATCAGTCAGGCATAGCCGATTCATTCAAGACCATGGTATTGGCTGGAATGCCCATGGTCTCATCGGCCCAGAGGTTCGAAGACAGCAATGCGCTATCCCAGGCAGTCTCCAGCGACCCCAACGGCATCGGCTTCGTCAGCCTTCCCCTCATCCATAGTGCTAAGTCCATCGCGATATCGGATAAAGGGACGGACGCTCTCAAGCCGACCCGGCTAACGGTGTCTACGGAAGAGTACCCTCTGTCGAGGCGGCTTTACCTCTATACTCCTTCGACTTCGCACAACGAATTCACGCAGAAGTTTGTTGAGTTTGCTCTCTCCAGACTGGGGCAGGCGGTGGTTGCAAGCAACGGTTTTGTTGCCCAGACGGTGGCGCGGGAATTCCAGCCGGTATCTGATTCAGCTCCGGACGAATATCAGGAGCTAACCAAGAATGCAGAGCGCTTGTCGCTCGACTTTAGGTTTGTCAACGGAGATTTGGACCTGGACAACAAGGCACAGAAGGATTTGGATCGGGTTGTTTCTCTGGTGGCGGACCAAGGTGGGACGAAAAAGCAGATACTGCTCTTCGGGTTCACTGACGACACAGGCGGCACTGCGGAAGAAGATCAAGCTGTGTCGCTGAATCGGGCCAGGATTGTCGAGAAGTTATTCATTCAACAAGGCGTCAAGCCCGCGGTTGTGCAAGGTTTCGGTTCCGCCTTACCCGTTGCGCCAAACGACACTGCTGAAGGCCGGGAGAAGAACAGGCGAGTCGAGGTCTGGATCCAGAAATGATGTTGTTGCGACCGCGATAGGCGCATTGAGGCAAGGATTCAATTGCCTATCGCGGTATACTTACAATTGCTATGGCAACCGGAAAAACCTTCTACTTAGAAACCTTCGGCTGCCAGATGAATGCCCATGACTCGGAGAAGGTCATCGGTACATTGGAGCACGAAGGCTACCGGCAGGTTGAGTCGGAAGAAGATGCAGGTCTGATCCTCTACAACACCTGCTCCATCCGCGACAAAGCCGAGCAGAAGGTCTTCCACCGCCTCGACGAATACAAGCGTCAACACCGGGAGGGCAAGCGCTTCGCGGTGTTGGGCTGCGTGGCGCAGCAGGAGGGCGACAAGATCTTCGCGCGCGCGCCGTACGTCTCGCTGGTCTCTGGCTCAGCCTCGTACCGTAAGCTACCGGAGATGCTCGCGCGCCTGGAAGCCGGCGAGACGCGTATCACAGGGCTCGACGACCGCCAGACCGACGAGACCTTCGAGACCGAGTTTACCGCCCGCCAGAATCCCTATCGCGGCTACATCACGATCATCGAGGGCTGCGACAAGTTCTGCGCATACTGCGTCGTGCCATTCACCCGCGGCAAGGAGCGCAGCCGCGGCTCGGATTCGGTGCTGTCGGAGGCCCGGCGCATCGCCGATCAGGGCTACACCGAGATTCAACTACTAGGGCAGAATGTGAACAGCTACCGCGATCCGGAAGGGAAGCGAAGCTTCGCGGAGCTGCTGGCCGCAGTGGGCGAGGTTGCGGGCATCCGCCGAGTGCGTTTTACCACCAGTCACCCGCGTGACTTTACCCGCGACATCATCGAGGCCATCGACGCAGTACCGACGCTCTGCGACCATGTGCACCTGCCGGTGCAGTCCGGCTCCTCGCGGATTCTGAATGCGATGAACCGCGAGTACACCTGTGAGGATTACTTGGAGCGTATCAGTTGGATCAAGGCCGCGCGCAGGCCCATCTCGATTTCTACCGACATTATCGTCGGCTTTCCAGGCGAGACGGCAGAGGATTTAATTCTTACTATGAACCTTTTGGCCAAGGTCGAGTACGATTGCGTCTTCGGGTTCAAGTACTCGGGCCGGCCCAACACTCCGGCATTGACGATGATTGATTCGATTTCCGATGCGGAGAAGGCACGCCGGCTTCAAGTTGTTCTTGATCGTCAGCGCGAGATTCAAAGAGTTAATTATGCCAGGCATTTAGGGCAGGTCATGGAAGTCATGGTCGAGGGGGTAAACACGGCGCGAGGACAAGTTATCGGACGCAGCAGCCAGAACAAGCCGGTCAACTTCACCTGCGCGCAAGCGATCGCGCCAGCGCCCGGAAGCTACATGCAGGTGAAGATTACCGCAACGCATCCGAACAGTTTAGCCGGCGAAGCAGTCTAAGATAATAGCGGGCGTAGGAAAGGGAAGCCATGGATGTTGAAGTACGGTTTCGCGGACTGACGTTGGACCCAGCCACCAGTACACCAATCCTTGTGCTCAAGGACATCGCCTCCGAGACGGTGATGCCCATCTGGGTGGGGATCTTCGAGGCTAACGCCATCGCTCTCGAAATTGAGAAGGTGGCGTTACCGCGCCCCATGACTCACGATCTGACCAGGAATATCATGCGCCACTTGAATGCGCGGCTGGAACGGGTTGTTATATCAGAACTTAAAGATGACACGTTTTTCGCAACGCTATGGCTATTGCAGGGGGATGAGCCGCTTGTGCTGGACGCTCGGCCGTCAGACGCCATCGCGTTGGCGCTGCGTGCGGATTGCCCGATTTATGTTACGGAAGAGGTCATGCAAGCTGCCAAGTTGAACACTACAGGACCGGCTGAGGGACAGGCGGCCGAGCAGTTGCGAGGCTGGCTCGAAGGGCTGAACGACGAGGACCTGGGGCGGTACAAGATGTAGCCGATCTGCACGGCAGCGCGGCAGGGAACTGCCGATAATCGAGGCATTTGCCGGATTACGCGTAGAAAATATGGTAGAAGGAACGCAGGAGTTTCGATTTCGGAATTCAGTATACAGAATATACGTTATCGGACATTACTTCTATTCATAATGCTAGCACATAGCTTGCTTACCGCATAGTATCAATACCCCATCGTCGGTGCAATCCCGTGGATAGGTATCGCACTGACGATTGGTTTCAGTTATGCCTTGACTCAAGTCAGATTCAGCTTATTGCACCGCGACGCCGTCCAGCTTAGCCTGATACAGGACAATCTGCTTCAGGGTGTCATAGGGGACGGTGGCGATAATCTGGCGGCCGTTGATCAGCAGCGTTGGAGTCTGGTTGATGTTCAAGTCTGCTGCCAGCTTTACCATCGCCTCCACCGCGGCAACGGTCGTGGGGGCTGTGGCGCACTCTGCGATCTTGGCCGGGTCCAGTCCCGCCTTGGTCACAGCGCTATTCAGGGTAAGTGTTGCGCCATCATCTGTCGCCAATCCATCCTGGCCATCAAAGACAGCCGAGGCGAATGTGAAGAAAGCGTTGCTTCCGCCCTGTTTGGTCACGCAGATGCCATAAGCAGCCGAGCGCGCGGCCTGGGGATGGATAGTTTCCAGCGGAAAGGTCTGAAAGACAATGCGAGCCTTGGGAAAATCCACGGCCAGTTTATCCATATTTGCCTGCGCATCCTTGCAATGGGGGCACTGGAAGTCGGCAAACTCAATAATCTCAAGATCTTTCATGGCCGAACCGCGGTAAGGGCCATCGGCGCGCTTCTGCGCCAGCGCGCGGTATTCCGCGTAGGGATGCTCGCCGAAAGGAAGAATATCGTTCTGGGCGATGATGTGCTTGCCGTCGGGAAGAACAAAAAACTCAACTAGAGCGGGCTTTTGCTTGCCGCTCTTATCGCCCACCAGAATGGTTACCCTGCTGACACCCTCCGCCGGTGTATTCCTGATTGCCCAGACCTCCCAGACGCGGCTGTCATCGTAACCCCAGCTGGCCTGGACAAAGGCATTGACGACTTCTTTTGTAGGAGATGCAGCGGTGAAATTTGCAGGATCTGGCTTGGGAAATGTGAGTGTCGCGGCTGGAGCCGGGGAGGATGGAGCCGCTGCGGGCGCCGCGGGCACATCCTGCTGGGCGGAGGCTTGTAATAGAGGCGGGGACAAAGCAACCAGCGCCAGAGCACTGGCAAGACAAATGGACGGACGGATCAAGCTGTTTCTCCTTTTAGTGTGAAAAGCTAAACTTGGGGAAGGCTCCCAATATCTAGCTTATACCTGAACTTTGACGGCAATGGGAAATCTGCGGCCCATGCCAAAGGATTTGCATGTCACTTTGAGCACCGGCGCGGCCTGCTGGCGTTTGTACTCGCTGCGCTCGACCAGACGTACCACCTGTTGGACGAGTTCCAGAGGAAATCCGTTTGCGCTGGCGATTTGCTCGGGCGTTTCATAGCGTTCGACGTAGCCTTCGAGGATGGGATCAAGGACTTCATACGGCGGAAGCGAGTCGGTGTCCTTCTGGTTCGGACGCAACTCGGCGGAGGGCGGCTTTTCCAGGATTGAGTGGGGAATCACTTCCCTGCCCCGGTTGATCCAGTGGCAGATAGCGTAGACGCGGGTTTTGACCAGGTCGCCGATGACGGCCACCGCGCCGACCATGTCGCCGTAAAGGGTGCAGTAGCCCACGGCCATCTCCGATTTGTTGCCGGTGGTGAGCACCAGCGCGGAGAACTTGTTGGAGAGAGCCATCAGCAGGCAGCCGCGAATCCGGGACTGGATGTTCTCCTCGGTGGTGTCGGGCATAGTTCCTGCAAAGAGCGGTTCCAGAGAGCGGGTGAACTCGGCAAAGAGGCCGCTGATGGGGATGATCTCATAACGTATGCCCAGGTTGGCGGCCAGTTCCCTGCTGTCTTCGATGGAGCCGGCGGAGGAATACGGGCTGGGCATTCCGATGCCGACGACGTTTTCCGCACCCAGGGCCTCGGTGGCGATGGCCGCCACCAGCGCGGAGTCAATGCCGCCGCTCAAGGCCACCAAAGCTGTCTTGAAGCCGCATTTGCGCACATAATCGCGGGTGCCGAGGACCAGCGCGCGGTAGGCAGCTTCGGTGTCGTTCTCCTCCGGGGCATACACGACCTGCGCGGCTTGATTTGATTGGAAGGGGTCAACGACAATGAGGTCCTCTTCGAAGGAAGCGGCCTGGGCGATCAGCTCTCCGCGCGAGTTAAGGGCCATCGAGGAGCCGTCAAAAATCAAGCTGTCGTTGCCGCCCACCTGATTGGTGAACAGCACCGGCACGCCGTCACGGCGAGCAATGGCAGAGAGCATCTGGCGGCGCAGGGCGCGCTTACCGTGCCAGAAGGGCGATGAGGAGAGGTTGATGAGCACGGCGGGCTGCTGGCGCATCAGCTCTTCGACCGGATCGACCGTATACAGGCGGCGCGGCCAGAAGTTCTTGTCGTTCCATGCGTCCTCGCAGATGGTGATCGCCAGCCGTAGGCCGTCCAGCTCGACCACCTTCTGAGGCTGCGACGGGGCGAAGTAGCGCTGCTCGTCGAAGACATCGTAGAAGGGCAACAGGCGCTTGTGCTGTTCGAGGAGCAGGCGGCCTCCATCGAGCAGAACTGCGGCGTTAACGGCAGGCTTACCGCTTGCAGGCTCGGCCGGCAAAGCCACGCCCGCCAGCACGGCGGTAGACAACTCGCGAGTAGCCGAGGCAAGTTCATCGACGGCGGCGCGGCAGCGGGCCAGAAAGCTGGGCTTTTCCAGAAAGTCGGCAGGGGGGTAGCCGCAAAGGGCCAGCTCGGAAAAGACGGTAAGCCGCGCACCTAGAGCAGCGGCGCGGCGACTGACCGCGACAATTTTTTCAAGATTTCCGGTGAAATCTCCGACAGTCGGATTGATCTGTGCCAGTGCGATCTTCACACTTCCAGTTTAATCCCGTGCAGCCTCCAGCTTCTAACTGCAATCTGGTCCTCACTGTTCTCAAACGCGCCGCAGTCTATTAATTCGCCCGCAAGGCCTGCAGGCGGCGCCAGAAGAAGTACGAGGCTGCCCATAGAAAGCTAGTAATTGTCGATGGGACAAACGCCAGGTGGCGATCGCTTATGGAGAGGTGAGCAATGATCGCCGAGACGAGGTTGATGGCGAAGCCGGCATAGGCCCACTCCTTGAGCCGTGCAGGGATCAGGGGGACGAGTAGCACGGCCACGCCCACTAGCTTGGCCATTGAAAGCTCCCAGCGGAAGTCGCCGTTGGGAAATCCGAGGCGGGTAAAAGCCTGCGCCCCTTGTGGCAATAGCTCGTAGTAAGCGGTAAAGCTCATCTCCAGGCAAAAAAGCGCGGTGAAAATCCAAAAAAGAAATCTGGTGGCTTTGGAGATGCGGTGTCCGGTCTCGTAGGCCGGCCTGTGCAGGGTCGATTCCATAGGTTTCCTCCTTCGATTTACGAAGTTCCTACCCAAGCGAGCTTTACTGAATTATCAGCCGCGAGTGGCTATATTTACGTTCCGGTTCCGGCAAAGACCACGCCGATGGTGCGCAGGATGATCTGGATGTCCAGCCAGATGCTCCAGTTCTCGATGTAGGTCACATCCAGTGAGATATAGCTGTCGAAGGATGGGTCCTGACGGGCCTGCACCTGCCAGAGGCCGGTGATTCCAGGGGTCACGTCGAGCCGGCGCAAGTGGCTCAGTTTATACTCGCGCACTTCGCTGCCGATGGGCGGCCGCGGACCGACTACGCTCATATCGCCGCGCAGCACATTGAAGAACTGGGGTAGCTCATCCAGCGAATACTTGCGCAGGATGCGGCCCAGCCGGGTGATGCGGGGATCGTCGGAGATCTTGAAGAGAACACCCTCGCGCTCGTTCATGTGCAACATGCCGGCGCGCTTCTTTTCCGCGTCGCGGATCATAGTGCGGAATTTAATGCAGCGGAAGACACGGCCCTTTTTGCCGATGCGCTCAGAAAAATAGAAGACCGGGCCGGGGGAATCCAGCTTGATCGCGATGGCAATGGCCAGCATCATCGGCGAAAGAAAGATCAATGCGAGGATGGAGAAGACGTAGTCCAACGCGCGCTTGAAGACCAGCGCCACCTCGGGTACCCGACCGCGGTGCAGCGGAATGGTCGGGAACTGGCCAACGTATTCGATGGAGTTGTTCCAGGTAAGGCCATCGTACATTTCGGGGACAATCCGCAGGTCCACGCCGTAGGTGCGAGCCTGCGCGAGGGCGTCCTGAACGATGCTGCGTTCACACGGGGCGGTAAAGAATATCTCATCCACAAACTGCTTGCGCGCGAGTTGGAATAGTGTAGCGAAAGTGCCCACCACGTCGCTGTTTTGGCCCGAAGCCTGAATGGGAGAGGAGCCGGGGAGCTCAATGAAACCCTTGAATGTGTATCCCAGATGGCGAATACTATCCAGGTGATGACGCAAGGCCTGCGCCTCCGGCCCGGTGCCCACGATGAGAATGTTGCGCGTACCCACGCCGCGTTCAAAGCTGCGGTAGAGAAAGAGGCGATAGACCAGGCGGCGCAGGCTGAGGAGTATGGTGACCAGACCCACCGTGAGCAGCACGATGGTGCGGGAAATGTCCGCGGCATGAATCAGGTAGAGTGTGCCGGTGAGCAATAAACCTGCTGTGAGGCAGGCCTGCATGCTGAGGCGCTGCTCCAGCAGTACGTTGTTGAGCCGGGTGGGTGAATACAGATTCAATCGGCGGCTGGTAATCATCAACGAAATAGCGTAGAAGCCCAAAAGGGCCAGCAGGATTCCCATGGATCGGCCATGGATCAGTGTGCCGTGCAAGAATCCCCGTGCATCGTTTACCAGGCCCGCTTGTGTTCTATATAGAGTGGCAATCACCGCGGAGCCGACTATCGTAATCACATCCAGGACCATCCAGAGCCGGGTCGTGCCTTGCGGCCCCCGCACAGCATCCCCAGCCGACGCTCCCGCCCATTCCTGGGGAGAAGACGCCGATGCGGATACCCTTTGCCAGAAATCCGAAGCTGCCATAGTGATCGCAGACCTCAATCAATCATTCGGGGAAAGTGTTCATTCCATTGTGTCAGATCGCAACGTTAAGCTAGCCAAGCGCAATCTATTCGTACCATGCCGGGTAATCCTGCCCAGTCATGACATCAATTTTGCATCGTCTGCCACAATAGCCAGTCACTCGAAGTTAGAACTTGTGGTGATTGGCCCATGTGGAACTGGTTTAACCTGAGTTGAACCAACTTGGGGATATTAGCTTCACCGCGAACCTGGAACCAGCCCGGCAAAGTGCGAACCATTAAGATTAAACAATTGTAAATCAACTATCCGGCTGAGGTCTACCCGTAATAGTGATTTTTTTCAAAATTACGATCCGTTCTCCCCGAACCCATTTGGATAGCACCAGATTGCCAAATCACGACAAGAAGAAAGCGTTTGGCCTCGGTTACGGTATGAAGAATTCCTTATTCCGAAGGTAACAAGTAAGCGTCCAAGGCCAGAAATTGCTGTATATGCGGGTCGGGAGAGGCCAGAAAGCCTTTGAGCTGGCCAAAATACTGCGCCCGCCCCTGATGGAGGAAGAGCACCAGGTCGGCGATCCGCTCGGCAAAGCGCATATCGTGGGTGACGACGATGCTGGTTTTGCCAAGATGGTGTTGGAGAATCTCGATCAGATCGGCGAGGCGGCGGGCGATGATGGGATCGACCATAGTGGTTGGCTCGTCATAGAGGACAACCTCGGGCTCCGAGGCGAGGGCGCGCGCGATGGCCACGGCGCGTTTGCGTCCTGTGGAAAGGCTGGCCGGCAAGGCATCGACCACGTCCTCGGCGCCCACCACGTTGATCAACTGGTTTACCTTCTCCAGTATTTGCTCCTCCGTGAGGCCGCCGTGCTCGCGCATCGGAAAGGCCACGTTTTCGCGTACGCTCAGCGAATCGAAGAGCGCGCCGTTCTGGAAGACCATGGTGACGCGCTTGCGGATGGCCCGCAGACCCTCTTCGCTCAGAGTGGTAATCTCCTGGCCTTCGACGCGGATGGAACCCTCATCGGGCTTGAGAAAGCCCATCAGCATGCGCAGCGCCACCGACTTGCCCACACCGCTGCGCCCCAGGATGCAGAGTGTCTGGCCGCGATTCACATAGAAACTCACGTCCTCCAGAACCGATCGGCCATCGAAGGAGATGCCTACGTGGCTGAAAGAGATGATCGGATCGGGTTCTTGAGCCAGCGCGGTGGTCGGGTCCGTGTTGGTTGAGGTGTCGAGCATGGCCGTAGATTTAGATTACGCGATGAGGGCCGCGTCGGTTGTAGTTTTGGTCATTCCTACTCTCAAAATCAAATTGTTGTCAGACGAGAGATTACCGTACATCTATGCGGCGATGCATCGCACACAGGCGCGAGGATTACCAGGTTTGATGCCAGAACCCCAGGTCCGAAGATCAGGACCCGGGGCGTCTGGCACTCGGTGGTTGGCGTTGGCCGTTAGTTCCTGGTTACGGGTTTTACCTTCAAGCTTGCCGCTAGTCTTGCTGCGTTGAAATCGCCTGTTGGCATGTACCCGTGTCAGGCCGTGGGTAGCAGCTGGCGCCGCCGGCGAAGAATGACGCCAGCCCCAACCGCAAAGATGCCAAGCATTACGTATATTGCGGTGGGCCCTTCTGGAGTGTCGACGAATTGAGAGCCCGAGGCGAAATAGTTGGGGCCCAATGGATTAGGGGGGTTAAGGCTCTGGTCCTCGTCCCAACCAGGAGGCGTTATGGTGTTGAGCTGATCGAGAGGGATCTGGGTAGGCGAGAACAGGAAAGAGGTGTTGCCGCCTAGGTCAGAGACTAACGTGGACATGTCCGGGCAACCGGTATCGGTGCAAGGAGGATCGCCCACGATCATCATGTTCGCGTAGAAAAGACCCGTAAACGGGTTGAAGGTGTTGAAGAAGGCGAGTTCACCACCCCCGGCGGGCCCGCCGACCCAGTAGTAGGCCGCTGGGCCTAACCATTGCGCCGTGGGTATCGAGACATCGGCTCCGATGAAGCCATTGGACTCACCTAAGAATGTATCGTAGGCGTACCAATAGCCTGGATAACCGAGGAGCCCGAGAGATACATAGTCTTCAGGCGCGGTGGGAGCTCCCGGCGCGAGAGCGGTCAGGGCACTCCAGGATTGAAGGGGCTGGGGATTGCCGTATCCCAGCCAGTTGGGCGGGGCGGTGATGACATAGAAGTAGTAGGGGGCCGCGACGGCAGGTCGGGCGATACCCAAAAACGCGATCACACTCACCGTGGCAAGAAGGGCTCGTTTGAGCAGAGCAAGGGAATTCATTCCAACCTCCAGGGAACAGTTCGGCTGGCCTGGGAGCAATCGCGATCCAGGCCCGCGGATTAGGGACAAGGTCTCCGATCCTATTTCACTGACTCATTTTTGACTGTGACTTACGGGGAATTTCAGGATCGAGTCGGGGGAAGCCAACTCAATTTAAAAAAATAATACTTCAAAAAAATTTAAAAGGTCAAGAAAATCTTTGCTCGGGCGGATCGGCGAATGATTGGCAGAGTGCCCCAGGCCTCGATTGCGAGGCCTGGGATTCCTACTCAGCGGCCGGCTTCCTCCAGGAAGCGGATGACCGATTCAATCCCCAGCTCAAAATTCTTCAGATGGAACTTTTCGTTGGGGGCGTGGATGTTGTCGTCGGGCAGGCCGAAGCCCATCATCACGCTGGGAATGCCGAGATGGCGGTCGAAGTCGCCGACGATGGGGATGGAGCCGCCGGAGCGAATGAAGACAGTCTCCTCACCCCAGACCTCGCGCAGGGCGGTGGTGGCAGCCTGAATGTAGGGGTTGTCGACGCGCACCAGGCAGGGGTCGCCGGAGTGAATCAGACGCACCTCAATATCGACGCCGGCAGGGGCGACCTTCTCGACGTAGTCCTTGTAGAGGGCAAAGGTCTTGGCCGGAGTCATGCCGGGAACCAGGCGCATGGAGACCTTGGCGACGGCTTTGGCGGGGATCACCGTCTTGGCGCCCGCGCCGATGAAGCCGCCAGGGATGCCGTGCACATCCAGCGTGGGCCGCGCCCAGGTGCGCTCCAGCACGCTATAGCCGGCCTCGCCCACCAGCGTGCGCGAGCCAACCTCGGTGAGGCGGTAGTGCTCCTCGTCAAAGGGCAGGCTGCGCCATGCGGCCAACTCCTCGGGGCTGGGAGGGATGATGCCGTCGTAGAAGCCGGGGATAAGGATGTGGCCGTCCTCGTCCTTGAGCTTGGCCAGGATTTGCGCAATGGCGACGAAGGGATTGGGCGCCGCGCCGCCGTACATGCCGGAGTGCAGATCGGTTTTTGCTCCGCGGACCTCTAATTCCGTATAGATCATGCCACGCAGGCCGACGCACAGAGTAGGCAGGCCGGGCGCGAAGAGCTCGGTATCCGAGACCAGGGCAAAGTCCGACTTCAACTCCGGCGGCCTGGAGGTGACAAAGGCTTCAATCCCCTCCCCTCCCACCTCCTCTTCGCCTTCAAAGAGGACGCGCACGTTGATGGGCAGCTTGCCGTTCGCGGCCAAGAGCGACTCCAGCCCCTTGATCTGCGCCCAGACCTGGCCCTTGTCGTCGCAGGTGCCGCGGCCATAGAGGTTGCCGTCGCGCTCTGTGGGCTCAAAGGGTAGCGAGAGCCACTCGTCCTCGGGGTCGGTGGGCTGCACATCGTAGTGGCCGTAGAAAAGCGCGGTTGGCTTGCCGTCCGCGTGCAGCCAGTCGGCGTAGACCAGCGGATGGCCTTCGGTTTCCAGCAGCCGCGCGTGCTCGAAGCCAATGCGGGTCAGCTCGGCCAGAAGGAACTCGGCGGCGCGATGGCAGTCGGCCTTGTTCTCCGGCAGCGTGGAGATGGAAGGAATGCGCAGCAAATCCTTCAGCTCACTCAGAAAGCGGGGATGGTTCTCACGGGCGTAGGCTACGGCTGGCGATGACATGGGTGTGCTCCCTTAAAATGGATTTCGCAGTCAAAACAGGATTATAGGCTCTACCAGGCCATCCAGTTCGGCGTATGAAAGGTCTTTTTCTTGTCAAGTTGCGAAAGTGCAAGACCGCGAACATTGATCCGCATCCTTTTCATCCTCTTCTTCCTGGCCCTGATGACGGGCGCCGCAACGGCATGGTCCCAGGCTCCAGCCGAAAGCCCCTACTACGCCAGAACCAACACTTTCAGCATCTTCAGCGCCTACTCGGGCGACTCCAGCCACATATTACTGGGTAATGCAGAGAATCGGATGTTGCTGGACTTTGGCGCCGGTTATAGCCGCAAGCTCTTTCTCAACCGCATCGTGAACTGGCAATACAACGGAGAGATTCTGCCGGTGGCGCTTGAGAGCGATCCGCTGAGCCAAGTGGTAACGAACCAGATGACACCGACCGTGGCAACCTTTATTTACAATCAGGGGCCGCCGGTTGTTTCCTGTGCTCCGGATACAGAACCCTATATCGAATACCTGGGCAATGGAACGGTCTATAGCACTGGAACCTATACAGTATCCTGCCAGGGCCGCCAGTGGACGATCGGAGAAGCCATCTCTCCAGCTGGCTTTCAATGGAACTTCCTGCCGCGCCGCAAGAAGCAACCGTTTCTCATCGCCCATGGCGACTATATGTACTCGACGCAGCCGATTCCCATCTCTACCGCCGGCTCCTTCAACTTCACCTTTGACCTTGGCGCAGGCCTTGAACTCTTCCATTCCAAAAACCGCTCCATCCGCGCCGAGTACCGCATTCATCACATTTCGAATCACGGCACAGCCAATCAGAATCCCGGCATCGACAACGGCCTTTTTCAGCTCACGTACTCCTTCGGCCGGTAGCGAACTCTGCGTCCCGGCGGCAGCTTTGCACGCCAGACGGTACTCTTGAAAGAGATGCCTCCTATTCTCAACGCGCAGTCGATCACCAAGCAGTTCGGCGCCAAGCCTCTCTTCCAGAAGATCTCGCTCACTGTCGAGGAGGGCGACCGGATAGGACTGATCGGTCCCAATGGCGCGGGCAAGTCCACACTGCTCGCGATTCTTGCCGGGCAGATGGAGCCGGATTCCGGCGAGCTGGCAATGCGCAAGCGCGCCCGCGCCGCCTACGTGCCGCAGGAGTCGCGTTTTGCCGCCGGCCTTAGCGTCCGCCAGGTTTTGGAAGCAGCGCTTGCATCGGCGCACGTAAACGAATCAGAACGCGAGGGGCGGCTGCGCGAACTGAGTGGCCGCGCCGGTTTCGCCGATCTCAACGCCGAGGCGGCCGCGCTGAGCGGCGGCTGGCGCAAGCGGCTGGCCATTACCGAAGCGCGGGTTTGCGAGCCGGAGGTGATGCTGCTGGACGAGCCGACCAACCACCTCGACCTGGCCGGGATCGAATGGCTGGAGGAGCTGCTGACCTCGTCTTCTTTTGCCGCTGTTACCGTCAGCCACGATCGCTATTTCCTCGAAACAACTTCAAGTCAGATTGTCGAACTCAATCGTATCTTTGCAGATGGACTCTTTCGCGTGAAGGGAAATTTCAGTCGCTTTCTGGAAGAAAAGCAGGCTTATCTGGAGTCGCAAAACCGCCAGCAGGAGAGCCTGCGCAACCGTATGAGGACAGAGATCGAGTGGCTGCGGCGCGGACCCAAGGCGCGAACGACCAAATCCAAGGCGCGCATTGACACCGCCAACGCGATGATCGGTCAACTGGCGGAGATGAATGCACGGACGGCGGTTTCGACGGCGGGGATCGACTTCGACGCCAGTTTGCGCAAGACCAAGCGGCTGGTTGAATTAAAGGATGTAGCCTGCGAAGTGCCGGGCAGACGACTTTTCTCCGGGTTGAATTTCATCCTCACGGCGGGGATCAAAGTGGGGCTGGTGGGCCCCAACGGCAGCGGCAAGACGACGCTGTTGCGCCTGCTGCTGGGCGAGATCGAGCCGGCTGCGGGTTCGATTCGCCGGGCCGAGGCGCTGCGGCTGGTCTACTTCAGCCAGATGCGCGAGTTGGATGAGAGCCTGACCTTGCGCCGCGCGCTGGCTCCGGAGGGCGATGGGATCACCTATCAGGGGCGACCGGTCCACGTCGCCAGTTGGGCGGCGCGATTCCTGTTTACCAGCGAGCAGTTGAATCAGCCTGTGAGAAATCTGAGCGGCGGCGAGCGGGCGCGGGTGCTCATTGCCAAGCTGATGCTGGAGCCGGCGGATGTGCTGCTGCTCGACGAGCCGACCAACGACCTGGACATTCCGACGCTGGAGATACTGGAAGAAAACCTGCTCGACTTTCCCGGTGCGCTGGTGCTGGTGACGCACGACCGCTATCTGCTGAACCGCGTCTCCTCGACGGTGCTGGGCCTGGACGGCCGCGGCCACACCGGGCGCTTTGCCGATTATGGGCAGTGGGAAGACTGGATTGTGGAGCAAGAGCAAGCCGAGAAGAACGATTCCTGGCGCACCATGAGCGCATCGTCAGCCTCAACCGTCTCCGCCAATTCCCTGCCCCCACAGGCTGGAGGCAAGAAAAAGCTCTCCTACCTGGAAGCGCGCGAGTTCGCGGCGATAGAGCAGCGGGTTGAGGCCTCCGATGCGCGGCTGGCCGCCGCTCACGCGCGCGTCGAGAGTCCAGAGATCGCAACGAACGCCGCCGCGCTACAAGAGGCGATCATAGAACTGGAGGCTGCGCAGCACGAGAACGATGCGCTCTATGCGCGCTGGGCGGAATTGACGGAGAAGGCGGGATAACCGCCAGCAAACAATCCCTTCTGTTAATCGGATGAGACACCAGACTACGCGAGCTAGTAAACTCAGCTTTGATGCTAGATTCCACCGCAACGCTAATCATCGACTGGCTCCGGCAGATCGGCCTCTCCGTGCGCCTGGCGCCCCTCGGCGGTGAGACATTCCTGCCCGGCGTTTCACTCGAGCCCAGCGGCCTCGTCGTTGACCCCGAGCGCCTGCTCTACCCCGGCGATCTGCTTCATGAGGCTGGCCATCTGGCCGTCATGCCGCCGGCGCTGCGCGCCACTACCGGTTCGAATGCCGGCGCCGATATGGGCGACGAGATCGCCGCGCAGACCTGGTCCTATGCCGCCGCCATCCACCTCGGACTACCCGCCGAGATTGTCTTCCACTCTGCCGGCTACAAGGGATCGGCCCGGAAACTCATCGAAGTGTACCGCGATGGCAATGCCGGGCTGCCGCTGCTGCAATGGATGGGCCTCACGCTGGATTCTAAGCGAGCCAAAGCCGAATCCGTTTCTCCTTTCCCGCATATGATTCACTGGTTGCGCGGCGATTGAAGTGCGGGTCGAGTCTGGCGCATAGCCACGCGCCAAAAAGCGCCTCAAGACGGAACTTTCCATTTGAAATCTCGTACTGCTAAACAGGCAACGTCTCTTCCCGTCCCAACTCAACTCCGATGGAGGTTCATGATAGTGAATATGCAGATTTCAGGAACTCAGGAGGCAAGTGCATCGTCCAGCCAGCTTCTATGTTGGGTGGAATCTCTGATTCTGGCTCTCGGAATACCCTCTGCGATTTGGGCCGTTTCCAAGCTTATTTCGTTTTCCATTCCCTCCGCGGTTCATGGCTCCAGCGAACAGCGTTTTTTGCTGTGGATTATGGGAGGCGTAATCGTCGAGTGGCTCATCGTAATCGTGCTTTGGTTTGTTTTGCGAAACCGGGGATATACCTTCAAAGACCTTGGCGTCTGGAGCTTTGGGAGATGGTCTGCCTGGGCCATTGCGCTTCTGTTCGCAGCTCTTTCTATCGCCAGCAATCTCCGCTTCCTGCCCAGAATGCACATCCCCATCACATATGCATTCTTGCCGACTGGATTCCA
>JBKQLG010000224.1:0-11563 GCA_052147235.1 Occallatibacter sp.
TATAGCTTCACTCAAAGGCCATAAGGATCAAAGAGTTTTTCAGAGGTTCCCTAGAGCAAATTCAAGATAGTTATACCCTGTAGTTGCAGAGCCGAAAACCACGCCATAGCATTTGCGGGAGTAATCTGCGGAAAGGCTTTTACTATGGCTTGATCGAGGGCTCTTGCGGTGCGCAATTTTACCCCGCGCAGGTTTTGTTTCAGCTTCGACCACGCTTTCTCGATGGGGTTTAGGTCGGGCGAGTAATGTGGCAGATACAGAACTTTTGCACCATCGACTTCGATTCGCTCACGCATTCCCGTAACCTTATGTGAACTGAGATTGTCCATCACCGCCACATCGCAGACGCAAAGCCTGGGTCACAAAACATGATCCAGACAGACGAGAATATCTCGCGATCGGTGGCTTCGGGGACGGTCATTGCGGCTACCATGCTGCGCATACTGATGGCGCCAAGAATGGTCGGAATCTTCCAGTGACTCTGCGGCGTAGCCTCATAGACTAGCACCCCACACCGGGCGCGAGCATACAATCGCATCAGGCCAACCGTAACACCGCTTTCGTCCAGAAAAATCAGCTTCTCCAGCGAGGTCGAGCCGATTCTTTCCAGAAATTCTTCACGCCGTCTACGGATCTCGGTGGTATCGCGTTCGGTAGCGTAGAGCGACTTTTTCCCCGACCGAGACTCAGACGCTTCAACGTCATCCAGGTGAGAGAACGGCTCGGAGAAACCCGCGCATGATGCCACACCCAGTCTTGCAACTGCACCAAGGTCAGATCAGGTTGCCGTTCGATTTGTTCGCGTATCCGGCGGGCGAGATGTTCGTCCACTCGCCGGCGCACACCGTACCGTGACTGCGGAATGCGCTTGATCTGCCCGCTGCGCAACTGCCGCTTGCGAATCTTGCGCACGTACTCGAAGCTGACCTCATATCGCTCGGCACGCGCACGTTGGCTTACACTTCCGCGAACATACGCCTGCAGAATCCGGCAACGCAGATCATCCGAATATGCTCGTCCCATGCGTCTTGTGTCGCAGAGTCTATCGCCACTCTTACACTACGACACTTTGATTCCTTTGGGTATATCTATCTTGGAATCACTCTAAACGAATAGGGATCTGGCGGATTCGGATTTACGGCATTACCGCTGTAGTCGAAATTGTAGTTGCCCAAGCACCCTGGAACAATCCAGAACCACAACTTTCAACAACATGGCCGCAACGTATTCAATCGAAAGCAGTTACGTTCACGCAATTACAACAGGATTCAACAAACGGAAATACCGGTTCGGGACCAGGGGGTCGGAGGTTCAAATCCTCTCTCCCCGACCAATTAAATTAATAACCTGCAAGCTGGTTAACCCGACCCTCTGGTGTTAGGCCAGGTGTCTTAGCGCCGTAAGGTGCGTCAATACTGGGTTTCTCGCCGAATATTGGATGCAAGACCATCTACAAAAACATCTACCGTCGGGAAATATGATCCAGCTTTACACCCAGACAGTCAAGCTGTATCCGCGCACATCTATTTGATTTAACAGCAGATCGGTATTTTGGCGAGGGACAGGACAACTTCGGCATGACCGGAACCGCCGGCAATATACCGCCCAGCGTCATGCAGGGCGCTCTGTAGCTGACCTTCTAACCTTTTCTTCTCTTCGCCCAGGTTCATCATCCACTGTGTCTCGCCAGATGTTCAATCAGTTATAGCTTTAAGCACATCATTTTTGAATTGAGTTACGGTGCTCAAGTCAGCGCAGCCATCAACTCGTGCGACCAGAGCGTCAGATCTCGGGTTGGGGCCGCTTGGTTATAGCGCGCCATCAGTTGCGGAACCTCCGCCATGCAGTCGAGCAGCACTTGCCGGCCGAACTCTCGTTCGACGATGGCTCCCATCATCCACCCGACTGTGTACCACGGTCCCTGCACGCCGAGCAGGGCGTGCCCCGCCTTTAGCTCCTCTTCGGTAGTCTTTCGCTGGTTCACGACATCTAGCAGGAACTGCTCGATAGCGCACCGGCTGTGCTCGAAGTCCGCAATCTCCCGGTCCCATCGCGCCCTGGTCTCAGTTGGGCTTGTGGCGTGCGGATGAACATCTGCGCCGCCGGCAGCGGCCAACATCGCCAGCCCCTCGGCGAACGATCTGGTCCATTCGACAGCCGACTGAGTAGCGAACGGGATGCCGGTTGGCTGATTCCTGGCGAGTCCGAAGTAGCCCACGTGGTGTAATTCGTGAACCATCCGGTTCTCGAACTCGGCCCAGCTCAATGCCGCATCCAGAGAGAAAATCACCGCAGCATTATCATCTTCGGCGTAATAGAAGCTGTTAGCTGCGGGCGTGAAGACGACAAAAACGCCGGCTAGGATGCGTGCATCCTCAGGAAGCCATTTTATCGCGCGCAAGGCGGCTTCTTCCCAATTCGCTTTCTGCCAAGTGCGCAGAGTCCGCCACAATTCTTTCAGTTGCTTTCCAACCGCAACAGACAACAGAAAGCGTGCGTACTCCGTATCGTCTACCGGTTGGCCCACCGCCTCCATGCGCCGCTTCCAACGTCGATGCCCCTCACTGGTAAGAAGGGCGAGCCAGTGCTGCTCCTGCACTGGCAGCCCAGTGTTCCAGCACTCCGCGATCGCCAGTGCCGCCTCAGCCTGGGTGGCATCCACCGTGAGCTGAACGCGCCTGTCCGTTCTGGAGATCGAAGGCATCGCGGCGCGCTCAACTGTTCAAGGGTGACCCTGGCTGGCCCCCGGTCTTCCAAGGTACCACCGTAGCGGTGTTGCCCACGATTTCCACGTAACTCGGCTCGGGATCGCTGTGCCCCAGCGCGCTGGGAATGCACCAGCAGCCGTCGTTGAGATAAGCGCCCGCCGTCTCGGAATAATGCGTATGTCCCATGACCAGAAGATTGGGCGGATTGGCTTCGCCAAGCAGAATCTTCGCATACCAGTCGAGGCCGTTTTTCAGATAGCCGACCAGCATGCTGGAGACAAACTGGCTTGGATCGGGATAATTTTGCGCCCAGGTGCTGTAAAGGCTCTGGTAGTGCTGCTTGATGTCTCCAACCGTGTACTTGTTATCGATGGACGGATCGGTGAAGCGGATCTTGAAGCCATCGTCAACCCGGGCCGCCACCTCCAGTGCGTTTATCAGCAGCGTGACAAAGAGATTTCCATCCTCGGTCGAGGCAGCGGCAAGCGGCTCTATCCCAATCCGTAACGCAGCCATATGCGCTGACCCGAACCACTCGATGATCTTCTGCAGAATCGCCCAGATCATGCTTTGATTCTGCGCGGTTGCCACCAGGCGTGTGATGTAGTATCCCAGCGGAAATCCGGCCAGCGTATCGGGCGATGGATCGGCGGCGTTGAACATATCCGGGATGTTGCCATGCTCCAGATGCCATCCTGGATGCTGAGCGTTATACCGCTCCGGCGTGACCAGTTGGATTTGCTTGCTCCCTGAATTGAAGGACACGAGATCGTCCTCGGTAACCTCCAGGTCGTGATTGCCATTGATGAAATAGACATTGGGTATTGCGGCGACACAGTTTTGCAGAGCCTTGGTTACCGCGGGATTCATCGCCGCAATCTGCGCAACCGTGCTAGGAACCACGTTGATCGGATAGAGCCAGACGTCCACGAGATCGCCCAGCAGAACCAGCTCGGTGACTGTGTTGTCGTTCGCAAACTGGTTGAGCGCGGCGGTGAACATGGCGTCGAGCGGCGGCAGAAACCAGCTATACGAGGCCCCGTTTGCGACGTGAACATCGCTCATTACAATTGTCTTTGCCATTCCTCTTTCCTCCAGCCTTGAGCTTTAGTGGGTGTTGAAAAATGCCAGGCGATCGGCCAAGCCGTCGCGCAGCGCACATTGAAAAACGCCGTTGGGCGTATGGTTGCGCGGACATGCCCCGAGACATTGCGGCAGCAGCTTGCACTCCGCGCAGGCGGGCAGCGAATACGGGTCGTAGTGCAGATAGGGAATATCCATCGATACCGTATCGCGTATCGTTCGGGCAATGTCTTCGGGGTAAATCCGCGTGAAAACCGACTCGTCGGTGCCGATGCAGGGTACGCACTTTCCAATGCGTCCTAGCGGATCGATCATGTAGCAATGGTCCAGCGGAGCGCCGCAGGGATAATCGAGCAGTTCCGGACCGCCGAAGACGCGGAACCCTTCTCGTGCCAGGAACTCGCGGAACTCAACCTGCACATCGGCGAAGGCAGCCAGCGAGAAGCAGTCGTGCGGGATGCAATCGACAATACCCGGCATGGTGTTCAGAAACCCCAACCGGAAATCGATACGCGGGTCGACGTAGCCGCGGCTCTTGAAGAGGCGCACCACCTCCTCGCCGGCGTGGGCATTCCCTCGATCCACGTTGATCCGGATCACCAGGCTCTTGAGCACGTTCAGAAGGCGAGGCATATTGTCGAGCAGGCGTTCATGGTAGGCTTCGGCCTGCTTCCGAGAGATTCCACGGCGTTCGGCATACTCCGCCGGCGTGCCGTCCAAAGGTAGATGCACCACGCGTACGCACAGATCGGCTAGCTGGTCGATCCGTGCCGGTGTGAGCAGCACGCCATTGGTCAGCATCTCGGCGTAATAGACGATGTTGCGGTCGGCGCAGAAGCGTTGCAGCTTCTCCGTCATACGCGCAATCAGAGGCAGAGCCAGCAGCGGCTCTCCGCCAAACCAGCGCATCACCAGAGCCTTGCTCGATTCCAATTTGCGCTCCACGAACTCGATTACGCCCTCTTCCAGCTTCGGACTCAACATCGGCATCTGGCGCATGCCTTGTTGGAAGCAATAGCTGCAACGCAGATTGCAGGCCAGAGTCGGAGCAATGGTGATTCGTAGCGTATCGGTGCTCCGCGCCGTCTTCTCGAAGCGCCTACGCTCGCGCTCGTATTCATCCTCGGATTCCGGAACGATGAAACCAAGGGTCTTCAGGCAGCTCTGCATCCTGAGATCCGCGCAATGGCCTTTTTCTTCCACCTCGCGCAGAGCCTCCTCGAAGCATTCCCGCTTGCCGCCGCTTAGTTCGAGAATCCGCGAATCGACGCTGTTAAAAAAGAGCCGCTTGCCGTCGTGATCGACGTGGATGTTAAAGCAGGACGGCTTCCACCGTGCTTCAGCCGGCATAAGAACGTACCTCCTTTCACGCTTTCAACTCACGCCAGACGCAGCCCCGGACGCGTGTTTTGAGGACACATCGGCGGCGGAAAATAGGGCGTGCCATAGGAAAAAAATGCATCGCGGTAGCATCGCCCGCTCTTCCACATACAGTCTTCAAACTCTCCGCATGCCTCGCAGATCGTCCCTTCGAAACGCGCGCGCTCCGGGTAGATGAACTTCAACATCTTTTCGCTGTTCCAGATTTCTTCGATCGATTGGGTCCGCGCGTCGCCCACAACGAAGGGGTCGCGAATGTTGATCTGCTCGCAAAGAAA
Organism: Occallatibacter sp.; assembly: GCA_052147235.1. Lineage (GTDB taxonomy): Bacteria > Acidobacteriota > Terriglobia > Terriglobales > Acidobacteriaceae > Telmatobacter. The sequence goes on from JBKQLG010000224.1 coordinate 5,450, forward strand.
CGCCTTGCCGTCGGCGGAAATACCTAGCGCGGACCAGCCCCCGCCACAGCCCGAGCGCCGGTCCCAAAGCTGCTTTTGCAGTTGCGGGGCTTGCTCTGGAGTGATTCCGTCGCCCTCGGTAAGGTTTTCGCTCACGACTGCATCGGGATACCGCTCGCGAATCTCCGCGAACTGCCGCTTCAGCACCGGCATATCTTCTGGATTCACAAACAGATCGTCGGTATGGCGGTGGAAGGTGCGCCGATAGCGCACGAAATGGAAACGCCGCGCCCCCCGCGGATAGAATCGGTCCACGATCGGCTTCGGCTGATCGACGTTCAAGCCGGTAATGACGGCCTTGATCTTGGGCATGATGTCGAAGGCCAGGAAGTTTTCTACCGTGTCCAGCATGAGATCGATCCTGGGATTGGCCACATTAAGCAGGCGCCGGGCCACCGCTTCGTCGGCCGCATCCACGCTCAGTTGCACCGGGCGATCAATGACGCCCCGCACCGGCTTCTTGAAGCCCGCCGCTACCAGACGGGCCACGGTTTCGCGTATAAGGTGCCCTTTGGTGGAGAGCAGAAAGTGCATTTTGTGCTCCAGCAGGCACTCCAGAAACTCGATGCCGTCAGGCCGCGCGAACGTATCGCCGTTGTCCGGCGAACTGAGCACAATCCCCAGGCGCTCCATCTCCTCCACAATCTCACGCCACCGGGACAAGGGCATCTCTTTGACCGGCTCGCGCTCCGCGTAACAGTAAAGACAGCGTGTGAAGCACCGATGCGTGAATATTGTGAAAATATGAATGGGCGTATCCAGGCGCAGTTTGCGCTTTGTATCGGCGGCGCGGGCGGCATACTCTGCGGTACTGACCACGAACTCGCGCGGGTCGAATGCCTGGCCGTCGCATATCGGTTCATCGCTGCGCAGCAGAAGCCCCTCGCGTCCGATGCCCGACGGGGTAGGCTGCGAGCGCACCATCTCGTCTGCCTGCTCAACCAATTCGGCAAAGACCTGCCCGCCTAAGCCGGGAAACAATGCGGAGAAAATGCGTTTAGCCTCGCCGCAGTTGCGGTCTCCGCGCAAAAGCGACAACGCCAGCCCCTGCTCCGGAGTCAGGAAATGAATCGGCGTACTGTCGAAATCGATCGGGTACACAATCGGGCGCGCCCCATCGACCTTCATCACAAATTCACGCCGGATTGATACGTATTCTTCCTCGCGGATCGGCTTCTGGAGGGACATAGGCGCCTCAGTGAGAACGGGATTGGCAGGCGGCAAGAGGAACGCTCTCGCTTTTCGCCGGGCGGCCTCCGGTGTCATTCGGTACTCTTTAGCAGGGAGGGCCGATGATGCACGTGCACAGGGTGCATTGAGTACATCCTGTCAGCAGTTTCGCTTTCCCTGGATGGTCTTCGGTCAGGGTTACGTCAAGCCCCTTGAACTTGATCAGCCGCTGCATCTCTTCAATCAGCTTTTCGGCTTCAACAGGGGAGGCTCTTCCCTCGCCAGAATTGTTCGGCATAATGTACTCCTTCTCCATTTATTGAAACGCCCTTATCCTCAAGGGTCGGCTTCTGGAGGAAGATAAGAACACTCAGAAACAGACAGGATGCGCAAGAGGATAGAGGGACGCCGTCCGTTTTTCGACGAACGGCGTCCGGTTGCTTGGGTGCAGGCTAGCAGGGCGTGCAGATCATGCACGGGCACAGAGTGCATTGTGCGCATCCTGTCAACAGTTTCCCTGTTCTTGGATGGTTTTCGGTTAGGGTTACGTCGAGCCCCTTGAATTTGATCAGCCGTTGCATTTCGTCAACCAGCTTTTCGGCTTCAATGGGGGAGGCTTTTCCTTCGCCAACACTGTTTGGCATAATGTACTCCTTTTCGAATTAACGTAAGCTGAAGCCGAATGATGCACAATGGGATAAAAATCCCAATAATGTGGCAAATTACTTATTACTTTCGATTCCTCTGGACAATGCTCTCGTTCTGTACCATAATGCCATTGGTTTCTTCGCGGTCCCCCTCCTTCCCTCATGGAAGGAATCCACGAATCCTTTTGCGGGCGTTTTCAGTCGGCGGCAACGGCATTGGTTCGCTGCGGGGGCGTGTGTCTTTTAAGGCAAGAGGATTTATGCACGCAAAAGAGCTAAAGGCTTTTCTTCAAGGCACTTCCGAAGCGGCGTTTGTCGTTGACGAGTGGGGCTCGATCTGCGGCTGCAACGAGCCGGTTCAATCTCTGCTGGGCTTCTCCGCGGCTGAACTTCTGGGCGCTCATTGCGCCGATCGGTTACAGGGCCGCAGTGAGGTGGACAGCAAGGTCTGTTGCGAGCGATGTTGCGTGATTCAGAGCGCTCAGTCCTTCGGGCGGGTTTCCAGCTTCGAAATGGAGATTCGCACCAGGACGGGCGGCTGGTGCTGGGTGGATCTTTCAATCATGGTCTGGCGCGACCCGTCTACGCGCAAGCTCTTCCTCTTCCATCTTCTCCGCGACATCACCCGTCAAAGACAGTCCGAGTATTTTGCCACCCAACTGTTACAGGCCGTCAATCAACTCTCAATTCTGCCCCGTGTGACCAAGTGCCCCCCGTCAGGCGCGCCCCTTACCAGTCAGGAGTGTAAAATCCTCCAAATGCTCGCGAAGGGCAAAGAGCCTGACGCGATCGTTCGCGATTTGAAGATCAGCGAGCGCACCTTCCGCAATCATCTTCATAACATCAACCAGAAGTTGCACACGCACAACCGCCTTGAAGCGGTCATGTATGTGACGCGCCGGGGACTGATCTGAACGTGGCATACCGAGCGTAACGGAATACAGCCGTAGCCTTTCAGAATCGATGAAACTCCACCAGTAGCAATTACTTATAAGCTCTTTGGGATCATGCCGGGAAGCGTCCAACTAGCCTTTGGTCAGACAAATGGCCGCAACGCATTCATTCTAAACCAGTTAATTCCACGCAATTTCAACAGCTCTCAACAAAACCGAAAACTGGTTCGGGACCAGGGGGTCGGAGGTTCAATTCCTCTCTTTCCGACCATTCTTTCAAAAACTTGCAGACGAGCGATCCCGGCCTCCTGGGATGTGCCCGGGTGTTCTACTGCCGGACGGTGCGTCCCTCTTGGATTTTTCGCCGCATCCTGGATGCAGCACCCTCTACAAGAATATCTATTGTCGAAAATATGAATCCGTTTCACTCACAGACAGACAACTAGAGCACTCTGCGCGAATACGACGCACTCTGTCTGACGCCGGTGCCGGAGAGGTCGCCGGAGAAGATTCGGGCGCTGCGCGAGCGGGAAAAGACCAGCCAAACGGTCTTCGCGGCTTACTCGCATGTGACTCCAAGCCTGGTCAGTAAGGGTGAGTGAGGAGAATATATCCCAGGGAGCTTCGCTCAAGCTGTTATCGCTGTTGGACAAGAAGGGCGTGGAGATTGTGGCGTTTTCGCAAGAGCCTGTTATTAACTTCATGCCAGCAGCCTGAAGAATTGAGCGATCATGAGGCAAGCGAAGGCAAGTTAGTGGAAGGCTATCGAGGATCATCGCCGTGGGCTGGGCCTTGCGCCCCAAGAATTCGCCTAAAAATGCGCAAGTCCTCGACCATGGTCTCGAAGCATCGGGCGAGAATCCAGCGCTGGGGCTGTTGATAGACCACCGGCCATGGAGGCAGATCGTTGGGCATGTAGCGCCACTGGCTGCCGATGCGCACGATGTAGCGCAGGCAGTTGAAGACCGCGCGAAGGCTGTACTCCGGTTGCTCGGAGCCCTCCCGGCACAGCGCCAGATACGGCGCCACAAAGGCCCACTCCTCATCACTCACGTCACTCGGATAACCGACCTGACCGTTTTTCCCATCCTTCCATCACCGGCGACGATGGAACGCTCGGATATTTCTTCGATTCCAAAGGAATAAAGCTTAGAACAGGCTCTAGTCGAGCGACCACCGTGCCAGATGCTGAGATAGTTTGTGTGAATTGCACCAAAAACGCAGCATAGGGGCTTTACAGCTGTTCTTCCGTTGCGATAGCGTTCTTATCGTAGCTCCCTTGCATCGAACGGGAATACCAAAGAGTAGACAGAGAACCTCTCTGGCGTCGCGTCTCGCTGCAAACTATTCTGTTTTGGCATCGCCGATCCGTTCGACGCAGCCATGACAGCGAGTGAGTGTGATTCTATGGCGACTGTTCCTTCTCCCACGCGTGGCCTCGACAAGCTCTATCCCGATGCGCGCTCGGCGATCGATGGCGTGGTTCGCGACGGCATGCTGTTGGCCGTCGGCGGATTCGGCCTGTGCGGTATTCCGGAAGCGCTGATCCAGGCGCTGCGCGAAACCGGCGTGCGCAACCTTACCGTGGCCAGCAACAACGCGGGCGTCGACGGCTGGGGCCTTGGCGTGCTCCTTGAATCGCGACAGATCAAGAAAATGATCTCCAGCTATGTGGGCGAAAACGCCGAGTTTGAGCGCCAGTTCCTTACCGGCGAGCTGGAAGTCGAGTTCAGTCCGCAGGGCACGCTGGCCGAGCGCATGCGCGCTGGCGGCGCCGGTATTCCCGGCTTCTATACGCGCACCGGCGTGGGCACCATGATCGCCGAGGGCAAGGAGCTCAAGGACTTCGACGGCGTGACTTATGTCCTCGAGCGCGGCATTGTGGCCGATGTGGCGCTGGTCAAGGCATGGAAGGCCGACCGGTACGGCAACCTTGTCTACCGGCGCACCGCGCGTAACTTCAACCCCGTCGCCGCCACCTGCGGCAAAGTCACCATCGTGGAAGCGGAGATTATCCTCGAGCCCGGCGAGCTAGACCCCGACGAAATTCACACGCCCGGCATCTTCGTCCACCGCCTGGTCCACAATCCACATCCCGAAAAACGCATCGAGCGGAGAACCGTTCGCGAAGGCTGAGCACCGAACCCCGGCGTCTTTTTTGAATTACCACCGCCTCGATCGCTAACAACGAGGCAAAGAGCTAAAAAGCAAGCAACTAGGAGCTGTTTCCCATGCCCTGGACCCGTCAGCAAATGGCCGCCCGCGCCGCCCGTGAGTTAAAGGACGGCTACTACGTCAATCTCGGCATCGGCATTCCGACCCTTGTCGGCAACTACATTCCCGATGGCGTTACCGTCGCTCTGGAATCGGAGAACGGACTGCTCGGCATGGGCCCGTTCCCGCGCGACTCCGAAGTCGACGCCGATCTCATCAACGCCGGCAAGGAAACCGTGACCTTCATTCCCGGCGCCTCCACCTTCTCCAGCGCCGACTCCTTCGCCATGATCCGCGGCGGCCACGTCGATGTCGCCATTCTCGGCGCCATGGAAGTTTCCGAGCACGGCGACCTGGCCAACTGGATGATTCCGGGCAAGCGCGTGAAGGGCATGGGCGGAGCCATGGACCTGGTCAACGGCGTGCACCGCGTGATCGTCATTATGGAGCACAACGGGCCCGGCGGCAGCTTCAAACTGCTGCCCGCGTGCAAGCTGCCGCTCACCGGGAAGGGCGTCGTCCATCGCATCGTCACCGAACTCTGCGTACTCGACATCACGCCCTCCGGCTTTGAGTGTGTCGAGCTCGCCGACGAGGTCACGCGCGAGATGGTCGAGCAGCGCACCGGCGCGCCCGTGCGCTTCCAGTGATAGGAAACAGATCAAAGCTTTGTCGTCCTGAGCAAGTTCGCGTGAGCGAACGAGTCGAAAGGCTGCCGCCGGGGCGGGGAGCTGCGATTGGGGATGCGGATCAGTCAAATCTGTGTGCGAAAAGCGCGAGCGCTCATTTCCCCGGCTGAGGCAAATGGGGTATATTGGTTCGCAGCCGAAAGGCAAAACGGAAATTCCGGATGAAAATACACGAGTATCAAGCGAAGGAAATCCTGGCAAAATACGGCGTCGCCGTGCCGCGCGGCGAAGTGGCCAATACCCTCGAAGAGGCCTCGACCATCGCCCGCAAGCTCTTTGCCGAGGGTGCGCAGGGCGTCGTCGTCAAGGCGCAGATTCACGCCGGAGGCCGCGGCAAGGGCGGCGGCGTCAAAGATGCAAGGCTTGTGGCAGAGTGTGCCGTGCGCCACCGCGCCCACCAAACGCCAATTGGTGCCCCCGAGCTGCTTTTCCAGCCACACGCGGTAGCCTGAGGGCAGCACG
>JBKQLG010000225.1:0-7150 GCA_052147235.1 Occallatibacter sp.
TCCACCTCTGAATATAGCTTCACTCAAAGGCCATAAGGATCAAAGAGTTTTTCAGAGGTTCCCTAACTGTAGCCATAATGACCACGATATAAGGCGGCAATTGGTTCGGGTCAGCCTGCATAACTTACCTCTTGTAAACAGTATATTTCAGCCTTCACCAGAAGCATTTTCCTTGAAAACCAAAGAATCGGAGTTACACCCCCACCGGAAACGGCTTGGGGCTGGATTCGTCGGTGTTGGCGCCTGCGCCGCTGCGCCAGCGCTCGAAGCGCCCTTGCAGCAGGCTCATCAGCCCGGTGTACCAGTAGCCGATCACAAACAGAATCAGGAACGGCGCGGTAAAGTAGTTCTGGTTTGAGAAAGTGTAAAGAATTGCCGCGAAGAAGTAGCAGCCGATCAGCAGTTCGATCCACGGCGTCAGCTTCAGCCGCTTGCGATACTTGGCCGCCTGCGACTTTTCGCCCTTCTTGGCCACGCGATACTTGGGTGTGCGCACGAAGGCGCTCTTGATGCCGAAGAGTGCCTCCATCACCGCCTTGCTGTTGGTCACCGTAAGTCCGATGCCCAGCGCCATCAGAAACGGCAGATAAAGAATGGTCTTCCACCAGGTTTTAGGGAATAACTCGCGCTCGGCCATCAGGTAAAAGACCGCAATGGAAGCCGTAGAGGCAGTAAAGAGCGGCACGTCGATCAACAGCATCTGGAACCAGCCCTGATAAAAGCGGCAGATCATCGCCGGCAGCAGCAGCACCGACATGACAATCATCAGCGGATAACTCAAGTTAGCCGTCAGGTGATAGACGGCTTCAACCTTGATCCTGCGCGGCACGCTCGACTTGAAGATCATCGGCAGCACCTTGATGCTGGTCTGGATCAGCCCTTTGGCCCAGCGGGCTTGCTGCGTCTTAAAGGCGGTCATCTCGATAGGCAGCTCGGAGGGGCATTCCACCTCGGGCAGATACTTGAACTTCCAGCCGGCCAGCTGCGAGCGGTAACTCAGGTCGGTGTCTTCGGTGAGCGTGTCGTGCTGCCAGCCGCCGCCGTCGCTGATCGCCTTGATGCGCCACATTCCGGCCGTGCCGTTGAAATTGAAGTAGTCGCCGGTGCGCACCCGCGCGCCATGCTCGATGATGAAGTGGCCGTCCAGCAGGATCGCCTCAATCTGGGTCAGCATGCTGTAGTTGCGGTTCATGTGGCTCCAGCGCGTCTGTACCATGCCGATCTCCGGCTCGGCGAAGTGGTGGATCACCTTCATCAGCCAATCCGGCGGTGGCACAAAGTCGGCGTCGAAGATGGCCACGTACTCGCCCTTGGCCACCTTGAGCCCGGCGTCCAGCGCCCCGGCCTTGTAGCCGTGGCGGTTGGTGCGGTGAATGTAGCTGATCGGATGGCCCAGCGCCGCATAGCGCGCCACGATGCCGGCCGCCACCTGCTGAGTCTCGTCGGTCGAGTCGTCCAGCACCTGAATTTCCAGCTTCTCGCGCGGATACTCCATCGCACAGACCGCCTCGATCAGCCGGTCAATGACGAACTGCTCGTTGAAGATGGGCAGTTGGATGGTCACCCGCGGCAATTCCGCAAAGTGCTTCGGAGGATTGGGATTGTAGTTCTTCTTGTACTTGAAATACAGGTAGCACAGTGTATAGCGATGCACGCCGTAGAGAGCCAGCACAATCATCACCGCGAAGTAAGGCAGCAGCATCGACGCATCAAACCAGTTCCAGTGATAAAGCCCTGTGAAGGTCCGGTCGGCGTCCAGCATCGCCTTGATCTGGTGGCGCAGGCTATTCTGGGACGCAAAAGCCAGCAGCGCGCTGAGGCGCATCGCCAGCCCGCTCAGCAGGTTGGCGGCGGAATTCATCGAGCTCTCCAGCGTAGCAAACAGGGCAGGCCTCCGCGATACCAACACCGGCAATTGTAGCCGATGCGGGCTGCGGCTGGAGCTTGAAAGCGACGCGCCTCATTTCACGCTCAGTGGGATGCCGTCCTCGATGGAGGAGAATACGGCGCATCCGCCGAGGCAGGCCCGCGCGGCTGGCTCGAGTCTCCGCCGTCTCCGGCCAGAATCCGCTTCTCGGAACCGAAGCGGCGATATTGCCCAAATGTAACGTCATTCAGATAGGTCTTGGCGGAGCCCTTGTAATGCTCCTTGGAAATCATCCCGCTCTGCTGCCCCGTATGCGCCTGCAAAATGGATACGCTCTTTGTGGGACAGACATAGTTTTTCCCCGCTATTTCCATCGGGCCGTATTCGACCTGAATGCCTGCTCGCGAAACCAGCTCTCCGGCCGAAAGATCGGCTTCCATCGTGATGCGTAGGATTGCACCGCTCGCGGGATCGAAGACAATCTCTCCGTGATAGCTGACGATTTCCCTGAAGACGCGTATATCCGGAATACCATTAAAGGCGTTCCAATCGAAGACGCAGCAGAATTGCACCGGATAATGCGATTTCTCGCTGGGGACCGCGTAATGAAAAACCGCCTCTTTCCCGCCCGCTCCCTGCTCCCAGCGGCCCCATGTAATCTTACCCTGCAGCGCATCGGCAACTACGCGGCTCAGAATCGGCCCAAACTCGCCCTTGACCTCCAGGCCGCTAACCTTCGGACCATGCTTCAAGGCATTCTCATCCACCACTTCCTGGCGGTCGCGGTATGTCACCGTCACGCTGGATCTGCCCACGGAGTGCAAAGGCATGGCGGCAACTGTGGCTATGCCGGTTTCGCCCTGCACATCCTCTTGCGGCTTGTCCTCAAAGCCGGTCGTATCCCGCTCCGCCATCAGATTCGGCAATTGGCGGACGGTCGAATTGACATAATTCACAATCCCGGTCAGCATCTGGCGCGCAGCGGCCGGGTCCGGCGCGGCATCTGCAAGAATCTCCGTCACCGGTGGATTGAGAAATGCCGCAGAATCGGCCAGGATCACCAGCGCCTCCTGAGCCTTGCTCCCCGGCAAATACGCCTTCAAATGCGTAAGTTTTGCCGTACTCAGCCGTTCGGTAAGCTCCATGCCGGAAAGCTGCTGCGCCACCTCTGCATCCGGCCGGTCGTGCGCCGTTGTCAGCGCCTGCTCCAGTTGCGCCACCGTAACCCTGGCCACCGGGGCGTCTTTCGCCGCAAACGCCGGAATAGCAAAGCCAACGATCAAAGACAGCAAAAACAGCTTCGGCATCCGATCATCTCCTTGTAGAGCTTCCGCTGAACTCTACCGTTCTTTGCTGTTGACTTACCACCCTGTCAGCTCACACTGTTTGATGGCGCACCATCGGAATAACCGAAGAGAGTTGGTGCATTGCTCCCAAACGGCTCCCTCAGTCCTGGTTTTTCTTTTCAGCCTGCGGCTGCGCGAGTTGTGACTTCTTCAGGAATTTCCATGCCCTCTCGTTGACGGCGCCATCCACCGTAAAATAATCGTGATTATGTCCGGGCATGACGTTCAATTCCACGGGATAGCCGTTGGCTTCGAGGATGCTTTTCGTCTGTTTTACCATCTCCAGCGGGTAGATCGAATCCAGGTTTCCGCTCCAAATGGCGATAGGTATCCGTCGATTGGCAAGAGCGAGAATCGCGCCATAATCGCTACTTAGCGCGCCGGCGTGCACTGCCGCTGCCGCATAGTAATTACCCTCAGCAACGGCAAGAGAAAGGGCATACTGAGCCCCGGCGGAGTGTCCGAACAGATAAATGCGGCTGGCATCGATGGGATGCTGAGCTTTCACCTGCTCGATCACCGCGCGGAAGAAGCCCGGCGGATTCAGTTTTCTGTTCCAGAAGTCTGGACTTTGGCTATCCGCGTTGGGAGCCACTACAATGATATGTTCCTTCGCAGCCAGATCTTTCCACGAGTCGACCATCGGATATCCCGTGGCTGGCAGGTCTGCCGGGTAACCGTGCAAGATCATCAGAACCGGCATCGGGTCCGCGACCTCGGGCACGTACAAATAATAAGTTCTGACTCTGCCCTCAAACTCGAAGGTCTGCTTGGTGATCTTGGTTTTGGCATATATTGGCGCGGTCACCGCCAGCAACAAAAGAATCCATCCAACTCGCTTCATAGGTCTCTGTCCTTTCTGGAATGATTCGGAATTGATGACTCTGTATTCAATTCCCGATCAGTGAGTTACAGCACGGGAGGAATTGGAATTCGGTGAATGAGTGGAGGCCGAACCGGACGGCGCACCCGGTTCCACGCGAGTCCCGGCTGGATTCCGCGACTCCGTGCCGAAGCTGCGATATTGCGAAAATGCAACATCTTTCAAATAGTTCTTGGTCGGACCACTGTATTTCGACATGGCAAACATCCCGGTGGGCACCCCATCATACGCCGTCAAATTGGAGACGCTTCTTACCGGACAGATGGTTTTCTGTCCCCCTATCTCAACCGAACTGTATTCGACCATGAGGCTGGCTTTGGAAACCAGTTCACCATGAGGAAGTTCATACTCCATCGTGATGCGAAGCACGGCGCCACTCGCAGGATCGAAGACAATCTCACCGTGATAGCCGACGGTCTCCTTGAAGTAGCTCATGGCCGGAGTTGTGTTGGCGCCCAACCCGTAAAATATGCAGCAGAACTGCACCGGGTAGTGCGACTTCTCGCTGGGAACCGCGTAGTGGAAGACCGCTTCTTTCCCGTTCGCGCCCTGCTCCCAACGGCTCCACGTAATCTTCCCATGAAGCGCATCCCCCACTGCCACGCCGAGGATTGGCCCAAACTCGCCCGAAATAGCCAGGCCTCTGATCTGCGCTCCATGCTTGACCGCCTTCTTATCCACCACTTCCTTGTGGTCGCGATAAGTCACCGTGACACTGGACTTGCCCATGGTGTGCAGAGGCATGGCAGCCTCCGTGTTTATGCCGGTCGGACCCTGCACATCCTCTTGCGGCTTGTCCACAAAGCCAATCGTTTCCCTCAACGCCATCAAATTCGGCAACTGGCGTATGGTGGTATTCACGTAATTCACCACCTGCGCCAGCATCTGGTGCGCCGCGGCTGGCTCCGGCGCGGCGTCCGCGGGAATCTCCGCCGCGGGTGGATCGAGAAACGCCGCTGAATCGGCCAGGATCAGCAGCTGCTCGCGGGACTTGTCGCCCGGCAGATCCGCTTTCAGTTGCGCGAGCTTGACTGTGTTCAGCCGCTCGCTAAGTTCCAGGCCGGAGAGTTGCCGCGCCACCTCCGCATCCGGCAGGTTGCGCGCCGTTGCCAGCGCCTGCTCCAGTTGCGCAACCGTAACCTTGGCCACCGGGGCAGCTTTCGCCGCCTTCGGCGTGATGAATTCGTGTGAATTCATGGGAGCGGGGACGGCCACTGGCTTGTTTGTTCCTGCCGATTGCTGGTTCAAATGGCTCTCAGGCAGGCCATTCGTCTCGCGATGCTCTACGATCAAAGACCGGCTCTCTCCCTTACCGCTGTTTTCGAGAACCCTTTTGCCGGAATGATCGGCTCTCGATGAATTGGGACTGTTTACCATCTCACTGGTGGTTCTAGGCGAAGGAACAGGAATCGGATTGATCTGGTTCTGAAGTGCGGGTAGCTGCGCCAGCATAGTCATGTACTTGTCGCGGTCATGGCTCCAGGCGATCTGCTCTTCAACCGGTATGGCGTCCAGGTTGCCGCTCGTCGCCACCTGGCCACCGGCCTGGATCAGCGTATCGATGCCGTTATGCATCACCTGAACAGAGCCTTGCAGGACCGCCACCCGCGAGCCTTTGATTCCGGCATTGACGGAGAAGATTGTGTCTGTGACTGCGACGCGGCAATCCGGCGTTTTCACATACAAATGACCGCTGACGCGCTTGGCGGCTTGCACAATGACGGATCCGTTGTCGAGCGTGACGGTCATGCTGCGGCCCCTGGCTCCGACTCCAAGGACGCTTCTTTCGTTGACCTCAACGGTCGCTCCATCTGTGAGCTGAAGAACGGCATGCGCGCCTCCGCTCGTGCGCAGATGTTCACCCTCGGCTAATTTGTCCCCGGGAGAGAGCGGACGATCTCCCGTATTGGAAATGCGATAGGCGATACCATCGATGGATCGCACCTCGGCCCTTACTCCAGCCGGAATTTGCCAATAGGCCTTGTAGAGAAAAAGCGCGCAAGCCATGAGCGCAAAGCTTGCGGCCATCGCCCAGCCGAATCGCCGTGGCTGCCAAGCAGAAGCGCGTGCCGTGGCTGGCGCGGGCCTATCCACGATTGCCGGCAGCGGTGTGTTGCTGATCCGGTCGAGGCGGGCGGCGAAGTCGATATCCAGGCGGACGGCGACTCGCCCGGCGGAGGCTGCGACCTGCGCGGCATCGGGTTCGTCGGCTTGCATTGCCCGTACAGCATCATTCAGAAGCTTCTCGTCATCGCGTCTCATTGTCTTCCCCGTCCCAATTCTCTGAGCCTTTTTCTCAGATTGGTTCGCGCCCGATGAAGGGTCACGGCCACGACCGCCTGCGAAGTTCCCATCAAGACCGCGATCTCCCGATTCCCTAAATCTTCCAGGTAGCGCAAGGTGAACATTTCAGCCGCGCGCGGAGCCAATTCGCTGATCGCAAGCCTGAGCCAGGCGCCTAACTCCCGGTTTGAGGCGTCTGCTTCAGGGGAATTGCCCTGCCCGGCAGAGACTTCACTTACGGCCTCAAGCGGTTCCGCCGGTGAGGTTTTCCGTCGCCTCAGCAGATCGAGAGCCCCGTTGATCGCAGCCCTGTAAAGGTAGCTGCCGGCATTCGCGATGGGCGGGCCGTTACCGCCGGCCAGCCGCAGAAACACCGCTTGCGCAACATCCTCCGCATCGGCCATGCTGCCGGTGATGCGCCAGGCCGCAATGAGAACGCGACGATGATGCTCCGCGAACAATTGCGATAGCAGCTCTCTGCTCTCCATGGACGGCATGACTGGGCTTGCAGCGGCCACTGGCTCACCTTCTCGTCTGTTCATTGAGATGACGCTCCAACCAGACAATTATTAATCCAGCCGGGAAGGTTTACGGAAAAGCGCCTTGGGTCTTTCGCAATGGAAGTTAGATGGGTTCTGTAGGTCAGCATCTCGGCCATGGGAACTTCGGCGTTGATGATGCGGGGTGCGGCTGGGGCTTGAAAGCGCACGGCCATGAGTGCACCGAATCACGTGAATCGGAAGACCCGCCTTCAGCTCTCGCCAAGCTTCT
>JBKQLG010000226.1:0-6128 GCA_052147235.1 Occallatibacter sp.
CGTGCTGCCCGCCCGGATGCTCGGCCTTCCACATCCACTGCTTGCCCACCACGTAGATGTTCATGGAGTTGGCCGGCGGCGTGTAGACGCGAAAATAAATCAGCGCGCCCCAAACGAACATGACCAGAAAAAGACCCAGCGGAATAATCGTCCATGTTGCCTCCAGCAGCGTCGAGCCTTCGATCTGCACCGCCACCGGATGGCGCTTTTTGTTATAGAGAATCGAAAAGCTCACGATCAGCAGAATCACAATCGTCAATCCGATCAAACTCACCAGCACCATAAAGAAAAGCAGCGCGTCCATCTGCGGCGCAATCTTCGACGCCTCCGGTGGAAAGAGCGCGAAGTTCGTCAGCCACTTGACGAGAAACTGCCAGATTGTTGGACTAATATGGTTCATTCCGTTATCCGTTCGCCTTTTTGTCAGTCCCTGGCTTATCGTCCTTGCGCGCGTCCCGGCGGAACATCACCAGCATGAATCCGCCCAGCGACACGAAGGTTACAAACCCGCCCATCTGCACCACCCGCGCCACGATCAGCGAATGCTTGTTAGTCTGCGGATCGTAGTGGTAACAGTAGGTCAGAATGTTGTCCACCGGCGAGCCGATGCGATTCGCCGATGCCTCCGCCAGCCCCAGCCGCAAATCCTTGGGCGAGTACTCGACGCCCATGTAGTACTGCGCCAGCTTGCCCTCCGGCGTCACAATCTGTATCGCGCTGGCGTGCGCAAACTGTGTAAGCCTTCCGTCGGGGCCGGGAATCTTTACGTAGCCGAAGCCCACCGCCTTGGTGAGCGCGTCGATGTTCTCTTGCGTGCCGGTCATGAAGTGCCATCCCGCCGCTGTCTCCGGATGGCCGTAACGCCTGAGATAGTTGCGCTTCTTGGCCGCCGCCAGCTCCGTGCCCTCGGTGGGATCGATGCTTACCACGATAATGTCGAAGTCTTTGCCAGGTATTTCGTCCACCATCTGCAAGGCGCTCGACAGGCCATTCAATTCCTCCGAGCAAAGCATGGGGCACTGATAATAAACCAGTGCCAGAATCGCCGGCTTCTTGCCGAAGTAGCTGGCCAGTTGCACCTGCTTGCCCTGGTCGTCTGTGAAGACAAGATTGAGCGGCAGTTGTTCATTCAGCCGCTGCGCAATCCCCACTTTATTCAGAATATCCGGCGGCTTGTCGTTGGCCGGCCCCATCTGCTTATCGCCATAGCTGGAGACCTGCCCCAGCGCGAACGGCGTCACAGAACAAGAGACCGCCAGCGCGGCCGCGATCAACCCCGCGCCTCGCCAGCTTCTCCGTATTCTCTCTGTGCCCTGCATGATGCCTTCTTTGCTCAACCCTGCGCTCCGTTCACCACTCTCTACTTGCTCTGCTCCGCGCGGCCATGCGCAACAGCCGCGGCCTGATCCAGCTCAAAGCCCGTGCGCGCAAATCCATTGGTTAGCGGCAGGGCCACCTCTGGTTTCTTGTCTCCAGTCATCAGCGGCTGCTGCTCCGCCGCCGGCGCCACCGGCAATCCGCGCGCGGCCAGCAACTCCATCGCGCGCTCTATCGGAATCCGCACCTTGCCCTGCGACTGATCCACCCAACTGTAGTTGTTCAGCAACAAATCCTCGCGCTCATGCAGGTCGGCCACATCCTGGTTGCCGTCGTCGATCTGCACGCGCGGCGCGGGAAAACTCTGCGTCATCTCGGCCATCTTGTTTTGCATCTCTGGGTTGGATGCCATGTTGCCCAGCGGGCGCACATCCACCGGATGCGCCCATCTGCTCGGCGGCCCGTCTTCCTTGTTCAGGCGCGCATTGAGTACCTTGCCGATCCCGTAAGAGAGTGCCGCCGTCACCACCGCGAAGATACACAGCGCGACGATGAAGATGACAACTCCCGAGACGCGCACATCGCTCGCCTCGTAGCCCTTTGACGCGTCGGGCTGCTCCCGCTCGACTTGCTCCGGCTCATGGCCTGGATCGTTTGAGTTATGCGTGTGCATGTTCAGGCTCCAATATCTCCGCCAGGTGCGGATCGTTGGTCTGCACCAGCGGCCGCGTCTTCAACTGCGTGCAGAAGTATGCGACCCACACGGCCGTCATCGCCACCGGCACGGCCGCGTATTCGAGAATTCCCCAACTGAAATGCAGGTTGCGCGCCGCGTCCTTGAAGTTCGGCTCGATCAGCCAGAATAAATTGACGGCTACGGCGAAAATCATGAATTGGCATACCCGCGCAAGCCGCTTCTTATTGCGCTTCAGGTCCCTGGATAGCAGCATCGTGAACGGAACCAGCCAGTGAAAAATGAAGTCCAGCGTGATGATCACGCCCCAGCCGCCGCGGATGCGGTCCAGATACCAATTGATCTCGTCGGGCAGGTTCCCCGACCAGATGATGAGGAACTGCCCGAATGCCAGATAGATATTCAACATCACAAAGGCAAAGGTGAACTTGCCCAGATCGTGCTGCTCGGTCTGGCGAAGAAGCGTATGGTAGGGTTCGGCCTTGGAAAGCGCGAGAGAAACAATGATGGCGAGCGCCAGCACCTGGTAGCCCTGCTCCACCAGAAAGAGCAGGCCGTAGACCGACGAATACCAGGTGGGATCGAGCGACATCACCCAATAGATGGCCGCGGCGCTCATGGTAATCGCATAGACCACGATGCCGGGGCCGCTGATGTTTTCCAGCCGCTTGATCCAATCGGGCGTGGTCGCAGGGGAAGCCGCATCCCTTTCGAGTCCCAGCGAATTGAGCCGCCAGGCGTAGTAACCCCAGATTACAAAGCATACAAAGCTTACAATAATGAAGGTCTCCGGGTTCAGCATCGGCCGTTTGAATTCGATGGCGTGCGCCTGGACCTCGTTGATCCATCCCGATTTGAGCGCCGCGCTCGCGTCGCCGACCGCAGCCCACAGGTAGAGCTTTTTCATCGACGCCGGAATGGCGATCACGCACCAATAAAGGAAGACCAGCGGCAGCGTGCGGCTCATCGCCTCCAGCGGCCGGCGCAGCAGCAGCCCCCACTTGCCACCTGTCACGTATTGCACCATCAGCAGCGCCAGCCCACCCACACAGAATCCAAATGTCAGCATCAGGCCCAGCAGCCAGGCCCTCAGCACGTGATCGATGTCGAAGCCGCGCCCGTCCGCAAAGCCCAGGCCGGCGGCGATCACCGAGAAGACAGACGCGACGATCAACGCGCGCGCTCTCCAGCCGTCCACAAAAGCCGGTGCGCCGAGATCCCCCGGCATTTTCTTGCCGAGCGTGTTGTCGTCGTGCATTGCGTGAGCCATTCCGTTCGTCCTTTATCCCTGGTCCTTTAGTCCCTACTGCGCGGCCGGTTTACTCTGTGGAATCGTAATCTTCGTGTCAGCAGGACCGGTCGGAGCCAGCGCCGGGTTGCCCTGTTTCACATCGTTCGGAAGCGCCTGAATAGCCGTCGCCGGAAGCGGCCACGGCTCGGCAAAGCCCTCCGGCAAATGTTTTTCCTGCGCAATCTCCTTCAGGCTGCGCACTTGCACGCCCACAGGCACATCGTCCAACTTGGCCGCCTGGCTCAACTGCAAGGCGCGAATATAAGCCGCCACCGCCCAGCGATCCACCGGCGTCAGTTGCGCCGAGTAATCCGGCATCGCGCCGTAGCCGTGCGTCATCACGTAGAAGTAATGCGAGATGGGCTGCGACAACCTCACCTGGTCGTGATAATTGGCGGCCGGCTTGTAGCCGCGCTGCACAATCTCGCCCAGCCCGTTTCCCACACGCGAATGGCACGGCGAGCAATAAATGTTGAAGCGCTCCTGCCCGCGCTTGAGCACATCGAGCGTCACCGGAAAGGGCATCTCGTTCTTCTCTTCGCGGTAGCCATTGGCGGCTTGAACCACGCCGGTATAGAAATAGCTGTCTTCGCGCAACTGGCCACGAGCCACGGTGTTCGCCACCTGCGGACGCGCGCCGCGATGATCGGCAAAGATCTCAGAGCCGCGCTGCGAGCGGATCTTCGGCTGGTTCTGCATATCCTGCCGGCAGCCGGCGATCAACATCAATGTAGCCGCTCCCACGAGGAGAACTCCCCGCCGCAATGTACGGAAGGCTGAAAGCTGAGAGCTGAGAACTGAAAGTTGCTTGCGCATCAGTACTCCACCTCCACCACCGAGACCGGCTCGAAACTTAATAAATACTTCTTCGCTTCGACTAAATCGAACTTGGGATCGAGCGCCTCCAGACACAAAAAGAACTTGTCTGTCGTTGCGCCGTCGCAAAAGTTGGGCGCATTGAAGAGCGGATGATAGAGCGCCGGCAATCCATTCAGCGCCAGCATTCCGAAGGCCGCCGACAATCCCGCAAACAAAATCGTCCACTCGTACGCGGGCACCATGAAGGCCGGCCACGAATACGTCGGACGCCCGCCGATATTCAACGGATAGGCCCACACCGAAATCCAGACCTGAAGCAGAAACATCGCCGCCAGGCCCATCAGCCCGCCGATCAGCGTAATCAGCGGCACCTTGTTGCGATGGAAGCCGATCGCCTCGGCCGCCTCTTCGACCGGATACGGCGTGTAGCAATCCATGCGCCGCCAGCCGTCCAGCCGCGCTTGTTGCGCGGCGCGGATCAGGTCGCCGGGAGTATCGAATTCGGCCAGCAGGCCGTAGATTCCTTCGCGTGGGGCCATCAGTCACCAGCCTCCGCCGCCTTCTTGGGCGTTATCTTTGCCCCCGGCAGCATCATGCGGATTTCGGACATGGGAATCATGGGCAGGAAGCGCACGAACAAGAGGAACAGCGCCGTGAACAATCCCAGCGTGCCCGCATACGTCATGTAATCCCACTTAGTGGCGCGGTAGGTTCCCCACGACGAGGGCAGGAAGTCGCGGTAGAGGCTGGTCACGATAATGACGAAGCGCTCAAACCACATGCCGGTGTTGACCACGATGGAGAGAATGAACATGAAGGCTATGTTGGTGCGCAGCTTGCGCGACCACAGCGTCGTGAGCGGAATCGCCAGATTGCAGGTCACCAGCACCCAGTAAGCCCACCCCATCGGCCCGAACATGCGGTTCCACATCATGAAGGCTTCCCAATGCGAGGCGGAGTACCAGGCCATGAAGACTTCCATCCCGTAGCCGTATGCCACAATGAAGCCAGTGGCCAGCATTACCTTGCCCATATTGTCGATGTGCCGCTCGGTGACCAGGTTCTCCAGGTGATAGAACTTGCGCAGCGGAATGGCCAGCGTGAGCACCATGGCGAAGCCGGAGTAAATCGCGCCGGCTACAAAGTACGGCGGAAAGATGGTAGTGTGCCAGCCGGGTAGCACGGCCACTGCAAAATCAAAGCTGATGACCGTATGCACCGAGAGCACCAGCGGCGTGGCCAGGCCGGCCAGCAGCAGTGAGGCCGTCTCGTAGCGCATCCAGTGGCGCACCGAGCCGCGCCAGCCCAGCGAGCAGAGGCCATACGCATATTTCGCAAACTTCGATTCTGCGCGGTCGCGCATCGTTCCAAAGTCGGGAACCATGCCGATGTACCAGAAGACCACCGAGATCGTTGCGTAGGTCGAAACCGCAAAGACATCCCACATCAGCGGCGAGCGGAACTGCGGCCACACATTCATCGTGAGAGGAATCGGAAACATCCAGTACGCCAGCCACGGACGGCCCGTGTGAATCAGTGGAAACATTCCGGCGCAGACCACGGCGAAGATGGTCATCGCCTCAGCGAATCTGTTGATGGAATTGCGCCAGCCCTGCTTGAAGAGCAGCAGAATCGCCGAGATCAGCGTGCCGGCGTGGCCGATGCCGATCCACCAGACGAAATTGATAATCGCAAAGCCCCAGGCCACCGGCTGGGTGATGCCCCAGATGCCGGTGCCGACAAGGAAGAGCCAGGTCAGCGCCACCATCAGCATCGTCGCCAGCGCGCCGCCTATGCCGAAGATGGCGAACCAGCCCAGCGGCGTGGTGGGAGTGAGTACGATGCGCGTGATCTTCTCGGTGACCGAGCGGAAGCTCTGCCCCGGCGCAATGACGCGGTACTCTCCAGTCGCTGGGTCGATTCTCGGATTATCTTTCAATTCGACTGCCATCCTGGCTCCGCTAACTCGCTATCTCGCTGGGTATCCCAGGTCTCGTTTTTGAGACC
>JBKQLG010000227.1:0-4511 GCA_052147235.1 Occallatibacter sp.
CAACCGCACAGCCATGCTGACTGGCCAGGCCGCAACCCAGGTCTGCTTTCAGCAGGAACCGTTTGTGGGCGGCTTGCTGCCGTCGGACGTCGATGGTGCTACTCCGCCGCCGTCAGGCTCACCCAACTACATGCTGGACTACGGCGACAATTCGCTGAACCTCTACCAGTTCCATGTGGACTTCGACCAGCCCTCCAACTCCACGTTTACTGGGCCTACGGTCATCGACGTCGCGCCCTTCACTCCGCTGTGCAATGGCGGATCGGAATGCGTCCCCCAACCGCTGACCACCAACACCCTCGACTCACTGGCCGACCGCCTGATGTACCGTCTGGCCTATCGCAACTTCGGCGATCATGAGTCGCTGGTCGTCAACCACTCGGTGGCCGTCAGCGGCGGCGGCGGAGTGCGTTGGTATGAGATTCAATCGCCCGGCGCTGCGCCGGTCGTGGCCCAGCAGGGGACCTACGCTCCCGATTCCAACTATCGCTGGATGGGCAGCATCGCCATGGACAAAATCGGAGACATCGCGCTGGGCTACAGCGTCTCCAGCGGCGGGGTTTATCCGTCGATTGCCTTCGCCGGCCGACTGCCGACCGATCCGCCCGGCGTTTTGGAAGCGGAGACCTCGGTCATCCTGGGCAGCGGGTCGCAGACACCTAACGTGAATCGCTGGGGCGATTACAGCTCCATGTCGGTCGATCCCACCGACGATTGCACCTTCTGGTACACCCAGCAGTACCAGCTCACCACCGGCGCGTACAACTGGAATACCCGCATTGTCAGCTTCGAGTTTCCCGGCTGCGCCACCGGCAGCTACATCGGCTTCTATCCCGCCAATCTCAGCTTCGGAGTGCAGAACGTAGGAACGACGAGCCCCGCGCAACAGATCGTACTCAGCAATCAACAATCCGTCAGGCTCACCATCAGCAGCATTGCCGTCACCGGCGACTATCTCGAAAACAACAACTGCGGAACAGCGCTGCCCCCGAATGCCAATTGCACCATCAACGTGACCTTCACGCCCACGGCCACGGGGACCAGGACGGGCACGCTGACGGTTACCGACAATGGTCCCGGCGGTCCTCGTGTCGCTACCTTGACGGGGCTGGGCACGGAAACGGTGCCCTGCGTCGCCGACACATTGTCGAATGGTGGATTTGAAAGCGGCACCCTGGACTGCTGGACCGCGGGTGGCGTCCTGCTTCCGGTCATCTCGACCTTGCAGGCTCATAGCGGCAGCTTCAGCGCCCAGCTGGGGGCCACCGGCCTGCCTGAGCCCAACGGCGACTCGTGGTTATATCAAGTCGTCACCGTTCCCAACGACGCGGACGGCCCCACGTTGAGCTTCTGGTATTGGCCCTCGACCTCGACAACAATCCAGTACGACTGGCAGGAGGCCCAGATCCGCGACACCAACGGCAACGAGCTGGCGCAGGTCTTCAAGGTGGCCTCCGACGCGCAAGCCTGGACGCAAGTCAGCTTCGACCTGACTCCCTACGTGGGCCAGACCATTCAGCTTTACTTCAACGTCCATGAAGACGGCTACGGTGATCCGACCTACATGTATCTGGACGACGTTGCCATCAACGCAGGTTCCTCGGGCCTGCGGTTCTTTCCGCTCACTCCGTGCCGGGTGGTCGACACGCGAAACCCAACCGGCACCTTTGGCGGTCCCGCTCTCACCGGCGGAACGGAGCGCGATTTCCCGCTTCCCCAAGGCAGTTGCAACCTTCCCACCACAGCCGCTGCCTATGCCTTGAACGTTACTGTCGTGCCCGATGGCTCCCTGAACTACTTGACCATCTGGCCCACTGGCGCGAGCCAGCCGGTTGTCTCAACTCTGAACTCCTACGACGGGCGAACCAAGGCGAATGCTGCCATTGTTCCCGCAGGCGCCGGGCAATCTGTCAGCGTCTACGCGACCAACACAACCGAGATCATCCTAGACGTTACCGGATACTTTGCGACCGGCAACGGCACCACGCTGGCTTTCTTCCCGCTGTCGCCCTGCCGCGTAGCCGATACCCGTAACCCTATCGGGCAACTGGGCGGGCCGGTGCTGCAGAACGGCGAGCAACGCAATTTCCCGGTGCTCCAGGCGACTACATGCAACATTCCCAGCGCGGCGCAAGCGTACTCGCTGAACTTCACCGCGCTGCCGAAGAACGGACAGCCTCTCGGCTATCTGACCGTATGGCCGTCGGGCCAACCGCAGCCGCAGGTTTCAACCCTCAACGCTCCTACCGGGACCATCACCGCCAACGCAGCCATTGTGCCGGCGGGAACGGGCGGCGCTATCCAGACTTATGCCTATGGCAACGCTACCGACCTGCTCATCGACATCAACGGCTACTTCGCGCCCGCAACTTCAGCGCCCAATCCCATGTCGCTGTACAACCTTGCGCCCTGCCGGGTGCTGGACACGCGCAATCCCGCCCAAGGCCATAAGTTCCAGGGTGAGCTCACCGTGGATGTAGTTAGCGGTCCGTGTGCCGTGCCGGCCAGCGCAACCGCATACGTGCTGAACGCGACGGTTGTGCCCCCGGGTGCGCTCGACTATCTGACGCTGTGGCCTGATGGCCAGCAGCAGCCCGTAGTCTCCACGTTGAACGCGGTGGATGGTGCCGTCACCTCGAACATGGCCGTCACGCCGACCATCAACGGATCCATCGACGCCTTCGCCTTTAATCCGACCAACCTGCTGGTGGACATCGCCGGGTACTTCGCGCCGTAGCGTCTTGAAGGGGCAGGGCTTCAGCCGTGCCGAAAAGCGCAAAGAAAAACGCACGGGCTTTAGCCCCAGCAAAGGCGCCCATCATTTTTTGTGATTTTCCTCTTGACAACCAATTTATTATTCTATAGATGTAGAATTATAGAAGGAGGGCGACCATGCCTAAGAAGCAAGATCCCGAACAAATCACCCGCTGTGCTGACATGCTTTCGGCGATGGGAACCGAGCCACGGCTCCGTATCATGCAACTCCTGCTGTCCGCCCACCCCACCGGAATGGTGGTGGGCGACATCGGCAGCGAGTTGGACATTCCCAGCTCCACCCTCTCCCACCATCTCGACAAGCTGAAGAACGAAGCCCTGGTGAAGGTGCGTCGCGACGGTACTTTCCTGTGGTACTCCGCAAACACCGATGCCCTGAAAGAACTGCTCGGCTTTCTCTTCAACGAGTGCTGCTCCCGCAACAAAGCGGTCAAGCCCGAAGAAGTTTTCCGGGCTGGTAGATAGGAGAACGTGTGACCACACAGAGCATCAAGGAAGCCGTCAAAGAGAAATACGGCCAGGCAGCGCTGCGCCAGACCGGAGGCGACTCCGGATGCTGCAGCAAAGCTTCCGAGTTCGAAAGCTGCTGCGACCCCATCACTGTCAATCTCTATGACGCTGAACAAGCGGGGCAAATTCCCGAAGCCGCCCTGGAGGCCTCACTGGGTTGCGGCAATCCCACTGCTCTCGCCCAGCTGCATGCCGGCGAAATCGTTCTCGACCTCGGCTCCGGCGGAGGTATTGATGTGCTGCTCTCCGCTCGCCGCGTAGGCCCAACCGGCAAAGCCTACGGTCTCGACATGACCGACGAGATGCTCGCCTTGGCGCGCGAGAATCAGCGCAAGGCCGGCGTGGACAACGTCGAGTTCCTCAAAGGTGAGATCGAGAACATTCCTTTGCCCGACAATTACGTCGACGTGATCATCTCCAACTGCGTCATTAACCTCTCAGCCGACAAAGACCAGGTGCTGCGCGAGGCCTTTCGCGTACTCAAACCAGGCGGCCGTTTCGCTGTGTCTGACGTTGTGGTACATGGCGATGCTCCGCCGGAGGTGCGCGAAAGCGTGTTGCTGTGGGTGGGCTGCATCGCCGGCGCACTGCAAGATACGGAATACTGGGCCAAGCTGGCAGCGGCCGGTTTTGAGGCCATCGAGATCGCACCCACACGCCTGTACAGAGTGGAGGACGCGCGAGCCTTTCTGACTGCCAAGGGGCTTGACGTCGATGCTCTCGCGTCGCAAGTCGATGGCAAATTCATGAGCACCTTCATCCGCGCCAGGAAGCCGCAAGCCACCGGATAACCATCATGCCAGCTCACTACAACGTTCTCTTCCTCTGCACTGGCAACTCGGCGCGCTCCATCATGGCGGAAGCGATCCTGAACTTCAAGGGACATCCAACCTTCACCGCGTATAGCGCAGGCAGTCATCCAACGGGCAGCGTTCGTCCCGAGGCGCTTCGTCAATTGGAACTGGCGAACTTGCCGATTGCGGGGCTGCGCAGCAAGAGCTGGGACGAGTTTGCGAAGCCCGGTGCCCCAGAGATGAACTTTGTATTCACGGTTTGCGACAACGCCGCCAAGGAACCTTGTCCTCTCTGGCCCGGCCAGCCAATGACCGCGCACTGGGACATCCCCGATCCTGCCGCCGTCACCGGAACGCCGGACGAAATCGAGCGCGCGTATCGCGAGGGCTTCATGATGCTGGAGTGCAGGATTGGACTCCTCCTCTCGTTGC
>JBKQLG010000228.1:0-5358 GCA_052147235.1 Occallatibacter sp.
AATACAGTTGTCAGGATTCGAGAAATAAACAATCGCCTCTTGAAGGCTTGTCGGTTCGGGCATGGCCTTGTTCTCCATGACCAAAAATATAGCAGAAATCGCTGGGCGAGTCAAGGTAATTATCGCCTTTATTTTTGCCTTCGTTTGAGTCACTTACGTCGAAATTGTAATTTTTACCCTCTTGACAAGTTTTCTGACCTCTCGTGACCGAAGGCAATTTCTCCATCAAATCACCCGCCAGCAGGATCCGCGAGAGCTGGTCGAGCGCATCTTGTAGGAGCCGCCGACCGTTTCTAGGAGTACAACCGAGCAGGCGTGCGACCTCGTCTATGCTGTATTCCTCCAAGACGTTCATGGCCAACATCCTTTTTTCGATCGCGCTCAGCTTCTCGATCGCCCGCTCCATGTCGGCCACAAATATCACGACCTCTTCAAAGTTTCTCATCGTGTACGACGTGACCCGTGACCGGAAGAACTCGCGTCCCAGTAGCGACGGCAGCCTCCCCACCTCGACCGAGGCCCGGGCATACCGCCGCAACAGCGCCACCGTGCGTCTGCGGTAGGGCCACAGTTCCATCTCCGTTTCGCCAAACAACGCCAACGAACACGCCGGAGCGGCTCCGCGCCTATGGAGCGAGCTACATCGGCAGCGACGCGAAGAGCGCCTTTGCGCACTGGGAGTTTGCGGTGCCGGATAAACCCGTGCTCGCCGAGATGGCCAGTTTCTTTGATCTGGGAATGACCGGCAATGCGGATTCGACGATCACTCACACACTTTCGACCACGCTGATCGGCCCGGACGGGAAGGTGGCGCGCTTCTATCCGGGCAACGAGTGGACTCCGGAGCAGGTGCTGGCCGATGTGAAGCTGTTGGCTGCGAGCGCAGTCTAAGGCAGTCAAGTAACTCAACGAGGTCAAAAGATCGCACGGAGCTTCGCGAAGGAATCCAACTCCATCAACTGCTGGCCTTCAGGCGCAAGATCGAGCGTGGCATGCTCCAGCACCCAGGTGTCTTTGTGGAAGAGAAAGACGGCGTTGAGGCCGGCGGCGAGGGCAGGATTGATGTCGCTTTTGGGGCTGTTGCCGATCATCCAGTAACTCTGGGCGCAAGGCGTATCAGGCGCTGACCCGTAGCGCTGAATCACTTCGCGATAAGTGGCGGGGTCTTTTTCGGCGACGATCTCAACTGCCGAAAAGTAACTCGCCAGGCCGGAGCGAGTCAGCTTATCGGCCTGTTCCGCATGGTTGCCCTTTGTCATGAGTATGAGCCGGTGGCGTGTTGCCAGTTCGGCCAGCGTTTCGGACACGCCGGGGAGCAGCTCAATCTCCTGCTCGGCGATAGCGCGGGCGAAGCTCTCAACCTGCCGGCGTGATTCTTCGCTGAATGCCGCGGGGCTGAGCCGTTCAAAGCACAGCAGCAGCGAATGGGTGAAGCTCGGCAGGCCATAGCCGTGGGTGAGAATGGTCTCGCGCTCGACCTCATTCAGCGCCAGGCGCACCTCGGCGGGCGAGTACTCATAGTGGTTCAGGTAGCTGATGAACGCGGCGATGGCGCGCTCGAAGTAGACGTTGTTCTCCCACAGCGTATCGTCGGCGTCGATCAGCAGCGTCTGGCCTGGAGGAAATTGCGGCATGGTTGTATGGTAGCGAATCGGGGGTGGAAACTGCTGGATCTCAGGTCCGAAAATCGGGACCTGGAGCACCAGCCACCTGCGGTGGGGCAGACGCGCTTGCGAGCCATGGAGTTCGCGATTTCCCATGTTCCAAAATCGGAACCTGGAGCACCCGGAGTTCGTGGATTCCCACCCTTTTCGCAAAGGTCGCGGAAAGGATGGGCAAGGGACTTTTGTGGGCATCCAGCTTTGGATTGCGGCTAAGGTTTGGGTTGAGCGGCCAGCCACTGCTTCAGCTTTGGCTCCTGGAGCTTGCGCAGTTCGATGCAGCCATCGATGTTTTCGACAGCGTGCTTGAGAGCTTTGTCGGCGGCGGGCACCTTGTGCGTAGAGAAGAATGTTTCCACGCTCGTGCGGGCTTCGGTGGAGCAGAAGTTGCCTGTCGAGCGCACCAGGTAGGCGCCCATCTCGGGAGTGAGCTGGGTCTGTACCTTCTCCCAGTTGTCCTGGATGTACTTCCACGCCTGATCGCGGTTTTCATCACTCCGGAGGGCGATGGCGAGCTGGATGACCGCGTCCTGGGTGCGCACCTTGCCGCTGAGGGCATAGTCGAGCGAGCGCTGGACCAGCGCAGGGTTCTCGAATTGCGTCAGCAGGCGCAGCGCCCCCTCCTGGATCTCCGGATTGGTTGAGGTTTCATAGACTTTTTGCAACTGGTCGAAGAGGGCTGCGTCGCCATGGCGTGCGGCGATGGAGAGCGCGGTCTGGCTCAGGGTTGCCTCGACAGAACCGGGATCGGCCAGGTACCTTGCGGAAATCTCCCGCGCCTGCGCTAGCACGGCAGGGTCTTTGCCGCGCTGGCCAAGCAGTCCGAAGAGATCGGCGCGCAACTCGCGCGTGTTGGCCGAGTCGGTTTCGGCGGGTGGGCCTAACTTGGTGTATACCGGCGCATAGGTCGAGCGGATCCACTCCGAGAGTCCGGCGCGCTCATCCGCGCTGGCCGCAATCTGTGTATAGGCTGTGTTAACGCCATTGATTGCCTCGTCCACCACCTCCGCGCCGGAATCGGCTTTCACGGCCGCCGTCAGATTGAGATAGTCGCCGATGGCAGCCTTGTTGGCGCGCACCTGCACCCACTCATCGCCGATCAGGCTGATGCGCTCGCTGGGTGTGAGTGTGGATTCCACCTGCGCCACCAATGCCGCATAGACACTCGTCGGATAGGCGCTGCGATAGTAGCCTTTGCCGCCGGCATTGGCAAAGAAGAGACCGCTCGCAGGGATCTTCAGCGCGGTGTCCGCAGGCGCGAGCACTTGGCAATCCGGCCCCTTGACGGTCTTGAAACAAACAGGAAGAGTCCACTTCTGCGCGGGGTTCGGAACAATGCTGGGACTGAGGAAGAAGCGCTTCTGCGTAACCGTAACTTTGCCGTTGGCCGGTTCGCCAAAGGTGAGCAGCGGCTCTCCGGGCTGGGTTACCAGGCTCTCCATGATCTTGTCCACCGGCTTATGGCTGGTTATGGTCTGCGCGCCCCAAAAATCTTCCGCGGTCGCGTTGGCGTATTCGTGGGCGGACAAGTAGTTATGCACGCCCTGGCGGAAGGTCTCCTCGCCGAGATAATTCTCCACGGTCAGCAATACATCGCTGGCCTTGCCGTAGGAGATGCCGTCGAACATTTGTTCGATCTCCTGGCGCGTGTTGGCATGGGCGCGAATCGCTCGCGTCGTGGGCTGCGCGTCAAGAATGAGAGTCTGATTAAGGTCGGAGATGACGGTTTCGTCGATGTTCCACTCCGGGTGCATGTGGGCCACGGCCTTGTTCTCCATCCACGTGGCAAAGCCCTCGTTGAGCCAGATGTTATCCCACCACTGCATCGTCACCAGGTCGCCGAACCACTGGTGGGCCATCTCATGCGCGACGACCAGAGCCACCTCTTTCTGTGCGTCGACCGAGGCTATCCTGGGATCAATCAGCATATCGGTCTCGCGATAGGTTATGGCGCCAAAGTTTTCCATCGCGCCGGCCTCGAAGTCGGGCAGCGCGATCAGGTCCAGCTTCTTGAGCGGATAAGGAATTCCGAAGTAGTTGTTGTAGTAGTGCAGCACGTGGGTAGCGATATCGAGGGCGTAAGGCGTGAGCGCCACCTTGTCGGGAGTGGCGCAGGAGCGGATGACTACGCCGTCGGATGCGCCTGTGGCGCATTGGAAGTCGCCGACCAGAAAGGCGACGAGATAGGTGGACATCTTCGGCGTAGAGGTGAATTTAAGCGTGTGTTTGCCTTCCACGGGGCCGGGAGTATCGCTTTCGATGGGAGTGTTGGAGATGGCCGTGTCGCCCGCGTCCACCACCAGAGTGACGTCGTAGGTGGCCTTGAAGGCCGGCTCGTCGAAGCAGAGAAAGGCGCGGCGCGCGTCGGTGGATTCAAATTGCGTAACGGCGTAGTTACGCTTGGCGGTCCTGGAGAGATAGAAGCCGCGCAGCTCGTTGTTCAGAATTCCCGAGTACGTGATGGCCAGCTTAGCCCTGCCCGCCGGCAGCTTATCCGCAACGGTGAAGGTGGCCTGCTCCTTCTCCTTGTCGAGAGTGACAATGGCCTGCTGCTCTTTGCCTCCGGCGGTCACAATCACGCTCTTCAAATCGAGTTCCACGGCGTTCAGCGTGATGCGATTCGCCGGCTCGGCAAGATTCACGTCGATGGTCTCAATGCCGGTGAAGATCGCGGTCTTCAGATCAGGCGTGAGCCGGAGCGTGTAGTGCTCCGGGCGCACGCTCTGCGGCAGCCGCTCGGCCCTGGCTGTTACTGGAAAAAGGAAGGGGATAGCGGCCAACACTAAGAAGAAAGTACGCATTCGTGAAGTTAGATCAAAAATCTTCATGAAATCCTCCTGAAGGTGGGAAGTTATTCCACTGGAGTTTTCTTGTGCCGCAGCGAGTCAAGCAGCAACAGGCACGCGCCGGTAACGACGGACGAGTCGGCGATATTGAAGTCGGGCCAGTGGTAGCTGAAGATATGGATCTCGATGAAGTCCACTACCGAGCCGTAGGCGATGCGGTCGTGGACGTTGCCCAGCGCTCCGGCCAAGATGAGCGCCAGCGCGACCGTTGTGAGCGTGAAGCGATCCGCCAGGCGAACCATGACAAAGAGAACCAGCATCGCCGCCAGCGAGGAGAAGCAGATCAGCCCCCAGCGAACCGCGTGCGGCGAGGCGGAGTCGGCGAAGAGTGAAAAAGCCGCGCCTTCGTTGGTCCAGTGGGTGAGGCGCAGAATGCGCGGGATCACCGGAATCGCGCCTCCCATGGGAATGTGCAGCGTTACCCATGTCTTGGTCAGCCGGTCGAGAAAGATGATGACTGCGGAGATCAGCAGCAGCCAGTGCAGGCGGCGAGGGGCGGTGAGTTTCATCGTAAAACCTTCTAAGAACACGTGCATTTTTCCTGAAAGTGCAAGGAACTTCTGTGCCCCATCCATATCACGTTCTTTGTGAAATGGGTGGGAGACCATGAAATCAACCGCGCAAAAACGATAAAAACGCACTATTCAAGATCGTGTTTTTGGTATCCCACCCTTTCGCCAGAAAACGGCGAATGGATGGGGCACGGAGGTTATGTGGCTTCCGGCGGAGCGATCTTCATCTCCGTCAGCGCATTGCTGCAACGCGTGCAGACATTCTGCCAGATGCCGTAGCTAGCTACCTCCGGCATGAAGTTCCAGCAGCGGGCGCACTTGTGGCCGCTAGCGGGTGGT
>JBKQLG010000229.1:0-18707 GCA_052147235.1 Occallatibacter sp.
GTGCTGAGTTCAAAAACAACTCGCGAATCACCTTGACCGCGTAGGGTACCGCAATCGAATCAATCTCCGCATTCAACGCGCTGGCGATCACCAACCGCCAAAAGCGATTAATTGCGCCCTCAGTCTGCTTGTGTCGGCGCAGCCAGTCGCCGAGCGACTCGCGTGAATCAACGAGCGCCTCCGGTTTCATCATCGCCCGCATCGCGCGGCCCAGCGCGAGTTTGTCGGCGACCGAGAAGGCGTGCGCATTAAGGAAGCTGGGCGCGGCGTGCAACGGCGCGGGCAGACGTAGCGGGCCTAACTCAAACGGCCCCAGCCGCGAACGCCGCCCACCCGGCTCGATCATTGTCATCTCACTGGTCCAGTGGATGCGATCCGCGACGCCGATGCGGCGATAGAAGCCCTGAAGGTTGGTGCAGCAGCCAAAAAGCACGTGCTGGCAGTTGTCGATGACCTCATTGACGCCCGGATGCAGATAGGATGAAGCTCGCCCGCCCAGGTAGCCGCGCCGCTCGACCAGTTGCACGCGAAAGCCCGCCTCAGCCAGAGCGCAGGCCGCGCTCATGCCGGCGACGCCCGCACCGATGACGGCGACTGACTTATGCGGATTCTGTTGCAAACTGGTCAATAATTCGTCCATTCTTTGCGATTGAATCAAGCAAACAAGCGCGCCCAACCCATACGCGCGAGGCCGACGATCATAATGCCGAGCTTTTGCGGCCGGGGCACGCCGATGCGGCCGGAAAAGACATCATAGCCGGCTTTTTCAATACGGTTGAGGAGGTCGTGGTAGATCGATACCAGCACCCACAGTGCGGGGCGGCTCTCGATGTCGATCAGGGGCAGTAACTCCTGGGCCGACCAATAAAAGACCCTCGCGCGCCGGGCGATAGCGGCGAGCAGAGCGCGTTCGTTTGTCGTGGGCGGCGTGCCGAGTTTGCGGTGCAGCAGCGAGTCGAGCGTTACATTGTGGGCCGCGAGATCTTCGAGCGGCAGATAGACGCGGTTGCGAACTGCATCCTCGGATACATCGCGCAGTATGTTGGTAAGCTGAAAGGCGATGCCGGTCTCTTCGGCGAGCTTTTCGGCGCGGGGATCCGAGTAGCCGAAGATGTGAATGCAAACCAGACCCACGACCGAAGCTACCAGATAGCAGTAGCGATAAAGATCCTCGAAGGTGGCATAGGTGTCAGGCGCATCGGATGAATTCTGATCGAGGTCCATGGTCACGCCGGCGACTAACTCATCGAGCAGATGCAGCGGGATATTGAAGTGCTCGACGGCATCGCGCACGGCAACGAAGACCAGGTCAGAAGAATCGCCTCCATGGCAGACGCCGCGCCAGTCGGCCAGCCATGCGTCCAGAGAGCGGCGGCGCTCGTCGCGGGGCAGGTAATCGTCGTCCGCCAAATCGTCGGCCTGGCGCATGAATGCGTAGATTGCGCAGATGGCGTTGCGGCGCGGCAGGGGGAGAGCGACAAAGGCATAGTAAAAGTTTTTCGCCTCCCGCCTGGCGATCTCGCGGCAGGCAGCGTAAGCCGCATTCAATTTGGAGTCTTGCGTCATGCTGCCTTCCTTTAACTCGGATTGCCGAGGCGCAGAAAGGGCAACAGCTTCGCCCTAAAGGCGCGCATCATCAGCGCTATTTTTCTGCTCTTCGAGATAGCGGGCCGCGCGCTAAGAACATCGTAGCCCTGGCGTTCGATGGCGCGAAGAATCTCCATGCCGCCGCGGCTGAAGAGGTCCAGATCGATGGCCAGGTCGCGATGGACCCGGCCGATCAGCGGCAGGCCTTCTTCAAACAACGACCGCGCAACATCAACCTCGCAATGCATCAGGGCGCGAAACTCCGGCGTGACAATGCCTTCGGCAATATATTCTTCGGTGACGCGATAGAAATCCATATCATTTTTCGGAAGATAGATCCGGCCGCGGGCATAATCCTCGCGCACATCCTGCCAGAAGTTCGCCAATTGCAGCGCGGTGCAGGTGGCGTCGGAGAGGGCGAAGTTTTCCTCGTTCGACTCGCCGCAGGCGTAGAGCACCAGGCGGCCAACGGGATTGGCCGAATAGCGGCAGTAGCCAAGCAGATCGTCGATGCTCTCGTAGCGGGTCATGATTTGATCCATGCGAAAGGCGACGAGCAGATCGGCAAACGGCTCCTTGGGAATGAAGCAATCCTGGATTGTCTGGGCCAGCGCGACAAAGACCGGATGGCGCGTGCGGCCCTCGAAACAGGCATCCAGCTCACGCCCCCAAAAATCGAGGAGCGCTAAAGCAGCGGCGCGGTTGCCTACCTCGTCGCCAAGGTCGTCGGAGACGCGGCAGTAGGCATAGATGGAGTAAAAGTGAGGGCGCAGATCCCTGGGCAGAAACCACGACGCTACATGGAAGTTTTCATAATGCGACTCGGCCAGCTGCTTGCACCAGGCCTGAGCCTCTTCGAGCGTGGGCACAACATAGGGTAAGCGATAGCTGTCAGGCAGAGCGGCCCAGCCGCGGGCGAGCAATTCCTCCTGCAGTTGCGCTTTCCCGCCGGGCGTCTCGTTGTAGGGTTCAACCGGATCGATCGTCATGGCTTCACCTCAAGGCACGATGGCGGTCTTGATCTCACTCGAGCGATTCATCAGCTTCTCAAAGACGCGGTTGAGTTCGTAAAGGTGCGCGTGGCCGGTGATGAAGGCTCCCGCCTGGAAACGGCCGCCGGTGATCAGATCAAGGGCCTTACGGCAGATGTCCGGAGTGTGGTGGAAGGTGGCGCGCAGAGTTATGTCGGAATAGTGGATACGATTGGTGTCGAGCGTAACGTGCGTGCCCAGTGCGCATCCGCCGAAGAAATTCACAGTACCGCCCTTGCGCACCAGTTCGACGGCCTCCTGCCATGCCTCGGGCACGCCGACGGCTTCGATAGCGATGTCCACGCCGCGATTCTTCTCGGTCAGCGCGCGGGTATCGCGGATGGCCTTGCGAATGCTGCTGGTCTGCACCACGTGGGCCGCGCCCAACTGGCGTGCAGCCTCCACCTGCCCGTCGTGCTTGACGATAGCGATGACCTCACAGCCATAGAGAGCGGCCACATGGAGAATCATCAATCCTAGCGGGCCGCCGCCGATGACGGCCACGGTGTCGCCGGGACGCGGGTGCGAGTCTTCAAAGCCATGGACCGCGCAGGCCAGCGGCTCGGTCAGCGCCGCGTGCTCCAGCGGCACGTGCTCCAGCACATGCAGCGTATTCTTGGCCACAATGCGCGCCGGAATGCGGATAAACTCAGCATAAGCGCCGTTGTTGAAGAGCAGATCGTCGCACAGGTTCTCCTGGCCGTGAGCGCAGAAATAACACTGGCCGCAGGGAGCGGAGTTGAGCGCGACCACACGGTCGCCGGGAGCGAATCCCTCGGCTCCCTCGCCAACCTCGACAACGGTTCCGGCCATCTCATGACCAAAGAGCGCTGGGGGCACAATCATCCGCGCATGGTAGCCCCGGCGGAAGACCTTCAGGTCGGTGCCGCAGGTGAGCGCCGCGCCCACGCTGAGTACCAGCTCTCCCGTCCCGGCTTGAGGAACCGGCACGCTCTCGATCCGAATATCCTCGCGTCCGTGGAGGACGGCGGCCTGCATGGTGCTGCGGTCGTGCAATAGCGCGTGCTCGACGGTTTTGCGGCCCAGGCTGACGGCGGATTCGACCTTCTTGCGGCCTTCGACCACCACCGTCTCGACGGTGTTGAAGCTGACCTCGACCACTGTATCGACAGTATTGAGGCCTTCTTCGACGACTTTCTCGGCTTTCTTGCGTCCCTCTTTTACAACCGTCCCGACGGTCTTGCGGCCTCGGAGGATTGCGGCTTTTACCGTGCCTGCCATCTCTCTCCTCCTCGCTCTGCCCCGGCTCCAGGCTTAGTTTCAATCATAATCTTCATTGAGTCTGCCTGCGGGTGTGAAGCGACCTCAATCGCGTGAACCGCTTCCTCCAGCGGAAAACGATGCGAGATCAGTTGCGTCAGATCAAATCCATCGCGATAGCCGCCCAGCACCAGCTCTTCCACCTCGGGCTGAATCGCCGTCGAGGCTGAGTATGAACCCAGCAGCGTCTTCTCGTCCATGCAGACCGCGCCGGGATCGAAGCTGGCCGTCTCGTGCTGCGTCTGCGCAAAGAGCATCACTTTGCCGCCGGGGCGTACTGCCGCCATCGCCGTGGGAATCAGCGCCGAGCCGCCCACGGCCAGAATCACCGCATCAGCGCCGCGGCCTTCGGTAACGGTCATCGCGCGTTCGACAACGTTTTCTTTTCCGGCGTGAATGGGTTCGTGCAAGCCGAATCTGGCGGCAATCGCATGGCGCTCGGGATACAAATCCGAGGTCAGCACGCGTGCTCCGCTGCGGCGTGAGAGCGCGGCCAGCATGATGCCGATCGGACCCTGACCGATCACCAGAACCGTCTCGTCGTCGGCCAGATTCAGCATTTTAACGGCCTTCAGAACCGTGTTCACCGGCTCGATAAAGGCCGCCTGCTCAAATGGAACTCCATCGGGAATCCGCACCACGCCGCCCATCGCGACGATCCAATCCATCACACGGATGTACTCGGAGAAGCCGCCGCCGGAAGGCTCGAAGCCCGCCGTTGCGCCGACATTTTTGTAGGTGGAGCATTGCGCGAAGGTCTGCTTGCGGCAGTAGTAGCAGTGGCCGCAGGGAATGTGATGGAAGACCATCACCCGATCGCCGACGGAAAACTTGGTCACTCCCTCGCCGGTTGCAACTATAGTTCCGGCCATCTCATGGCCGAAGATGCGCGGCGCGGAGTGCGAGCCAAGGTGAATCTTCTTCAGATCAGTCCCGCAGACGCCGCAGCTGGCAATCCTGACCAGCAGCTCTCCCGGTCCGATCACGGGTACCGGAACCGTTTCAAGGCGCAGATCGTTGACGCCGTGGTAAACGACGGCCCGCATGGTGGAGGGAATGCTCGCATCGATTCGGGGTTCAGCGTTTTGGGTAGCCATTGGGCTTTCTAATGTTACATTGTTCATCCAGCAAATCGAGCACGGAGGCCGCGATGGCGCGAGCAGCCTTGCTACTATTTTCGCCCATCCGGATGAGCGCCCGCCAGTGACACGGCCTCACCAGCGCGAAAAACACGAAGCGCAGCAATTGGAACTGTCCGTCTTTAGAGATAAAGCGATTGAAATCAGGCAGATTGTCACTATAGCCGTCGCTGATTCCCTTGATGCAATAAAACGGGATGCCGTGCATCCGGGCGAGGCGGGCGACCCCTGCGGCCTCCATGTCGACCAGAGCGGCCTGGTAGGTGGATGCGAGGCGCTGCTTCTCGGCGGCGTCGGCGACCTTTGCGTTTGTGACCAGCCACAAATCTGGGTGGCCCAGGTCTCGATTTTGAGACCTGGGACGCCCATCCACTGAACCATCAGCATATGGAGTCCGAAAGCGCTCCCCGGTCCGAGCGTCAATGACGATGGAAACGTCGTAGGCCTGACCGGAGACAAGCTCCCCGCGCAAGGCTCCCGCCCAGCCGGTGGAGATCACCGAATCAGGCTCTCCGATCTTTTCCACTTCGACAAACGCTTTGGCCGCGCGGTCCACTCCGGCCCCAGCGCATGCGGCAATCCACTCGCCGCCGTCAAAGCTCCAGCGCCAAAGATCGACGCCGTTAGAGCGCGAGTGCTGCCAGCCGCGGGTCAGCGGCTTCAGCTCGGCGGGCATCGCGGCGATGATGGCTGTGCGGGTCATACTTTGGCCATGGGCGCATAGCCATGCGCGCGGAACCACTCTATCGCCGCCTTCATCGCCGGGTTGATGGGCAGGATGCGGAAGCCCAGCTCCTGTTGCGCGTGGGCGCTGCTGGCGTACATCTTCTTGCGGCCCATGCGCACCTCTTCGAGCGTGGCGCGCGGCTCGCGCTTGCGGATGCGGCCGGTGATCCACTCCTCGAAGAAGGCGTAGGTCGCCGCGACGATAAAAGGAATCTCCACCGTCGGCGATTTGAGGCCGGTGATGGCCGCCATCTTGTCGAGAATCTGCTTGAGGGTGAGGTTTTCACCGCCGAGAATATAGCGGCGGCCGGATTGGCCCTTGGTGAGCGCAAGAACATGGGCGCGGGCGACCTCGGCGACATCGACCAGATTCAGCCCGGTGTCCATGTAGGCGGGGAATTTGCCGTTGAGGAAGTCTACAAAGATGCGGCCAGTGGGGGTGGGCTTGGTGTCGTTGGGGCCGATGGGCGTGGTTGGATTCAGGATCACCACGCGTTGTCCGCCCTGCGCGGCCTTGATCGCTTCCTGCTCGGCGAGGAACTTGGAGCGCTTGTAGTGGCCGACCATGTCGGCGAGCGAGACCGGCGTGTCCTCGTTGATGACCAGGCCGTTGCGGCGGAAGTGCATCGTGGCCACGCTGGAGGTGTAGACGAAGCGCTTGACCCTGGCCTCGCGCGACAGTTTTAATAATTCGCGAGTCCCGTCCACGTTGGCCTTGTACATCGCCGCCGGATCGGGAATCCAGAGGCGGTAGTCGGCGGCCACATGGACCACCGCGTCGCATCCGGCGAGCGCGGGCTTAAGCGATTCGGGATCGGCAAGGTCGCCGACGTGGGTTTCCCCGGCGATGCCTTCGAGATTGGCCAGGTTGCTGGTTTTGCGGACGAGAAGGCGCAGCTTGGCGCCATCCGAGGCCAGCGCCCGCGCCACATGATGGCCTATGAATCCCGTCGCGCCGGTGAGGAATACTTTCATGGTCAGGGATCAGTTTACGACGGAGGGCCGACGTTTGCGCAACCTGCTCCAATACCACCACTTCCTCTGCTCTGTGGGAAGCTCCAGATCGCGGGCCTGGGCGACGGCGCAGCGGAAGACATCGAGAACGCAGGGGTCGTGCTGCTGCCCGGTTCGCTGGCAAAGCCGCTCGTATAACTCTTTGCCATCTTCGAGCGCCAACCCGGCAACCGAACGAATGCCAAGGAGGCGCAGATCGGAGAGAGCGGCTGGACCCACTCCGGCAAGTTCTTCTAATTGGCGATCATCGCTCATCCTGCTACCTGTCCCACACTTCTCTACCAGAGCTTTTCATTCGGCGCGACTTTGCACTCCTTCACCGGTTGCGGGCGTTTACTGGAGTCGAAGTCGGTCTCCCAGCACTCTTCCAGCACCGAACAATAACAGGCGTGAATGCTCAAATCATTATTCATGGACTTTTCAAACGCCAGACTTAGCCGATTGTCTGAGCCTTTCGGGCTGATCGTAATAATATCTTTCTTTTCGCGAGCAGGTAAAATCGAGCCGGAGATATGGACGTAGCCGCCATGAAAAAGGCCATCCTTATCGAGGAAAGGGGCACAACAATTCTTGAAGAGCATATCGGTTGTTTGCGCAACGCCCTTATAGCGTATCTCAAATCTTTCGACAATGGCCGGACCTACTCCATCGTTTTCGACGCTTAATCGAATCTTGTCTGCGCGGTTGGAACCATCTATGTAGTAACCCATAGTCAAGAGCGGCAGCGTGCTGGCCACGACCATCTTCTGATTCTGATCCACCATCTTCTCCATCGTCTTACCGTGCCCGATGGAGACAACGAGAGAGACCACGGAGATAAAGATGGCGCTCAGGCCAACAATGATGTCGAGCCAGGGAACGCCGCCTCCGTGGCCATGCGGCGCGTGTGCATGATCCAGAACGGGAACCATTTCCGGCATTTTGTCCTCCTCGCTTTCTTCTGGCGCAGGCGACAACTCCGGAAGTTCTTCACCCTCGATGCCGTCTTCCATTGCGCAACTCCAAAGGTTGATGGGAACTGATCAGGGAGAAAACTGATTCCCGATCCCTGATCTTTGCATTTTACTTCATGATTCGGCAGGCGTGACTCTCACGCCCTTGATAAGAATCCAGAGGCCGATGACGAATTCAAAGGGAATATAGGGAACGAAGATGTAGAACGGGAGGTTGATGCCGAGGACGGAGAGAGCGATGGCGAAGAAGATGGGGATGACGGTGATGAGTCCCCAGAGTGAAAGAGCACGAGGAACGAGGCGCGACTTGAAGAGGAGCCAGTAGAAAAGGATGGCGCCGGGACAGAAGACAAGCATGAGAAGCGTGTAGCCGAAGTTCATGGAGGCGAGGGCGCTGTTTGCCTCGGCGAGGAGAGACGCGGAGGGGGTGGCGGCGAACTGGGTGCTGATGGCTAGAAGCGGGAAGGCGGCGAGGCGGCTTACGGCAAGGAGGACAGCCTCAAGAACGTAGAGGGAGAAAGCGGTGAGCGCGGCTACTCGACCATGTTCGCGGAGAGCGGCATAAAGCAACACGCCAAGCCAGATGACGCCAGCGGCAGTGACCATTTCGTCAAGGATGTTGACACGGAGAAGCCATGGGCGGGCGGCGATGCGAAGGAGGGTGGCGGCGGTGTCGCCGGGAACGACAAGACCCATGTTGAGGATGAGGCCACCAGCGAGCGAGGTAAAGAACTGGAGGAGAAAGGCGAAGCCGAGGATGCGAGAGACGGGCTGACGTGCATTCATGCGGGCACTATCTTTCTGCGCGCGGCGTGTTGGTATTAGTCTAGCCTATCGGGCGCGAGGCCGATGTTGGTCTCGCCCGCGGCCTTCTTTTCGTTGTACTTCTTCACCCAATCTTCCCAGTGCTTTCCGGCGGCGCGGTCTTTGCCGGTGAACTCGATGCGGGCGATCTCGGCGTAGCCTACCTTGCGCTTTTCCGGCGCGGTTGGCGAGTAGTATTGCACCCAGGAGTCAGCCAGCGTGGCGCCGGTATGGCAATTAAAAATATAGGCATCAATACGCTCGCCAGACTTAAGCGTGAGGGTCACATCGCCGCGATAGTCGAGCGCTTTTCCCAGGGCCTCGCGCAGGTCTTCGTCCGTGGCCAGCGCGGGAACCCAGCCTTCCAGGTTCTCGTGCCGCGCGCCGGGAGCCAGCTCCAACGCTTCCACCTGAGCCAGTGTGTATTTCAGTACTTCAGCGGTCATGCGTATATATCCTCGTAAATAAGCTGGTTGGAGTTCGTGGTTTCCCACCCTCTCGTAAAGAACGCGAAAGGATGGGCCACCCAGCTTTTACTGTGCCGCTCATGCGTGAGTCTCCTCAAGCATGGCTTCACGCTCCGCGATCTGCACCAGCGCTGCATGACTTCGCGGCGCGGCATCGTTGAAGACCTTCATCGCATTGGCATTCGGGTATTTTCTGAAGTTGCCGCGCGCCATGGCGATAAAACCCTTCAAAGTAGTAAAGCCTTCGATCACCGCCGGAGTCTCGTAGCCGCAACTGACCATGCAGTTGGCGCACTTGGGATTGCCGCTGGGTACGCCGTATTCTTTCCAATCTGTCGATTCCAGTAACTCCTTGAATGTCTCCGCGTAGCCCTCTTGCAGCAGGTAGCAGGGTTTCTGCCAGCCGAAGATGTTATAGGTCGGCATTCCCCACGGCACGCACTCATAATTGCGGTCGCCCATCAGGAATTCCAGGAACAAGGGCGACATATTGAACTTCCAGGTAGGTTTGCGATTGGAAAGAATGGCGCGGAAGAGGCGACGGACGCGGGCGCGGCCCATGAAGTGGTTCTGGTCGGGCGCCTTGTCGTAGCTGTAGCCGGGCGAAAGGATGATGCCCTCGACACCCATGCCCATCACCTCATCGAAGAAGTCGCGAACGCTGTGGGGGTCAGTACCGTCGAAGAAGGTGGCGTTGGTGGTGACGCGGAAGCCGCGCCGGACGGCCTCCCGAATGCCCTCGGTGGCGATGTCGTAGCCGCCCTCGCGGCAGACGGAAAAGTCATGATGCTCGCGCTGGCCGTCGAGATGCACGGAGAAGGTGAGGTACTTGGAGGGCGTAAACTCCGGCAGCTTCTTTTTGAGTTCGAGCGCGTTGGTGCAGAGATAAATGTACTTTTTGCGCGCGATCAGGCCGTTGACGATCTCGACGATCTGCGGATGCAGCAGCGGCTCACCGCCGGGAATCGAGACCATTGGCGCGCCGCACTCTTCCACCGCGGCAAAACATTCTTCGGGGGTGAGCTGCTTTTTGAGGATGTGCGGCGGATACTGCACCTTGCCGCAGCCGGCGCAGGCCAGCGAGCAGCGGAAGAGCGGCTCCAGCATCAGCACCAGGGGATAGCGCTTGACGCCCGCGAGCTTCTTCTTCAGCACATAACTGGCAACTGTGCCCACCTGAGAGATAGGAATAGCCATCTTGGAATTAACCTCCCGCGCCATGCGCGGCGCGTTCCATCGTTCGGCGATATGTAGTCAGAGCCAGCAGCGGGAAGTACTGCCGGTAGAGCGTGTAGGCCAGGTAAAAGACTCTGGGGAAGCCCGTGCCTGTAATGATACCCTGACGCTGTTTTCCTTCGCCCAGCGACTCATCCCAACTGCCATCGGCTTGCTGCCGCTGGAGCAGCCAGCGGATTCCTTTTGCAATCGAGTCGGAGCGGTCGTCGCCGGCGGCCAACAGGCCGAGCAGCGCCCAGGCCGTCTGCGAGGGTGTGCTGATGCCCTCGCCGCGGATGCTGGGATCGTCGTAGCTGCCGCAACTCTCGCCCCAGCCGCCGTCGGCGTTCTGCACCATGCGAATCCACTCGGCCGCCTGCTGAATCTGCGGCTCGAGGTGATCGACGCCGATCGCTTCCAGCCCGCGCAGCACCAGGAAAGTACCGTAGATGTAGTTCACGCCCCACCGCCCAAACCAGCTTCCATCCGGCTCCTGCTCGCTCCAGATGAACTGGATAGCCTTCTCGACGCGCTTGTCGCCGCGCGTGTAACCATAACTTGCCAGCATCTCCAGCATGCGCCCGGTAATGTCCACCGTCGGCGGATCAAGCATGGCGTTGTGATCGGCGAAGGGGATGTACTGGAAGATCATCTTGGTATTGTCTTTGTCGAAGCTGCCCCAGCCGCCACTCTTGCACTGCATGGCGAACTCCCAGGCAATGGCGCGCTCGGCCACCTGGTGCTGGTAGCGCTCGCGGGGATTGTCCACCTTGCTGAGCGCCATCAGCACCTGCGCGGTGTCGTCGGTGTCGGGATAAAACTCGTTGTTAAACTCGAAGTACCAGCCGCCGGGTTCGGTGTTGGGAACCTTTACGGCCCAGTCGCCCTTGTGGCGAACCTCTTTGGAGAGCATCCAATCCACGGCTTTGAGCAGGCGAGGGTCGTTGCGCGCGACGCCGGCCTCGCCCAGCGTAAAGACCGCCTGCGCCGTATCCCACACCGGCGATGCGCAGGGGGTCATGCGAAAGGTGGGCTCGGGGAGCTGCGCGCTCGGCGGTTCTTCTATTCCAAGTTTCTCGAACTCGTCGCGCGCGCGGATCACCTGCGGATCGTCCTCGGAGTAACCCAGGCATCGCAGCGCAATGATGGCGTTCAGCATCGCCGGATAGATCGCGCCCAGCCCGTCGGACATCTCCAGCCGCTCCAGCAGCCATTTCTCCGCGCGCTTGAGGGCTATCTTACGCACGGGGCGAAGATGAACTGCCTCGGCCCAGTGCATGAGCCGGTCAAGAACGATAAAGAAGTTGCGCCAGGAGAGGAATGACTTGCGATATCTGCGCAGGCGAAGGATCGAGTTGGCTCTCCCGCCCACGAACAACTCGTCGATGCCCTGCTCGGAGGGGATTCTCTTGAAGGGCTTCTTGGCATACATGATGGCCAGCGGAACCAGGATTCCGCGCGACCAGGAGGAAATCTCATAAATGTTGAAGTAGAACCACTTGGGAAAGAGAACAATCTCCGGCGGAATGGCGGGCACTGCGTCGTAGTCGTACTCGCCCAGCGCGCAGAGATACATCTTGGTGAAGGTGTTGCAAGCAACTACTCCGCCGTGCGCCAGAACCCATTCACGGCATTTGGCCAGCCGGGAATCGTCGCCACCAATGCCCATCAGCTTGGCTGAGGAGTAGCATTTGACCGAGAGCGAGAGGTTGCCCGGCCCGCCGGGATAGATGCTCCAACTGCCGTCCTCGTTCTGGTAGCGCATCATCTCCGCGAACGCCCGCTTGAGCCGGCCCGGATCGCCGCTATCGAGCAGCGTGTGCAGGAAGATATAGTCGGCTTCAAGCATCGCATCGGCTTCCAGCTCCCCATTCCAGTACCCCTCAGGATGCTGCCGGGAGAGCAGGTACTCGCGCGAGCGGACGATCGCTGATTGCACCTCGGTCAGGTCCGCATCAAGCCGACCGAAGCGGGGCGCTGCGAATTGGGTCTTGCTCTGCTGAATGATCATGCGATTCGAACGCCTCAGACTCTTATCCCTGTCCCTGTCATTACCTCACCGCGACAGCCTCAGCCCGGTCGGCGCTGCCGATGGCCTGCACGATCTCCGGCGGTAGGCCGAAGCGCACATTCTCCGGCATCACTTCAACCTCTTCGACGTTATCGTAACCGTTTTGCCGCAGGTAATTGACCACGTCCTCGACCAACACTTCAGGAGCCGAAGCGCCGGCCGTCACCGCAACCGTGCTTACGCCTACCAGCCAGGATGGGTTGATGGCCTGAGAGTTGTCAATCAGGTAGCCGATAGTCCCCAGGTTGCGCGAAACCTCGACCAGGCGGTTGGAGTTGGAGCTATTGGTTGAGCCCACCACCAGCACCAGTTCGGCGTTGTGGGCCACGTTGCGGACCGCAACCTGGCGGTTCTCAGTGGCGTAGCAGATGTCCTGGGAGTGAGGGCCAACAATGTTGGGGAACTTCAACTTGAGGGCGTGGATAATGTCCCGAGCCTCGTCCAGCGAGAGTGTGGTCTGGGTCAGGTATGCCACGCGGTTGGGGTCGGGCACCTGGAGTTCGGCGACCTCTGCGACATTGGAAACCACCTGGGTCGCCTCGGGCGCTTCGCCCAACGTCCCTTCGATCTCGTCGTGGTCGCGATGGCCAATCAGCACTAGTGAGTAGCCCTGCTTGGCAAACTTGACCGCTTCGATGTGAACTTTGGTGACCAGCGGGCAGGTGGCGTCAATGACCCGCAGATTGCGGCCCTTGCTGATCTCCCTGACAGCCGGCGAGACGCCGTGGGCTGAATAAATGACGCGCTGCCCATCGGGCACATCGTCGATCTCATGAACAAAAATCGCGCCTTTGTCCGCTAATTCATTTACGACATAGCGGTTATGCACGATTTCGCGGCGAACATAGATGGGGGCGCCGAAGGTTTCCAGTGCGATTTTCACAATGTCAATCGCGCGCACCACTCCCGCGCAAAATCCGCGCGGCTTGAGCAACAACACCCTCTTCTGACTGGGGGAAGTCTCGGAGCGGTAACCGTTCGAGATGGAATCAAGTCGAGTTGTAGTCACACTGCCAGTATACCAATCGCTGCATGAATGCAACAGGATGGTAAGACTGGGATCAGGGAACAGGCACCAGAAAGACTACCTCGATTGAAGCAGCAATTCATCTCCTGCTCAGTGCGCCGCCGTTGGCTTTACGCCCATCCCGTTCAGCTTGGTGCGCGCCTGGGCCGCCTCGGGGGTCTGCGGATGACGCTGAATAAGCAAGCGCAGTTCGTGAATGCCCGCTTCCTTCCGGTTCATCTGAATCAGCGCCAGCCCTTTGCGCAGTTGCGCTGCCGGAGCCTTGGAGTTGCCGGGAAAGTTTTCCAGCACGGCGTTGTACGCCTTCACCGAATCGCTGAGCTTGAGCTGCTTATAGGCGATTTCACCCAGGTAAAACTGTGAGGTCCCGGCCAGATCATCCAGCGGGTAGTAGTGAATGACGTCCTCAAACTCACCCGATGCCACGCCGTACTTTGCCGCGTTGTAGTCACGCAGACCGGCCTGGAAGGTCTCCGCCAGAGGCGGCGCCTGATTGACGGATGGCGCTTCCGCGGCAGGGTTGATCGCAGCAGCGGGACTCCCCGCAGCCGGAGCCTCGCCAGGAGTCACATTCGGCGGAACGGGCGCCGGAATCGCCGCAGGTACAGGAGCAGGAGTTCCGGGCATGGATGAGGGCGGAGTTTGAATGTTCTGCAACTGCGTCTGTAAATCCTGGATTGATTTATCCAACTTGGCAATGCGCGACTTCAATTCGTCCACCGAGTCGTTCAGCGCTTGCGCCTGGCCGGAGGCGGCGTCCAGCTTGCCGTTGATCGTATCGCTCTGCGCGGCAATCTTCTGCTGCAGCGCGGTCACGACAGCGGTCATCCGGTTGGCGTCGTCAGCGGTCTGCTCGGCCAGTTGCTGAATCACGCTCAGACGGGCGTCCAGGGTTGACTGGATGCGCTGCACACTATCCAGCAGTTGTTGCACCTGGGTTTGCAGTTCGACGATCTCCTTTGAGGCGGCGCGCGCGGGCGACGGCAGGCAAAGGAAGACGGAAGCTGTCACTGCCGCCGCAAGAAGACGATTGCGTAGAATGCGTGTTTTTTGCATGTTTCACCTGTGAAGAAACAGAGATCAAAGGTCAGAGATCAGAGTTCGGTATAGCAACGTACGATCTCCGATCTGTGACCCCATTAGTATTTTACTTGTCGAGGGTGAAACCGCCGCGGCGGTTTAGTTGCCAGCATTCCTCGGTCGACTCGGTGCAGAATGGCTTCTCCTTGCCGTAGCTGATGACGCGGATGCGGTTGGCCGCCACACCGGCGGCAACCAGAGCTTTCTTGGTCGCATCGGCTCGGTTCTGGCCCAGCGCGAGGTTGTACTCGTTGGAGCCGCGCTCGTCGCAGTAGCCGCCAATCACGATCTTCGTGGCTGGATGGCTGACCAGGTAAGAGGCATCGCGCGAGAGCACGGCCTGCGCATCGGCGCGAATATCGTAGGTGTCGTAGTCGAAGAAGATGTCCTGGACGCTGCCCTTGAACTCATCTTCCGCACTCAGGTTCCTGGTGGGTACTATCACGGCCGGTGGCGCAGTCAGGTTCACGGTTACCCGCGCTGAGGCGTCGGCAGTGCCGCCCGCGCCCTTCGCAACCAGGTGATAACTTGTCGAAACCGAAGGAGTTACGGTCTTTACACCGGAGGTGGGCACATCGCCGATACCGTCGATGGAGACCGTGCTGGCATCCGTCGTGCGCCAACTGAGCTGGACCTGGTCGCCCGCCGAGATATACGCGGGTGTTGCAGTGATCTGCGCGGTAGGCGCCGGTGCAGTTGCCGCCGCCGGAGCGGTTTCCGACGCGGGAACTGATTTCGGTTTATTGCCGCAACCGGCTATTGATGCGATGGCAACAAGCAGAACGAGAGGGGTCAGAATGCGATGAAGTCTGTTCAATGGATTACTCCTTCTGTAGTATCCAACATGATTTGAAGCGCGATTAGCCAAAATCCTTCAGCGCAATCCACCAGTGATTTCAGCAACGTACACATCATAGCCCAGAAAACCCAAGTCTTCTATCCCGCCCGAGACGCCGCCTGCCGGCATCCCGTATCGTGATTTACTTCCAACTCCAGTTGGGCATGAAGTTGTTGCCCGTCTGGGTCAGTTGATGCTGCTCGGTGCCATCGGCCAGCATCGACCAGATATTGGCGTGCCCACCGATGGCCCGCTCGAAAACGATGTGGCGTCCGTCTGGCGCCCAAGAGGGGAAGTCGTTGCTGCCCGCATCGTGGGTCAGTTGCAGCCAGCGCTTACTGATAATGTCCATCACATAGATGTCCTGCCCGCCCGG
This sequence comes from Occallatibacter sp., assembly GCA_052147235.1. GTDB lineage: Bacteria > Acidobacteriota > Terriglobia > Terriglobales > Acidobacteriaceae > Telmatobacter. The sequence continues at coordinate 15,610 of JBKQLG010000229.1, forward strand.
CGCGCCCGGACCATACTTGCGGTTCCAACTGAAGGTCAATAATTGACCGCTGGGCGACCACGAGGGTGAGATGGCATATCCTCCGTCGGTCAGCCGCTGCACGTTGGCGCCGTCCTGGTCCATCGTATAGATTTGCGGCAGGCCCGTGCGCCCGCTCACCCACGCCAACTGCGCGTTGGTGCGCGGATTCCAGGTGGGCGAGGAATCCGGCCCGGCGAAGTTGGTCAACTGGCGCAGATTCGTCCCGTTCGCATCCGCAACCCATATCTCGGATCCGCCCGTGCGCGATGACGAGAAGGCGATCTTTGTTCCATCGGCCGACCAGGCCGGAGACTCGTTGAGGCCCTCGGCCACGCCAGCGGGAAAGCTCACCAGCCGTCCAATCTCCAGCGAGTACATCCGGATCGCCCATCCTTCGCTGCCCAGCGAGGCAAACGCAATCCGTGTGTTGTCGGGCGAAATGCGCGGCGACATCGAAATGGTGCCCAGATGCGTAATCTGATGCTGATTCTGACCGTCGTAGTCCATCACCCAGATCTCTTTGGTCCCGCTGCGCGAGCTGACAAAATAGATCTTCGTCTCGGCAATGCCGTTGATGCCTCCGCCCAGTCGCAGGATGATCTCATCGGCAAAGCGATGGGCAATCGTGCGCGCCATATCCAGGCTGGCCTCTTCGTTGTACTGCTTGCCCAGCACCTGCGGGTTCTCGGTGTTGCGCGCGTCGTCCAGCCAGCCGTCGAGGATCATGCGCCCCTTGACAACCGTAAGCGCGCCGAAGGCCACCATTGCCGCGTTGCAGGGCGCGGCCGACCATTGCGCCAGGATGATCTCCTGCTGCGACCCAGGCGCGGCCTGCGGAGCCAGGCTCTTCGAGACCAGGTCGAAGATGCCAGCGTTGCCCAGATCGCTGTAGAACGTAAAGTCAAATGCCGTCTTCAACGCCGACATTTGTGGATCGTCCCCCACTGGCTTGACATCGGCGGCGGCGATGCGAATGCGGTCGTTGCCCAGGTTGGTTCCGGTGCGGACCCAGTCCTGCGCGCTCAGTTGTGGAACAAGAAAGGGAACCAGAGTAAAAGCCGTTAGGAGGGAGATCCGGGAGTATGCCTTCATGCTGAGCAATCCTTCCTGATAATCGTTAGACGTTCGAGGAGCGTCAGCGCTCGGAAAATCAAGCGCGCAGTCAATACTCACAATAATAAGAGACATTCAGCGTATTGGGCAGATAAGCCGAAGGCAACTGACCAAAGGAGTCAACCCGTTGCAAGGCGCGCAGGCATGAGCGGTCCAGCGTGGGGCTGCCACTGCCCTGGGCGAACTTCATATCCGAAGCTGTTCCATCGCGGTGAATGGTGAAGACAAGATAAACGCGCGATCCCTTGGGTGTTGATGTGTTTACCTCCTGCTGGTACCAGTTGGCAGTGATGGCCTGGTTCATGTTGCTCACGTACCAGCCGAAACGGCTGCCGAAATCGGCGTCGGCGATGGCAGTGTGCCCCACGGTGACCACCGTCGGCGCTTGCGTGGCGCGCGCGATTGACGATCCCGCCTGCTCGCCGTACTGCGCCTTGTTCTCCTGTTGGGGCGTAACCTGGCTCTGCGGCACGCGCGCCACGGTCTGCGGCTGCGGTTTCTTTTGCTTACCCACAATTTCCATCGCGCTCTCGTCCACCGCCTGCTTCTCTTTGGCGGCGGGCTCGGCCGGCGCCTGGCTGGGCGTATCGGTTGCCAGCACATTGTCATTGGGCGGCTGATCGTATGGCAAAGGCAGGACACTGCTGACCAGCTTCACCTGAATGGCTCCGCCGCCAGCCTCGTTGCCCCACTGATGGTGATGAAAGAGCCCGCCAAGAAAGCCATAGGCCAGCAAAAGCGCAGCCAGTCCGCCGTGCAGCAACAGCGATCCCGCAGCTGGGGCCATCACCGGCTCCGGCGCCAGTCCCCGCCCTGGTTGATCGCCGCCTCTCAGCAAAATGTCCATGGCTTGCCTGAGAACTCCTCGGCTATCTTCCGCCGGCAGCCTTTGTCTCCAGCGGCTGCGTGACAATGGAAATGTTGGTTATCCCGGTCTGCTTCACCGCGTCCATCACGCTGGCAAATGCTCCAAACGGAACCCGCTCGTCGGCCCGCAGATAGATCACCTGCTTGGTCGAGCTGCCTTGCGCCGCGCGCAGCTTCGCGCCCAACTCGTGAATGTTTACAGGCAGATCGCCTAAAAATACATTCTGATCGCGGTCGATGGTTACCACCAGCCGCTGCTCGGTAATCTCCCGCACCGTCCGCGTCTTGGGCAGGGCCACTTCAATCCCCGACTGCAGGACCGGCGCGGTAATCATGAAGATGATCAGCAGCACCAGCACCACGTCCACTAGCGGCGTGATGTTGATCTCCGCCAGCGAGGTTCGGGTCTGGCCGTTGCTATTTGAAAAGGCCACGGTCCACCTCCCGGGTGGCCTCCCGGCCGGCTTCGGGCATGAGGGGGCTGGCGGGGTTGGCAGGGCGCTGCACCATCGCCGGACGCACCGGAATCTCTTCCAGAGAGTTCAGCAACTCGCGGCAAAAGTCGTCGCAGCCCGAAGCGAAGCCTCTAATCCGCGCCGTGAACATGTTGTAAGCCACCAGCGCCGGCACTGCCACAAACAACCCCGCCGCCGTGGTAATCAGCGCCGCGGAGATGCCGGGCGCCACCGCCCGCAGCGTTGCGGCACCCACCGTGCCCAGCCCATGAAAGGCGTCCATAATGCCCATCACCGTGCCGAAGAGGCCCACGAAGGGACTGACCGCAGCAATCGTCGCCAGCCACGGCATCCGCTGCTCCAGGGTGGTCACCGCCTCGCTGGCCGCCGTCTGCGCCGAGCGCTCCAGCGGCGTCAGGTTGCGCGGCGGTCCCGCGCCGCCCGTCTGCCGCTTGTAGGTCTCGTACACATCATTAAAGACCTGCGCCAGCGGGCTCGCCTTGCACTCCACGGCCAGCGACGCTATCTCCTGCAAGCGCGTCGCCTTGCGGAAGGCGCGCAAAAACTTCTGGCCTGCCTTGTTCGCCTTGCGGAAGGATGAGATCTTGCCCAGAATCACTGTCCACGAATACAGGCTGGCCA
>JBKQLG010000230.1:0-11407 GCA_052147235.1 Occallatibacter sp.
CTGAGAAGTCGCCTTAGCTTCCAACGCTATGACGGTAATGTGCTTATCCGTCTGAACGGTCAATTTCCAGTAGGATGCAAGTGTACGTTCGTGTTTCAAGAGGCCCATCATCCAGTCTTGATACTCACTCCAAATACTTCCCGCGTCTAAAAAATCGAAATCTTTCGTTGGATCCCCATAGGTTTCAACCAATGCATTCCGAAGATCAGAAAACGATGACTTGATTTCAGAGCCAGAACTGGAAGTCTCGATATCCTTGCCAATTGCAATGACCTTGAGCAACCCTTTTTGCGGAGAAATAACGCAGATATATAGTTCGAAGGCGCTATGTGGTTTTGGAGCTGTTGAAAGGGTCAGGACTTCATTCTTATCTTCAATCACTGCTCCTTTGCCGACCAGCTTGATGATATCTTGCTTCGACATTCCAAAATCGAAGCCAAATGGCCCAGCAAGACAAACTGAGGCTTGCAGAACGAATAGGAAGAACAACACGGCTTTGATTAGTTTTTTCATCGCACTCTCCAATCCGCTTTGAAAACTGTGGATAATTCTACATCACAATTGCTCCACCTCCACCGCCCGCGCGACCCTGAAAGCCGTGCCCTCATTCAGATGCGCGGCCAGCACCTGCATCCCCACCGGCAGACCGGCCTTGGTCGTTCCGCAAGGCACAGTAACTCCGCAAATCCCCGCCAAACTCGCCGTCACTGTATAGATGTCGGCGAGATACATGGCCAGCGGATCGCCGGTCTTTTCGCCTAACTTGAAGGCCGGTGTCGGCGCGGTGGGAGTTACAATCGCGTCCACCTCGTTGAAGGCGCGCAGATACTCCTCGGCCAGGATGCGCCGCACCTGCTGGGCCTTCAAATAATAAGCGTCGTAGTAGCCCGCGCTGAGCGCATAGGTGCCGAGCAGGATGCGCCGCTTGACCTCGGCGCCGAAGCCCTCGTCGCGCGAGTGCCGGTACATATCCGAGAGAGTCGCCGAATCCTTTGAGCGCGGTCCGTAGCGCACGCCGTCAAAGCGGGCCAGGTTGGCGCTGGCCTCGGCTGTCGCGATCAAATAATAAACAGGCACCGCGTACTTTGTGTGCGGCAGCGCGACCGGCTTGATGGTGCAGCCTGCGGCCTCAAGCGCGGCGATGCCCGCCTCGATGCAGGCGCGCACTTCGGGGTCGAGGCCCTCAGCGAAGTACTCGGCCGGGACGCCGATGTGCAGGCGTTCAGCGCCTTTATCGCTCTCGGCAGCGTAATCGGGCACCGGAGCCGGGGAGCTGGTGGCGTCGTGGGGATCGTGGCCGGCGATCACCGACAGCAGAGTCGCCGCGTCGCGGACGTTGGCGGCGAAGGGGCCGACGCGGTCGAGCGAAGACGCGAAGGCAATCAGGCCGTAGCGGGAGACGCGGCCATAAGTGGGCAGCACGCCCACCACGCCGCAGAAGCTGGCCGGCTGGCGAATGGAGCCGCCAGTGTCGGAGCCCAGCGTGGCCACGGCCATGTTGGCCGCAACAGCCGCCGCCGAGCCGCCGCTGGAGCCGCCCGGAACCCGCTCCGTGTCCACTGGATTTCTTACTGGCCCGTAGGCTGAGTTCTCATTGGACGAGCCCATCGCGAACTCGTCGCAGTTGAGCTTACCCAGCAGCACCGCGCCTGACGCTTCCAGTTTGGCTACCGCGGTAGCGTCGTAGGGCGGATGATAGCCCTGCAAGATTTTGGAGCCCGCCGTCGCCGGTGCGCCGCGCATTACCAGCACGTCCTTGATGCCCATCGGGATGCCGGCCAGCGGACCAAGCGGGTCGCCCTTGGCGGCCGCATCGTCCACGCGGGCGGCCTGGGCGAGCGCGCGCTCCTTGGTCAGGCTCAGGTAGACGTTGAGGCGGGGATTCTTCTTCTCAATACGCTCATAGTAGCTGGCGGCGAGATCGGCAGCCCTGGTTGTGCCCGCCAGGATGCCGGCGCGCAACTCGGCCAGAGTTTTGGGATGTTCTACAAAATTTTCGACGGGTTTGGATGCGCTGTCCAAGAGTTTCTTCCTCATTTCCTGGCCTGTTCCCGGCCCAGTTCCTCACTGAAAAATACGCCTATCGCTCAATCACCTTGGGAACCTTGAAGAAGACCCCATCGCTCTCCGGCGCCTGCGACAAGACGACGGCGCGGTCAAGCGACTGCATCAGCCGGTCCTCGCGCAGCACGCCGCTGCCCGCCCCATCGAGCAACTCGCTGACCTGCGCCAGCGGCGCAACGCCGGAGGTGTCCAGCTCATTCAGCTCGGCCACATAGTCGAGAATCGCGTTCAAATCGTTGAGCATGCCCGGAGTCTCCTCCGGCGTCAATTCGAGGTGGGCCAACTCGGCCACGCGCTCGACTTCTTCCACGGTCACTCTGGCGGTCATCTTCTGCTCTTTCCTCATCGTGGCCTTCGTAATGGTTGATGGCGAGCGTTCCCGGCGAAGGTCCGAAAGTAGAGTATAGCGTTTTTTCACCTGCGCTCTTCCACCGCGCCGCTCAGTCCACGATAAGCGTGAGTGTGACCTGGTGCGAGACGCCGTTGGAGGTTGCGGTGACGGGGATCAAGTAGGTTGCCGGCGGAGTGATGCCGTTGCCGGTTTTGGTCAGGACTGTGGAGACGCCGCCGCTGGAGGAGGCGCAACTGGAAACGCCGCCGGTGAGCATGGCCAGCAATGCGATCAACAGCAGCGCCCTGCGCCGCCGCGCCAAAGCAATGGGCAGCAGCATCAGCTCGCAGACCAGCGGAAGAGCGGGCCAAGCCGGCGGGCGCGATGAGCGGGCCGTGGTCTGAGTCAGCCCGGTGGCAATCTCCACCACTTCGTTGCCGGTGGTATTGGCGGGAACGCCTTCGCTTGGGGGGTTGAAGGCGCAGGAGGTGGAGGTGGGCAGCGTGCCGCACTGGAAGGTGAAGACGCCCAGGGAGCCGTTGAGCGGGTTGAGCGCCAGCGTGAAGTAGGCGATCTGGCCGTTGGCGATGGTCTGAATGGCCGAGCCGGAGGGCGCAAGGGTGAAGTCGAAGCCCATGCCGGAGAGCGCCAGAAACGAGCCTGTCGGAAGCGCGCTGCTGGTCACATTCAGGCTGCCGTTCTGCGCTCCGGCGCTGACCGGCGCAAAGGCGACGACGGCCGTGCAACTGGCTCCGGGGGCGAGCGTCGCCGGGCAGGTGCTGCCGACCAACTGAAAGCCCGCCGTGACCGTGAGAGCCAGGCTGCCAAGGCTGATTACTCCATCGGGATTGGTGATGGTGACAGTGCTGGGGCCGCTGACTAGTCCCACCCCCGTCTGCTGGAATACCAACAATGAGGGTAGGAATTGCACGGAACCCGGCACTCCGCCGGTCCCGCTGAGCGGCACGTTCGCCGAGGCCGCCAGCGAGGGAGATGCGATGGTCAGCGTGCCCGTGTACGTTCCGTTGACAGAGGGCGAGAAGATCACCCCGGTGGAGCAGCTTGCCCCGGCTGCCAGAGTGGCGCCGCAGGTGTTCTGCACCAGGCTGAAGGGGGGCGTGGCCGTGAGAGTGAGCGAGTTGGCCGTGGAGCCGCCTGAGTTGGTGAGACTGACCGTCTGCGAGAGGCTGGATTGCCCAGGAGAGACGATGGGAAAAAGAAGCTGCGCCGGACTCACGTTGAGCCCGGCCAGGGACTGCCCCGCGCCGGTGAGAGGCACAGTAGCCGCGATGACGCCGGAGGTCGACGAGGAGATCGCCAGCGAAGCCGTGCTGCCGCCCGAGGATATCGGTGTAAAGACAACCATCACCGTGCAACTGCTGCCATTGGCCAGCGTGGCGCCGCAGGTGGTTGAGCCGGTGGAGAAGCTGCCGGCGGAGGTCCCGGTAATCTGGAAGCCCACATTGGCCAGCGGAGCGCCGCCTGTGTTGCTCACCGTGAGCGTCTGCGGCGCGCTGGCCTGGTTCAGCGGCTGCGTCGCAAAGCTCAGGCTCGACGGGCTGACGCCGAAGGCCGGCGGAGCAATGCCCACCCCACTCAAAGCCACCGTCTGGGGCAGCGTGCGCGTCACGTCGGAGATAGTGAGCATACCGCTCTGATTTCCCACCACCGTGGGATCGAATTGCACGCCGATTGTGCAGCTGGAGTTTGCCACCAGGATGGTAGTGCAGGCATTTGTCTGCTGGAATGCTCCGCTCACCGAGATGGCAATGGAGGTCAGCGAGACACCGCCGCTGTTGGTCAGCGTCACGGTTTGCGCGGGCGAGAGCTGCCCGACGATCGTGCTGGGGAAGGTCAGCGTGGTGAGCGAAAGAGTATCGGTGGGCGGGGCCAGCCCGGTCCCGCTCAGCGCCACCGTCTGCGTTCCGAAGGCATCGGTAAAGGTCAACGCCCCGCTGGCCTCTCCCGCTAGAATCGGCGAGAACATCACAGTCAGATTGCACGCGGTAAGCGCCGGAACCGAAGCGCCGCAGGAGTTGCTGGCAATGGAAAAGGGCCCGGCGATGGCGCTGGTATAGGGTAGCGCCGGCGAGCCGCTGTTATTGGCCGTGACCTGTAAAACCGTCGAATTGGTTCCCACCTCCCAACTGCCGAAGCCGACGGAAGCCGGAGTCAGGCTGAATACGCCCGAGGATGCGCCGCTCCCGCTGAGAGAAACCGTCAGCTCTCCTCCGGTCACGTTGGTATAGATGGTCAGAACGCCCGTCCGGCTGCCGACCTGTGTGGGCGTGAAGGTAACCTGAATCGTGCAGCTCTGGCTCGGCTGCACTATGCTGCCCGCACAGTTACCGGTTTCGCTGAAGTCGCCGCTGGCGTTGACGTAGCTTGGGGTCAGCGCGATCGTTCCTGTGTTCCTGACGGTCACGCTCTGCGCGCTGCTGGAGCTGCCGTATATCTGGCTCGCAAAGGTCAGGGAGCCGGGAGCCGCGGTGGCCGTCGTCAAGTCCTCGGTTGCTGTCCACAGGGGCGTGATCCAGAGACCGCGGCCGTAGGTGGCCGCAATCAGATCATGCACCGAGGCCGATGCGGGGGCGGCGCTGAGCTGGACTACCGGCGAAGCTGGAAGCCCGCTGCCAAAGGCCGACCAGCAACCCGAAGTCGCGACGCCGCAGTTGGCGATCTGCCGCGTCGAATAAACTCCCGCATCGGTGGCGACATACACCGTGTTGGCGTCCTGCGGGTCCACCACCAGGCTGTTGGCCGGAGCAGCAGGCAGATTGGGCGACAAGACCGTCCAAAGCGCCCCGCCGTCGCTCGAGCCGTAAACCGTCTGCACATCTTCCGAGGTAGTGCGAATTCCCGCTACGGTCACGTATACCGTCTGCCCGCTGGTGTCGTGCGGATCGATGAAGATGCTGGAGATATCCAGCCCGTAGTAGTTCATCGTATGGGTGTCGTTGGCGACCGGGCCCAGGGTCACGTCCGTCCATGCGGACCAACTGCCGGTCGCTGTGTTGTAGGTGGCGCTGAGCAGATGGCCGGGCAGTGTCGCGCCGCCATTCGCCGAGCCGTACATGCCTACATAAACCACTTCACCGCCCGCGGGCAGCGCCGCGGAATCAGCAACCGGCAGCGCGGCCATCGAACGAATGAGAGCGTCGCCACTACAGTACGAGCTGCCGCCTCCGTCGAGCATGGGGCTGATGGCGTTGGCATCGCTCCAGCCCACTCCGCTGGCTGGCCCGCGCCACACCCGGCAGGTGCCGATCAGCAACTGCGAGCTGGTCAGCGGGTCCACCAGAAAGGGCGCCGGCGCGGTCATTGTGTATCCGTCCTTGACCACATCCGCGTTCGGATCGGTAGTGTAATTGAGAACCGGGTGGAACGCGCCCGGCGTGCTTCCCACCGGCGGCGAGCCCAGGTAAATGGAGACTCCCGCCCCATTGTTCACGTACCAGTTCGTTAGGGTAATCGGATCGATGGCTACCGGCCCGCCCTCGCCACCCAGAATCTCCGGCCAGTTGGCGGTCGGTCCGGTGTCGCTGTTCACACCGGCGGTTCCGTTTGTGCCCAGGCCGGCCATCATCGTGTATGGCGTCGCTCCCGCCTGGGAGAGGCTGACGACCTCGGCCAAAGAGCCCAGGCTCCCATTCAAATTCTGAAAATGAGTCGCATCGCTCGCCGCGCACACGGATCCGCTCTCGCCGATGGCGTCGGTCGAGCGCCACAGCCCGCTGTCGTTGCCCACAAAAATCTCCAGCGGATTGCTCGCATTCCAGGCCAGCGCGTGCTGGTATTCGCCCACCTGCGCACAGAATCCAACCGTGGAATTAGTGGTGTTGCGCCACGCGCAGCCCTGCGAGTAGGGACAAGTGGCCTTCCACAGGTCGTTGGCCCCGGCCATCAGGATGGTTTCCTGACCGGAGGGAATCGCGGCCAGCGCCAGGTTGTAGTCGCCGTTCGCGATGGTCGCCGGACCCAGCAAGGTGTTCGTCTCCAGCGCCGCCGTTGCCCATGGCTGGGCAAAGGTGATCGTCTGATTGGTGCAGGCTCCGGCGCTCACCGCGCACAGATCCTGCCAGATTCCCTGGTCCTGCTTATCGCCATCCACTGTCCAGGCAAAGGTGTCGCCGGTGAGCGGATTCACAGCCAGCGCGCCGTGAAAGATGGGGCAGCCGGGCGACCCGGTTGAGTTGGCATTGACAGGACAGAGACCCGCGCTCGTCATCAGGTTCGCGCCCGGCTGGTTGGTCATGCGCGTCCATGTGATGCCGTCCGGGGACTGGTAGTAGCCGTGGTAGCGCACCGCCGCCACAAACAGTTGCCGCACCGGGTTCCACACCACCGCGGTGGCCGCATTCCCATCCGGAGATATAAAACGATCGCTCGGCCCCTGCACGTCCGCGCCGGCGCCATCGGTGATCGTCGCCAGCGACCAGGTGGCTCCGCCGTCGGAGGAGTAGTACAGCCCCTCGTAGCTCTGGCCCGGCCATCCCGCATTCACCAGCGTGCCTTCGTAGGCCTGCGAGACCGCTGCCACCACCCGTTGCTGGTTCACCGTGCTCCATGCAAAGCCGGCGAACGCCTCCCCGGCGAAACTGTAGAAGCCATCCGCGGTGGCCGGGATCAGGCTCCAGGTCGTTCCGCCATCAGTCGAGCGCAGAATGCCCGCGCCATAGTAGGAATCCAGAGCATCGTTGGGGTCGCCGGTGCCGGCCAAAATCACTCCCGTTCCGCCCGGCTGCACACTCAGCGCGCCAATGCTGATGGAAGCGTTCACGGCGCCGCTCATCGCCGACAAGTCGTCCGTGAGGGGAATAAAGCTGATATTGGCGGGGCTGGATGTGTCCGCATTCTGCGACCGCCAGACTCCGCCGCCGGTGGCGCCCACGAAGAGCGTGTTGCCGGTCGCATCCGAAGGGTCCAGCGCCAGCGCGGTGATGCGCCCGGTGACCAGCCCATAATTTTGTGAGACGACAGCGGTGGGACCCAGCGGCTGCCAGCTTCCGCTGCTCTGGGAGTGACTCGAAGCCGGAAAGTGCAGCGCCGCTAGAGCAAGCAGGATCAGCCCTCTGCGCCGCGTGAACACACACTTCCCTGCCCTTCCGTCAAGGGCAACTTCACCGTGAAGCCGCGGAATGGCCCAAATGCTCACACTCGTCCTGACTGCGATTCCGGCATCCCTCTCTCTTATCGGCGAACTCCGAGGAGGACTTGATGCGAAACCCTACAGTTCACAACGTGCGAAACACGCAGCTCACGGGAAATGAATTGGTTGGATTATAGAACACTCACGGAACAGTTGCATCGATGATCTTGATCAGGAGCAATGATTTTTAGTCCCGCTGCCACAAATGGGCGGAGCCCTATCTTTTCCGCGGAAAGATAAGAAACCACGAATCCCATGGCGCGCAAGCGCCGGCTGCCCCACCGCAGGTGGTTACCAGCTTCCCCAGGCGCGGCTGATGTAGTCCGCGAGGGTCATCGAGATCAGCACCAGGAACATGAAGATGCCGGAGAAAATGGTCAGCTTGGTCAGCTTCGAGCTGTACTTCACCCCCATGAAGAACAGCACCACCAGCGTGGCCTTGCAGGTGGCGATGGCCAGCGCGATGACGGGATTCCATATGCCGAGTTCGAGAAACGACGCCCACACCGTGAGCGCGGTGCCAATCAGCAGCGCGAAGAGAATGGCCACATAAACCCCGGGGCCGACAAGGTGATGCGCGTGTTCGTGTGGTTCGCTCATGCCGTGTGTCCTCAATCGATCACTCATTCACTGCTTCACTTCGTCACTGTTTCTATTGATGCCTGCTGATCAGGTACAGCAGCGCGAAGAGATAGATCCAGATAATGTCGACAAAGTGCCAGTAGAGGCCGAAGTTCTCCACAAACGTCACGTGCCCCGCGGTGTAAGCCCCGGCCCGCGCGCGGAAGATCATGAATGCCAAAATGCAAATCCCGATGATCATGTGCAGCGCGTGCATGCCGGTCATCAGGAAGTAGAGCGAGAAATAAATCTCCGTGTGGCGCGCCATGTCCAGCGCCAGCGGTTTGTCGTGATATTCCTTGTAGACTTCGGGATTGGATGCGGGATCGAGAAACGATTGCAGGCTGTAGTGAAAGCCGGGAACGTGATGCATCTCGATCTTCTCTCCGTACTCGATGGCCTTGATGCCCAGGAAGCATAACCCCAGGATGAAGGTCAGCGTCAGGCAGAGCACCAGCCCTTTCCTGCGCCGCGTCTCCGCGCACCAGACGCCCATCGCCATCGTGAAGCTCGAGAAGATCAGCACCACGGTATTGGTCGCACCCCAAATCACGTTCAACTGATGCGAGCCGGAGACGAAGGCCGGGTAATACCAGTTCCGGTAGATCAGGTAGGCAGTGAAGAGGCCGCCGAAGAACATCACTTCAGTCAGCAGAAAGAGCCACATGGCAAAGCTGGCGGCGTCGGCCTGCTGCACGGTCGAATTAAAGTGATGGCGCAAATAGGGCGGGTGGTCGGTGTGCATTATGTCAGCATTGTCAGCACTGTCAGCGTGTTTTGCCGCTCCCAAGGCGCCCTGGGAGGTCACAGAATTATCCGGCATGGGGCGCCTCCATTTCTTTGTGGGCCTGTTGTTCTTCCAGCCACTCGTAGTCGTAGGCTTCGTGGTCCATCACCGGTATCACCGCAAAGTTCTCCGTCAGCGGCGGCGACTGCGTCTGCCACTCCAGGCCCGTCGCCTGCCATGGATTGTTGCCCGCGATGGCGCCGTACTTCAGCGACCAGATCAGGTAGAGCACCGGCAGCAGGTAGCCGACGCCCAGAATGGTTGCGCCCGCGGTGGAGAAGACATTCAGCACCTGGAACTCCGGCGGATAGGATGCGTATCGCCGCGGCATGCCCAATACGCCCAAAATGAACTGCGGGAAGAATGTCAGGTTGAATCCGAGGAAGGTGACCACGGCCGCGAATTGTGAGATCTTTTCCGGATACATCCGCCCGGTGATCTTGGGCCACCAGAAGTGAATGCCGGAGAGAAAGGCCATCAGCATTCCACCCACCATGACGAAATGAAAATGCGCCACGATGAAGTAGGTCTCGGTCAAATGAATATCTGTCCCCGAAGCGCCCAGGAAGACCCCCGTCATGCCGCCGATGGTGAACAGGCCCATGAAGCCGAAGGCGTAGAGCATCGGCGTTTCGAATGTGATGGAGCCTTTGTACAGCGTGAATGTCCAGTTGAAGATTTTGATGGCCGAGGGCACGGCGACCAGCATGGTGAGCAGCGAGAAGACCAGCACCGCATAATTCGAGATGCCCATGATGAACATGTGGTGCGCCCAAACAAAGAAGCCGAAGACCGCGATGGCCACCGAGGAGAATGCCACCGCCGTGTAACCGAAGACCCGCTTGCGGCTGAAGGTGGAGATCACCTCAGAAATCACTCCCATTCCGGGCAAAATCATGATGTACACGGCGGGATGCGAGTAGAACCAGAACAAATGCTGAAATAGCAGTGGATCGCCGCCCTTCGTCGGGTCAAAGACGCCGATGCCGATGGTTCGTTCCAAAGCGATAAGCACGATGGCGATGGCCAGCACCGGCGTGCCCAGCACCATCAGTATGCTGGCCGCATAATGCGACCAGATAAACAATGGCATCCGGAACCAGGTCATGCCGGGCGCGCGCATCTTGTGAATCGTAACGATGAAGTTCAACCCGGTGAGGATGGAACTGAAGCCGGCAATGAAGACCGCCAAGCCGGTGGTCAGCACGTTGGTATTCACATAATGCGTTGACAGCGGCGTGGTGAATGTCCAGCCCGTGTCCACGCCTCCAACCGCCATGGTGTAAAGAGCCAGCAAGCCGCCCGCGATGTACAGATACCAGCTGAGCAGGTTGATCTTGGGCAGCGCCAGATCCTTGGCCCCGATCATCATGGGAATAAAAAAATTGCCCAGCGTGGCCGGCACCGACGGCACCAGGAAGAAGAAGATCATGATGACGCCGTGCATGGTGAACACCTTGTTATAGGTGTCTGTGGCCATCAGATCGGCCTGCGGCGTCAGCAGTTCCAGGCGGATCAGTCCCGCCAATGCTCCGCCGATAAAGAAGAAGAAGGTGATCGAGATCAGATAGAGAATCGCAATCCGCTTGTGGTCGCCGGTCAGCAGCCAGCTGAGCAGGCCGTTCTCCCGCGTAAAGAAATTATCCTTGGGAATCCGCGCCGTCGACTGATCGGGAAGACTGATGATGGTGTTGGTGCTCATGGCTTCACCGGTCCTTTCGTGACGGGCGCTTGTGCGGCGGCGGGTGCTTTGCTTTCGCTCCCAGGCGGCATATCGGTCGAGTTCAACGTCTGCTGGATTCGATAATCGGAGTCGAGGTTCTTGATGTATTCAAGCAGCGCGATCACTCCCTCTTCGCTGATTTGCCCCTGATAGGTGGGCATGATGGGCGCGTAGCCCTGAGTCACGTGCTGCGATGGATTCAGGATCGCCTCGCGCAGATAAGCTTCGTCGGCTATCACGGTTCCGCCGCTGGCCAGCGGCAGCTTTGCGCCGTAAACTCCGGCCAGATTCGGTCCGCGCGCATCGGGCCGCGTGTTGTGGCAGGCGGCGCAACTCAAGCTCGCAAAGAGCCGCTCGCCATTCTGCGCCAGTGACGCGCCCGAGGTCGAGCTGGCCAGCCACTTGCGAAAATCCTCCGGCGTCATCACCACAATGTCGCCGGTCATCTGCGAGTGGTTGGTGCCGCAATACTGCGTGCAGAAGAGATGATAGGTGCCGGGCTTGGTGGCTTCAAACCAGACGGTGGTGTAGCGGCCGGGAATTACCTCGCGTTTCACGCGGAAGGCGGGAATGGAAAAGCTGTGAAAGACATCCTGCGAAATCAGCGTCAACTGTATCGCGCGTCCTGTGGGAATGTGCAGCGCGTTGATCTCGTGCTGCCCGCCCGGATGCTCGGCCTTCCACATCCACTGCTTGCCCACCACGTAGATGTTCATGGAGTTGGCCGGCGGC
>JBKQLG010000231.1:0-29618 GCA_052147235.1 Occallatibacter sp.
TTCGCCAAACCACCCCACGGACGAAGACCTGTCCGTGGGGACCCCGGATGCGCGATGGATGGGGCACCCAGTAGTCGCGGAATGATTGAATAACCTCAGAAGGAGAAAAAATGTCCGAAGCAAAGCAGCACCTTGCCACCCTTGCCGTTCATGCCGGTCAATCCCCTGACCCCACCACCGGCTCGCGCGCCGTCCCTATTTACCAGACCACCTCCTACGCCTTTCAGGACGCAGACCACGCCGGACGGCTCTTTGCTCTCAAGGAGTTTGGCAACATCTACACGCGCATCATGAACCCAACCACCGACGTGCTGGAAAAGCGCGTGGCGGCACTGGAGGGCGGAGTGGCGGCGCTGGCCGTGGCCTCAGGGCAGGCCGCGGAGACGCTGGTGGCCACGACTCTGGCCTCGGCCGGGGAAGAGATTATTTCCACGACCTCGCTTTACGGCGGCACCTACAATCTCTTCCACTACACGCTGCCCAAGTTGGGCATTACCGTCAAATTTGTCGATGCGGACGACTTCGACGGCCTGCGCGCGCTGATCAACGACAAAACGCGGGCGATTTATACCGAGACGCTGGGCAATCCTAAGCTGGACGTAGTGGACATTGAGAAGCTGGCCGCCATCGCCCACGAGTACAAGCTGCCGCTGGTCATCGACAACACCTCGGTTTCTCCGGCGCTGGTGCGGCCCATCGTGTGGGGCGCGGACATCGTAGTCAACTCGGCTACCAAGTTTCTGGGCGGCCACGGCAACTCCATCGGCGGCGTGATTGTGGATGCGGGCAAATTCGACTGGGCGGCTTCCGGGCGCTTTAAGGATTTTACCGAGCCGGACCCGTCGTACCACGGCCTTGTTTACACCGAGGCCTTTGGGCCGCTGGCCTTCATCCTCAAGGCGCGGGTTCAGGGGCTGAGGGACACCGGCGCGGCGCTCTCGCCCTTCAACGCGTTCCTGATTCTGCAAGGGATCGAAACGCTGCACCTGCGGCTACAGCGCCACTCCGAGAACGCGCTGGCGGTGGCCAGGTACCTGGAAAAGCATCCCGGCGTCGCGTGGGTCAACTATCCCGGCCTGGAATCCAGCCTGTATTTTGAACGGGCGAAAAAGTACCTGCCGGAGGGCAAGGGCGGGCTGCTGACCTTCGGCGTCAAGGGAGGTTACGAGGCGGGAAAGACGCTGATCAACTCGCTGAAGCTGTTTTCGCTGCTGGCCAACATCGGCGACGCCAAGTCGCTTGTGATTCATCCCGCCTCGACGACGCACGCACAGCTCTCGCCGGCGGAGCAAGCCGATACCGGCGTGACTCCGGAGTTGGTGCGGCTGAGCGTGGGCATCGAGGATATCCGCGATTTGATCGCCGATCTGGACCAGGCGATCCTGGCGGCCAACGGAAAGAGCGCGTCATGAAGAGCGCGGGGGACGGTGCGTGTAGCACAATAGGAATCATGAGTGAAACCCGAGCCGGGACGGGAAGCTCGCCGCCCGCGAAGCCCTTTCTTGCGCCCACCTACGAAGGCGACTTTGTGCTGGACGAGCCACTGTTGCTGGAATGCGGGCGCGCGCTGGCCGGTGTCACGCTCCATTACGCAGTCTATGGGCGGCTGAACGCGACCAAGGACAACGCCGTGCTGGTCTGCCATGCGCTCTCCGGCTCGGCGCTGGTGGGCTCCTGGTGGCCGGAGATCTTCGCCCCCGGCGCGGTGCTCTCGCTGGATCATGACTTTGTGATCTGCATCAATATGCTGGGCTCCTGTTACGGCTCCACGGGCCCCGGCTCCGTGAACCCGGAAACCGGCAGCATCTACGGCCCTGACTTTCCGCTGGTTTCCATCCGCGACAACGTACGCGCCCAGGCCAAGCTGCTGGATTCGCTGGGCATCCGCCGGCTGCGGCTGGTTCTGGGCGGTTCCATCGGCGGCATGCAGGCGCTGGATTGGGCCATCCACGATCCGCAAAGAGTGCAGCGCGCGCTCATTATCGGCGCGACCCCGCTTTCTGCCATTGGGCTGGCGCTCAACCACTTGCAGCGTCAGGCCATCCTGCGCGACCCGGAGTGGAAGGGCGGCCGTTATCGGCCGCAGCGCCCTCCGCGCAACGGGCTGGCATTTGCCCGCCAGATCGCCATGCTCAGCTACAAATCCTCGGAGCTCTTCGACGAGCGTTTTGGCCGCAAGCCGAACCGCAACGGGGAGGATCCTTGGGACGCGGACGCGCGGCAGGGCGGCCTCGGCCTCATTGGCGGGCGCTTCGACATCGCCGGCTACCTCGACTACCAGGGAGAGCGGTTCATCGACCGCTTCGACGCCAACTCCTATCTGGCCATTCTGCGCACCATGGACATCTGGGATCCGCAGCGAGGATGCTCCACGGCAGCCGAGGCCTTTGGCGGGATTCGCGCCCGCCTCAGCTTTGTCGGCATCAGCTCCGACTGGCTCTTTCCGCCCCAGTCCGTGCGCGACTTTGCCTATACCATTCGCGCCGCCGGCGTACAGGCCGATTACCGGGAGATGACCAGCGCCCACGGCCATGACGCCTTCCTGGCCGAACAGGCGGAATTGGTGAGGCTGCTGCAATAAGACAGGAAATAAGGAACTGGGATCAGGGAACAGTTTTGCCTAGGTTGGTGTCTAATCGGTTATGGGTTTGAGTGAGCATCCAAAGCGGGGAGCGGAGAACCGGGATCACAATGTGTTTTTGGCTCTTGACAAGCTCCAAATCCTGTTAAAAAGCTCCCTATTCCCTGTTCCCTATTCCCTATTCCCTGTTTTTTTTACAACTCCGCTTGTCACAACGGGCGTAGCTTTCTATAATCCATCCAACACCGCATTGAAAGCCGTGGTATCGTTGAAGCGATGCCACGGCGCTCGGCCGCCCCAACGAGCGGTCGCGCAATCCGTAAGCGAGTGCTTGAACATTGATCTCCATTTTGGCAGTTCCCAGGAGCACTAAATGAAGAAGATAGTCTTCGCGTCTGTGTTGGCATTGGCGAGCGTCAGCCTCGTTTCCGCGCCCATGCTTCGTGCCCAGGATTCCATCGTCATCAAGGATCCGGCAGAGTTCAACACCTATCAAATGGCCACATCGCAGGTCAATCCAAAAGCCAAGGCCGCGGCTTTGGAGAGCTTTTTGAAAGCTTACCCGCAGAGCGTCGTCAAGAGCGCTGTGCTGGATTCGCTGATCGATACCTACCAGGGTCTGCAAGATGCGGACAATACGCTCAGCGCGGCCAGCCGCTTGCTTCAGGTGGATCCCAGCAACATGAAGGCCATCTTCATGTCGGTCCTCATCAAGAAGAGCCAGTGCCAGAAAACCAGCGATCCGCAAACCTGTGACGATGCTGGGGTGCTCGCTCAGAAGGGTCTATCGGCTATGAGGCCTGCTGGTACATCCGACGCCGAATGGAAGAAGCTGACCGGGGGAACCTATCCGGTCTTTCACTCGGCGATCGCTTTGGACGACATTGTCTCCAAGAAGGACATCAAAGGCGGGATCTCCGAATACCGCACCGAACTGATGCTTTATGCGCCCGAGCAGACCACTACCTGGCCCTCGCAAGGACTGTGGGATACGCTGCAACTGGCGGAAGCCTACACCAAGTCGGATAGCCCCGATCACCTGGTGCAGGCGGTCTGGTTCTACGCGCGCGCATGGAACTACGCCACCCCGATCAAAGCCCAGATCGAAAAAAAGATGGACTATTACTACCAGAAGTACCACGGCAATCTGGACGGCTTGAGTGATGTGAAAACCCAGGCGGCGGCTACGCTCTTCCCACCGGGAACTTTCCTGATCTCCGCCGCGCCGACTCCGGCTGAGCTTGCCCACAAGGCGATCGTGGAAACTCCTGACCTGAGCAAAATGGCCTTGGTCGATACCGAGTTCATCCTGGCCAACGGAGCCAAGGAAGACACCGACAAGCTGTGGGCCGTTCTGCAGAATCAGGTTACGCCGGTTCCGGGAATTGTCATCGATGCCAGCGCATCGGTGATCAAGGTTGCCGTGACCCAGGATGCCAAGGATAACAAGTATGCAGACTTCATCGTCAATATGAAGAAGCCCCTGGCAGACAAGGATATTCCCGCGGTTGGCTTCGAGTACAAGATTCCGCCTGCGACTACGCTGGTGGGAACCTACGACACCTTCACACAGGTTCCTGCCACGGCGACTTTGGCGCAAACCGCACAGATCGTGCTGCGCGACGGAGAAATCCAGTTGGAGAAGAAGAAGCCTGCCCCGGCGCACAAACCGGCAGCCGGTCACCATCCGGCACAGCACTGATCTGCTGTGTAGTCTGGCCATTTGGTCTGACTGATTATTTGTCGCCGGAGCTGGCAAGATCTGGCGTGTTCTACCCTTCTCCTGGGCCATCAAGGGCAGCCTCAATCAGGCTGCCCTTTTTGTGTTTTCCGCTGCTTTCAGCCAAAAGACTGCTGGATGCATTGGTGGTAGGCTAAGGGCAGCATGGAACGATTCAGAATCCTCCCCGCCGTCATGATTCTTGCCGCTATCACCCTGCTCTGCGCCCCCGCAGCGGCTCAGGCTCAGGGCTCCTCCACGCCTCAACCCAGGATTGTGCGCCAGCCTGCTCAGCACACAATGCCGTTTTCTCTCGGCAGCGATACGCCCGAATCTGCCACACCGGTCGAGTTTCGCCCCCTGGACCGGATGACCCCGCAGGATCGCGATTTGGCGGCAGGCGCGGAGTCCGCAATCAACGAAAGAGCCGGGGTTGGCGAACTGGAATTCAACCAAGGTAGTTGGAATTATCAGCAGATCGCCTGCTCCGCGCTGCCCAAGCATCTTTTTCTCCAGTTCACGCGCAACAACGGCGCCGGCGATGTGAGCGTCTTTTCCGCATCGATTCCGCGCACAGGCGACGGGCGTGTGCGCATCATCCCCATCCTTCGCCGTGGCTATTCGCTTTTCTCGCCCGCGCCCATCAACGCGCTCACCATCTCGGCTTTCAACCACATCCGGTCTGAAGAGCATCCGGCCATGGCTCCGGAGTGGCTTGCAACCGGCCTCTGCTACGCCGCGCTGGCGGGAGCGCATCCCCAGATCGGTCCGTCGGAAGAGAGCGAAATCGAGAAGCTGCCCGCAGCCCCGACGGGCACGCTGGTGATGTCAGCCGGTGGCGGCGCGGTGATTGTGTTTACCGATGTATCGGCAATTCCACGGCCGATACAGTGGACCATGACCTTCGACGGTAAAGGCAAGCTGCTCAAGGCGACGCATGCAGCGGCTCCAAAATTGAGAGAAAAGGTCGTTCAGAAAACTCCGGTCGCGGTCCAGGGTCAACTTGTCCAGTCACGAAACTAGCCCAAAGGGATGTTTTTTCTCTACTGTGAGCGATCAGGGAGCGATTGACCCCACCGCAGGCGGCCGCTTCGTTGTATACTCCAACCCGTATGCAAGTTTTTGTGATTCTTCCCGCTGCCGGGCTGGGAACCCGAATGGCCGGCCCGCAGCCCAAACAGTTTCTCATCCTCGATGGCCTTCCCATCCTGATCCATTCGCTGCGCGCCTTTGCCGCGGTTCAGCGAGTGACGGCGATCTATGTGGCCGTGCGCCAGCCGGAGATGGAGCGCGTCCAGGCCCAAATTGCCGAGTATGGCTTCAGCGCGCGCGTTCACGTGGTCGAAGGCGGCGACCACCGCCAGGAGTCGGTCTCTCACGCACTGGCCGCCCTGCCCGCCGAACCGGACGACATTGTTCTGGTTCACGATGCCGTCAGGCCGCTGATCGACTCGGCCACGATCGACCGGACCATCGACGCGGTCCTCGAGCACGGAGCGGCCATCGTCGGAATGCCGGCTGTGGACACCATCAAACAGGTGGAGCGGACCGCCCACGGAGCGCTGGTTACCTCCACCATTCCGCGCGAATTTATTGTGCTGGCGCAGACGCCGCAGGGCTTCCGCTATGGACACTTGCAGAGCGCCTTTGCCGAGGCCATGGCGGACGGCTTCATCGGCACCGATGAGGCTTCGGTCGTGGAGCGCGCGGGGCACGCAGTCGCCGTGGTGCATGGCTCTCCAGTGAATTTGAAGATAACCCAACCGGGGGATTTGGCGTTGGCGGAGTTCTACCTGCGCCAGCGCGCCCGTTGAGGTCGGCTGGATGAAATCGAACACGCCGCCGATAAGGTCTAAAGAACAGGCACGGTAACCATGGAAATACGGATCGGATTTGGCTATGACTCGCACGTCTTCAAGGCGGGCGTGCCGCTACGCATTGGCGGAGTCTCGCTGGACCACCCGGAGGGCCTGGAAGGCCACTCCGACGGCGACGTGCTGCTGCACGCCATCACCGACGCGCTGCTGGGCGCCATCGCCGCCGGCGACATCGGCACCTTCTTCCCGCCCGGCGACCCGCGCTGGAAGGACGCCGACTCGGCCATCTTTCTCAACCTGGCCATGGAGACCCTGCAGCGCGCCGGCTACCGCATCGTGAACATCGACACTACGCTGATTCTGGCCGCGCCCAAGATCGCCCCTCTCTCCAGCGAGATGCGCGCCCGGGTCGCCGATCTGCTCAGCCTGGGCACCGATCAGGTGAGCATCAAAGCCAAAACTCCGGAGGGACTGAACCTCGACCACGCCGCCCAATGCCATGCCGTCGTCCTGATTGAGCGCGTGATCGAACCGGAAGAGCTGAAGAGCATGAGCGCCGTGATCGAAAGCCCGCGCCAGCTCGAAGATGTCGTAGAAGACCTGATCAGCTCCGTCCACGGCATCCCCAAAAAGCGCGGCGGCCTGGTCTACGATACCGAGGACATTACGTAAGGCTGGGATCAGAAAACAGGAGGTATTCAACCTGTCGAATCTGCACCCCATATAGCGCCTGTTTCTTGTCGCTCGCCGCAAGAATCAAGCGTTCAACCATGGACCGATTGGCCGGTTTGGTCAAGTTGGTCAAGGCCAACCGAAAACTCGGCTGCTCGACACGCCGGAAGGCAGAATTCGCCGCTCTCTGCCGTTTTCCATTGCTAATTCCGTTGTTTGGCTATATCTTGGCTCTGAGTTTCCATTCCACTCCCGGAGTGTTCCGTATGCAACATGTGGCATTTATTCAACAAAACCAACCTGATCCTGCGGTCGTTCGACAGATCGTGATGTTCATGCTGGCAGTCATTCCCATCATCATTCTGGTAGTGATTGCCATCGTCATGGTGCCCTTCTGGTTCATTCTGAAGAAGGCCGGTTTTACGCCCTGGCTCTGCCTGGTGTGCTTGATTCCGTCACTGGGCGTTCTGGTCCTGCTCTATGTGCTGGCCTTCGCCGATTGGAAGGTAGTGCCCGCGCCGCAGTACGGTTGGATGCCGCAGCCGCCCAACCCGCCACAGCCGCCCACGCCTCCTCAGGCCTGAGACGGTCCGCGACCGCCCGATTTGCGATACGATGCAAACGAGCGATGAATTCTAAAAACACTCCGCCCGTTGCCCTGCCCACCGGCCCGCGAGGCCGCTTTGCCGCCGTCTGCCGGGTGCTTGACGAAGCCATCGCCGCGCGCGCCTTTCCCGGCTGCGCCTTTGGGGTGTTGGCCGGTAATGAAGTTGTGCTTCTGGACGCGCGGGGCCGTTTCACATACGACGAAGCCTCCCCCGCCGTCGCGCCGGGAACCGTCTACGACGTAGCCAGCATCACCAAGGTAGCCGCAACTACCGCCGTGGCGATGCTGCTGCACCAGCGGGGCCTGCTGCGCCTGGAAACGCCTTTGGGCGACTTGCTTCCTGGCTTTGTTGAGAAACGCGCCGCAGGCGCAGTTGGCCCCACCGCAGGTGGCCGTGTGACACTGCGCCATCTGCTGGCGCACAACTCCGGACTGACCGGTTACGTCGAGTTCTTCCGCACCGCCGCCACGCCTGAGGCGCTCTTAACAGCCTGCCTGGAAGTTCCGCTTGTAGCCGAGCCGGGAGAGCGAGCGGAGTACTCCGACCCCGGCTTCATTCTGCTGGGCAAGGCGCTGGAAGCACTAACCGGCGAAGCCCTCGCGCCTTGGGTGAGTCGCGAAATCTTTCTGCCGCTGGGCTTGACGGCAACTCGCTTTTGCCCTCTCGCCGAGGCGCGGAGTCTCATTCCGCCCACCGAGGAGGACACCACCTTCCGCCATCGCCTCATTCAGGGCGAGGTCCAGGACGAAAACGCCTGGCTGCTGGGAGGCGTGGCCGGTCACGCCGGTCTATTCTCCAATGTGCCCGACCTGCTGCGCTTTGCCCGCGAGATTCTCGCCGCGGCTTCCAACTCCGGCGATGCTCGCCTCTTTGACGCGGCGACGGTCGAGCTCTTTGCCCAGAGGCAAGGCCCGCCGGGATCTTCGCGGGCGCTGGGTTGGGATACGCCTTCGCCGGATTCCACCTCCGGCCGTTACTTCTCACAGCAATCTATCGGACACCTTGGGTTTAGCGGCTGCTCCCTTTGGATCGACCGGGAAGCCCGAGTCGCCGTCGTGTTGCTCAGCAACCGCACCTGGCCCGACCGTAAGAGCCGCCTGATCCGCCAGGTTTGGCCCGCCTTTCACGACGCCATCCGCGAAGCGCTGTAAGACTTCCGCATCCCGCGCTTGCTTCATTCGCTAAGATTTCTCTTCGTAGTTGACTGCTTTACAGATACAATAAAAACTCGGGGACTGACGCGATGCTAACCAGTTCGACGATGCAGGAGACAGTCGGCGCACAGGGAATTGAACTCCAGAAAGACCAGGCCTCCCTGCTTCAACAACTGACTACGGAGAGCCAGAACGAAGCCTCTCAAGGCTTCGACACCAAGTCCGCGCTGGAGATCGCCCGCATCATCAACCACGAGGACGCGAAGGTTGCCGCGGCGGTCAAGAAGGCGATTCCGGAGATTGCGCTGGTCATCGATCAGGTGGCGCGCAGCCTGCGCGAGGGCGGCCGGCTGATCTACGTCGGCGCCGGCTCCAGCGGGCGCATCGCCGCGCTGGATGCCTCCGAATGCCCACCCACTTATTCGACGGCCCCCGGACAGGTGCAGTACATCATGGCCGGCGGACCTAAAGCGTTAGCTTCGGCCGTCGAGGTCAACGAAGACTCCGAAGAGCTGGGCCAGCGGGACATCGCCCGCCGCCGACCCACGCGCAAGGATGTTGTGGTGGGTGTCTCCGCCTCCGGCCGCACCCCTTATGTCGTGGCCGCCGTGGCGTATGCCCGCGCCCGCGGCGCTCACACCGCCGCCGTCACCTGCAATCACGAGACCCCTCTGGCCGCGGCCGCCGACATCACTATCATTGCCGACGTCGGCCCCGAGGTCATCTCCGGCTCCACGCGCTTGAAGGCCGGCTCCGCCCAGAAGATGGTCCTGAACATGATCACCACCGGCGCCATGACCCGCCTGGGCTATGTCTACGAAAACCTGATGGTCAATGTCCACATGCAGAACTCCAAGCTGGTCGAGCGCGGCATCCGCATCCTGATGTGCGCCTGCAAGATCGACCACGAGGCCGCGGTGCAGATCATCAAGAGCGCCGGACGCAGCGTCCCCGTGGCGCTGGTGATGCTTAAAGCCAAAGTCGACAAGCCGGAAGCCGTCCGCCGCCTCGCCAAATCCGACGGCAACGTCCGCCTCGCCATCGAGGACAATGTGCTGGAGCTGTAAGGAATTCTGCGACTCAGCGCGTCGTCCTCGGCAACTTTCCTATCGCATCGGTCACAATCCCAGGCGTCAGTACTTCGGGCAGGAGCCGTGGACTCGTTTCTCCCGGCGTGTAGAGAGCGTAAGCCGGAACTCCGCTACGGCCCAGGGCGGTCAAGGCTTGCGTGATGGCCTCGTCGTGGCGGGTCCAGTCGGCGCGCAGCAAGGCTACGTTCGCAGCCTGAAAAGCTTGCTTCACCTCTGGCTGATTCAGAGCAACACGCTCGTTGACCTGGCAGCTCAGGCACCAGGCTGCGGTGAAGTCCACAAAGACCGGGCGGCCCTGGGCCTGATAAGCCTCTAAGAGTTGCGGAGACCACGGCTCCCATGCGCCGGCAGCAGCGGAAGCCAGCCCCGTATTTCCTGTTGCTCCCATCGATTCTCTCGCATCTCCAACCAGCCTCTGCCCGCAGACGGCCAGAGCGATGACTCCGAGCAGAATCAGCGCTGCAACCGCAGTAGACCATCGCTTGGCCGACCAGCGGCCCAGGAACCATCCAGCAATGGCCAGCAGCAGGAAGCTGGCCAGCAGCGCGGCCAGCACGCTGGCTCCGTATGCTTGAGCCAGCACCCATGCCAGCCAGATCACGGTGACAAAAATCGGTACGGCGACGGCCTGGCGGAGGACTTCCATCCATACGCCGGGCTTGGGCAGCAGGCGTGTCCAGGCCGGTTGCAGCGTCAGCACGACATACGGCGCAGCCAGTCCCAGTGCCAGAGCCGTGAAGACGGCAAAGGTGACCGCCGCGGATTGGGCCAACGCATAGCCGATGGCCGCTCCCATGAAGGGTGCGGTGCAGGGCGTGGCCACTACTACGGCCAGTACGCCGGTGAAAAAGCTGCCCGTGTAGCCTTGCTTTTGTGCGAGCGAACCGCCTGCGCTGGTCAGTGTCAGACCGATCTCGAACTGGCCAGCCAGCGACAGGCCCAAAAAGAAGAGCAGCCCGGCCATCAGCGCCAGAAAAACCGGCGACTGGAACTGGAATCCCCAGCCCAGTGTGGCCCCCGCCGCGCGCAACCCCAGCAGCAAGGCCACCAGCGCCCAGAAGGAGACTAGAATCCCAGCTGCATAAACCATTCCATGCGCACGCAGCTTGCTCCGCTCTTCATTGCCGGAGTTGACCAGCGCCAGGCCTTTCAGGAAAAGTACCGGAAAAACGCAAGGCATGAGGTTGAGCAGCAAGCCGCCGAGAAAAGCGAGACCGGAGACTCTCAAGAGCCTCGCCCAAAAACCAGAGGCCGCTTGATCGACCGAAGAATAGGCAGCTTGATTACCAGCTCCAGTAGGATTGTCCGCAGACTGGTAGGACGGGGCTTTAGCCCCGACCTCAGTGGCCTTTCCATCATCGGGGGCTTTAGCTCCTGAGGGTTGCTCCTCGCCGGACGCTCCCCCCGCTGACCCTTGTTCCATAGGCGCAGCCTTCACCCCCGGCGGCAAAGCCACAATCTCATACGCACGCCCGCCTGAAAGCTCCAGGACCCCCCTCAACTGCGCGGGATTCGCTTTCAGACTCGCATCTTTCTTCAGGTCGAGAATCAATCCATTTGCGGTTGGCGTGAGCTTTTGAGGGGCGGGATTGTCGATGATGTCTTGATCTTCCGGGAAAAATGTTGCTGAAAGTTCTCGCCGGCCGGTTTGGACAGTGAGCCGAAAGCCTTCCTTTGTTGGTTGGAAAGTTGCGCGATCGTTTGCTGGCAACGCATCGGGGAGCAGAACAGCCAGACGCTTCCATATCTCTACACCTGGGCCATCATCCGGTTCCCCCGCAGGAGCAATCGCGAGTATTTTCTGCGTGATTTCTAAATCTGCTTTGCCCGGAATGCAGCTCCCGCGGCAGACTAGCCAATCGACTTTGGCGTGCAGGACCGCAGTTCCCGGTTTCACCGATTTCGCAATCACCAGCCGGAACGGGAAGAGGACTTCATTCTCGTATCCGTAGTCCATTAACGGCCCAAGTGGCAGGCGCTTAGGCGCAGTGAACTGCAACGGCTCAGCCGTCACTCCTTCGGGAAGCGTCCAGTGAATATGCGGCGGTTCACCGGCATCGCCCGGATTCTTCCAATAGACGTGCCAGCCCGGCTCCAATTTGAAGTAGAGGCCTCCATGATCGCCCGCGCCTGGAAAGAGTTGAGCTTTGCGAAAGACAAGTTGCACTTGCACATGGTCATCGTCGAAGGAACTCGACGCCGCACACGCGGGCAGGCCAGCAGCTAGCAGCAGCGCTACAGCAATCCATCGGAAGGCAAAACGCTCAGACAATGAAAACTCCTCAACCGTTGGACTCAGTCTATCGGACAAAGGACGCGTATTGGAACGAGAATACTGATCCCTGCCCCCTATCTTTGATCCCCGGTTTCTACACTTCCAGATCGTCGTCCGGCTCGGCGGCTACGGCGGTGCCGCGTCGCTTGGCCAGCAGATAGCCGCGCAGGAAGGGCTCCAGGTAGCCGTCCAGCACCTTGTCCACGTCACCCACCTCGACCTTGGTGCGATGGTCCTTGGCCATGCGATAAGGCTGCAGGACGTAAGATCGAATCTGCGAGCCGAAGTTGATTTCGAGCTTCGAGTCTTCCAGCTTCTTGGTGACGGCGCGCTTCTTATCGAGTTCGTATTCATAGAGCCGCGAGCGTAGAATCTTCATCGCCTTCTCGCGATTCTTGTGCTGACTGCGTTCGTTCTGGCAGCAGACCACGATGCCCGTGGGCAGGTGAGTCATGCGCACGGCCGAATCTGTAGTATTCACGTGCTGGCCGCCCTTGCCGCCGCTGCGGTAGGTGTCGATGCGCAGGTCTTCAGTCTTCACGTCGACATGGATCGTCTCGTCGATCTCCGGCGAGACGTAGACCGAGGCAAATGAAGTGTGCCGCCGCTTGGCCTGGTCGAAGGGCGAGATGCGCACCAACCGGTGTACGCCGCTTTCGCCGGCAAGTTGCCCGAAGGCGTACTCGCCGATGATCGTAAAGGTGGCCGACTTAATGCCCGCCTCTTCGCCGTCCTGGTAGTCGTTGATCTCGGTTTTGAAGCCCTCACTCTCGGCCCAGCGCAAGTACATGCGCAGCAGCATCTCGGCCCAATCCTGGCTCTCCGTGCCGCCCGCGCCCGGATGCACGGTGACGATGGCGTTCATCGCGTCTGCCTCGCCGTTGAGCATCGTGCGCGCTTCCAGGTCTTCGGTGAATGTGGCCAGCGCCTTGATCTCGCTCTCGATCTCGCCGAGCACGTCTTCGCCCTCGCGAGCCAGCTCGAAGTAGGTCTCGATCTCGCCGGTGCGGCGCACGAGTTCCTCGTCGTCGGCGACCATCACTTCCAGGCGCTTTTTCTCGCGCATCAGCGGCTTGGTCGCGTTGGGATTGGACCAAAGAGCCGGATCGGCCAGTTTGTTTTCTATTTCGGCGAGTTCCCTGCGGATGCGAACAGGGTCAAAGATACTCCCGCAGGTCGCGCACTTGATCGCGGACGGGAGCGTAAGCGAATTCGAGATCGTTCAACGACATGGCTTTGCTCTTAAGACCTGACTTTGACTTGGACTATGAGGCGGCGATCCACTGTTTCAGGAGTTTTCTCCCCGACCAGCCAACCAGCCCTAAACCAAGTATGGCACAGAGCCCTGCGAAAACATCCCCGTGGGCGGTGTAGAAGGTCACATCATCGCGGAAGCCGTAGCCGGCGGGCAGCGCGTCGGCCTGGTGGCGGGGAATGCTCTGGCGGACGCGGCCGTAGGGGTCGATGACCGAGGTGACGCCGTTGTTGGTGTCGCGCAGCAGCCAGCGGCGGTTCTCGATGGCCCTCATGCGCGCCATGTTCAGGTGCTGCCAGGGGGCGCTGGTATCGCCGTACCAGCCGTCGTCGCTGAGGTTGACCAACACTTCGGCGCCCAGTTGCGCGAACTGGCGTACCTCGTCGGCGAAGACCGACTCATAACAGAGAAAGACTCCGTAGCGATGGCCATTCAGACGGAAGACCTTGCGCTCCGTTCCGCGATCGGTCTCGCCGACGTTGCCGGTAAGCGCGTGGGCAAAGAAGAGAAGCCGCCGGAAGGGAATGTACTCGCCGAAGGGGACGAGGTGGATTTTGTCGTAGCGGCCCACGCGCGCGCCGTCCGCAGCGACGACCAGCGCGGAGTTGTAGATGCGGTAGCCGCCCGGCACAACTCCCTGCTCGGGTTCAGAGACGGATATTCCGGTAGCACCTGCAATCAGCGGCGTCTGCTGCTGGCGGGCGATGGAGACCAGCGCCTGTTGGAAGCGCGGATCATCATCGATAAACGGCGCGGGCGACTCCGGCCAGGCGATCAGGTCGGGATGCGTGGGGGTTGGCGGGCAGACAATCTCGCCTGCGGGCGCGCCGGTCTGGGGGATTCCGGCAATGTACGTCTTGCACTGTTCGCCGGCCAGACGCTGAAAGTCGGCGATGTGGCTTTCCCATTCGCCGGGGCGCAGCCAGCGGTTGTCGCCGGAGACGTTGAGGTTGGGCTGGACCAGGACGGCGGTGGCTGTGGGGGCGGGCTTGGGCGGTACCAGAAATAGGCCTGCGGTTCCAATCACCACCAACACAGTTCCGGCTGTGCCCCACAGGTGTTTGCTCGAAATGCGATCCAGTACAAACTCACCGGCAAACATCGCATTCGCGGCCATTAGCACAAAGCTGATCCCGTATACACCCGTCCAGGGCGCAAGCTGACAGAGCAGCGCATTGTCCACCTGCGAGTAGCCGAGCTGATCCCAGGGAAAGCTGGTAATGCGGGCGGCGGCCAGCTCCATGGCGACCCACAGGAAGGGCGCGGCGATAAGCGCGAGGCGGGCGCTGCGCGTCGCCCGGCGCACCAGCACGAGAGCCAGACCGAAGATGCCAAAGTAGAGTCCCAGATAGAGGCTGAAGGCAACGAGTAGCAGTGTCGGGGCTCCCGGCGGCATATCGCCGTAATGGGACATCGTGTCGCGGACCCAGTAGCAGTTGCCGCCGAACCAAAGCACGCCGCAAAGATAGCCGAGCAAAAAGCCGCGGCGCAGTGGGCGCGGCTGCTCCACACAGCCCGGTGAAAGCAAAGCCCACAGCAACGGAACCAATGCAATCCATGCGAAGACCGACCGCCAGACCGGCAAGGGTCCGGCGAGTGGGAACGGCAACTCGAGCAGGCCGGCGGAAAGACCCACCGCGGCCCACAACTTCCAGCTTCCCGGCTTCCAAAATACGTGCTGCATCCTGCGCCGAGTGTATCGCATCGGGCGCTGGGATGCGATGAACAAGCCCAGCGGATTTCCTCTCCGCGAAAATCCCGTGAATGAACCGAAACAGGCTACAATTTGAGTATGCAAGTGGCAATCTTTGCAATGCGGGTTCTGGAAGTGATGTTTTTTGTCGGCCTCGCCGGGTCTGCCGTGGTCGTGCTCATCAGCTTCGTTGAAGACGGCAAGGAACTCTTCGGCAAGGACGAGCCGCCCGAATCGCGCGCTTGACGGGCCCAATTCTGCCGCCTGCTTTTTCATTGACTGTGGCGTCAATTGGAAATAAACTTATCGCGGGGCGTGTCGTGATTTATTGCCCCTTCAATCCTGGAAAGCCGGCCGTCGCGCCGGCACACTCGCGATGGCATCTTCCCGAACGACCGTAGCTCCAATGTCAAACCGCGTGCGGCTGATCGTGGCATCGTCGGTGATGCTCACGTTCATCTCCTTTTGGCGGGCGGCGGCCATTGTTCTCTGCGATTTAGGCTCGTCGGCTTTTTATGCCGGGGGCATCGCGGAGCAGGCGGTAGGCGCGGCGGCGCCATGGTTCATCCTCGGCATCATGCTGTTCAGCTTCGCGGTGCGGGCGGTCTACGTCGAGAGCTGTTCGATGTTCACTCGCGGCGGAGTCTACCGCGTGGTAAAGGAGGCCCTGGGCGGCACCTTCGCCAAACTCAGCGTCTCCGCCCTGATGTTCGATTACATTCTTACCGGACCGATCTCGGGCGTTTCCGCCGGACAATACATTACAGGCTTGATGAACGAGTTGATGGTCGTGGCCAACAATAGCCACTGGCTGCCTCCGGCTTTGTTGGACGCGCATCACAACCCCTTCCAGTTCAATATGGATTACACCTCGGCGGTCTTTGCCGCGGTGGTGACGACCTATTACTGGTGGCAGAACATCAAGGGCATTGAGGAGTCCAGCGGCAAGGCGCTGCGCGTCATGCAGATCACCACGGTGATGGTGGTGATTCTCATACTCTGGGGCGTTTTTTCGATCATCCTTAGGCCGGGCGTTCATCTGCCTCCCTCGCCCATCCCTTCTCATCTCAAATTTAGTATGGAGGCTCAAGGCTTCCTGAAGGGACATGGACTGCCGCTGCTGGGTCTGTTCGGAATTCTTATGGCCTTTGGCCACTCAGTACTGGCGATGAGCGGCGAGGAGAGCCTTGCGCAGGTCAACCGCGAGATTGAGCATCCCAAGCTCAAAAACCTCAAGCGCGCGGCGATTGTCATAGCCATCTACAGCCTGATCTTCACCGGCGGCGCAACTTTGCTGGCCTCCATACTGATTCCTTCATGGGAGCGCACGCACGTCTACCAGGACAATCTGATCGCCGGCCTGGCCATGTACATGGTTGGCCCTTTGTTCTGGCGCATCGCCTTCCGCATCTTTGTTGTGCTGGTGGGCTTCCTGATTCTCTCCGGGGCGATCAACACCTCGATGATCGGCTCGACCGGCGTGTTAATGCGCGTGGCCGAGGACGGTGTTTTGACCGACTGGTTTCGCAAGCCACACCTGAAGTTCGGCACCAGCTATCGCATCATCAACATGGTCTTCATCCTGCAGATGGCCACGATTATCCTCAGCAGGGGCAACATCATCACCCTGGGCGAAGCTTACGCCTTCGGCGTGATCTGGTCGTTCACTTTTAATAGCTTAGCCATGCTGGTGCTGCGCTGGAAGTACCACGGCGAACGCGGCTGGAAGGTTCCGCCCAATCTGCGCATCGGCAAGTTCGAGATTCCCGTTGGCTTGCTCTCGGTCTTTCTGGTGCTACTTTCGGTGGCCACAGTCAATCTGTTCACCAAGTCAGTGGCCACAGTGAGCGGCATCATCTTCGCCGCGGGCTTCTTTGTCATCTTCAGCATCTCCGAGCGCGCCAACCTGCGCAAGCACGCGCTGACCGCGCGGCAGATGAAGGATCAGTTCCAGCTCGAACACCAGGATACGATCAGCAGCGAGTCAGCTGCCATTCGTCCCGGCGGCGTGATGGTGACCATGCGCGACGCCGCCAATCCTCTGGCGTTGAAATGGACACTTTCCCGCACCAGCACCGAGGAGCAGGACGTGGTGGTGATCAGCGTGCGCCTCATGGGCGCGGGCGGACCGGAGTATCTGAGCGCCGAGGAGCAGAGCTTCAGCGATCACGAGCAGATGGTCTTCACCAAGGCCGTCTCCATTGCCGAGAGCTTTGGCAAGAAGGTCTCACTGCTGGTGGTTCCCGCCGGAGACGTCTACGCGGCGCTGGCGCAGGGCGCAAGCTCGCTGGAGGTGGACTCCGTGGTTTCGGGAACTTCCACCCGGATGACCGCCGAGGACCAGGCCTTCCACCTGGGGCAGGCCTGGGAGGCGCTGCCTCAACCCAAGCGCCAGTTCAACTACTATGTCATTGGCCATGACGGCGAGACCAAGGTCTTTTTCATCGGGCCGCATGCGCCGACGCTGAGTCCCGACGATGTGCAACTGGTGCATCGCCTGTGGCTGAACATGCGCCGCGATCCCTCGATGCTGGAGTTGCACCACAGCGACATCATTACCTATGCCCTGACCCATCTGGCCGGCCAATATGCACGCGAGAAGCAGGAGATTTTGCGCGACCTGCGCAACTATCGCGCCGCCAAGGCTTCCGGCGCTCTTCCTCCACGCGTCCCAGAAATTACCGGGAACACGTCCTTGCCCGGGCTGCCAGGCCGTTCACCCAAGCCGCCCCATTATCTCTAAGAACAGTGGTCAGTGGCCAGTGGTCAGTGAACAGCGGGCAATCGCATGTACATAGAATTCCACCGCAGGCTATTCGATGGTATCTCCGGGCGCCCAGCGCATCACTTGTACGCTGGCATCGACCAATGCCGCCAGTTCTTCCGGCGTCCCGGTCAGCGGCGGGAAGGTGCCAAAGTGAATGGGAAGGATGGTTTTCACCCCCAGAAGGCTCACGGCCAACGCTGCTTCCTTCGGTCCCATGGTGTAGTGTCCCCCAATAGGGAGAATGGCCACCTCGGGCCGATACAGGTCGCGAATCAGCTTCATGTCGCCGAAGACCGCGGTATCGCCGGCGTGGTAGAGGACCGGGCCAGCCGCAATGGTCAAGACAAATCCTGCCGCGACTCCCACGTCATGGACGCCGGCATCATCCTGCGCCGCCGACGAGTGTTTGGCCTCGACCATGGTGGCCGCCACATCGTGCATCTGTACCGTTCCGCCGAGATTCATGCCGATGGTGTGAGCCACGCCCTTTCCCTCGAAATAGGCTGCCAGCTCATAGATAGCCACCACGGTGGAATGGTGTTTGGCCGCCACCGGCACAACATCGGAGATATGATCCCCGTGGCCATGAGTCGCAAGGATATAGTGAATCTTCTCCGGCAGTACAAAATTCTTTGGGTACTTGGGATTGCCTGTAATAAACGGGTCGATCAGGATATTCGTGCCCTTGGCGGTCTGCACCAGCACGGTGGCGTGTCCCAGCCAGGTGATGCGTGTACCTTTCAAGTTCATGATGGTCCCTCCTCATGATGTAATCGGGCCGTTCCTGACGTCAGCGAGTAATGATGACTTCCGAGACGCTGTCCTTGGCCAGAAACTGGCGGTAACCTGACCAGGCTGCGAACAGCCGCTCGATGCTGCGGTTGGTAAAAGCGCGCTGAATGGGGAACTGCTGGGCCATCTGCATTTCAACATCGTCACTATCGGTAATGTGAAAGCGGCAGCGCGCTGTCTCTTCGCCTCGGGTCCGGGTATGGAAAAAGGCCAACACCTGCCCACCCGGATTTGTCGCCTCGTAAAGGCGCAGAACCACCGGTTCCACCAAGGCTTCGGGGAGGTAGTCGAGCGCAGTCCACAGAAGCACGATGTCAAACGTGTGGCCCGAAAAGTCAAGCGAATGATCGAGAAAACCGGCGACGTTCCAGATCGGCTTGCCATCGTCGTCCGTCCCTATTCGCCAATCATGCGTGCAGGCGTCGAATACTATATCGGCCAAAAAAAGGCTGTGGCCCAAACCGGTGAGGTAGTTGATGTTGGCCGGAGAAGTATAGCCGGTGTCAATCACCCGCAGGCCGGCCTCGGTCTGTAGCCGCTTGCCCAGGGCCGCCCATCCGCCCGAATGACGCAACACCTTCGGCCCGGTCAGGCCTTGTACGGAGGCGGGAGGCGAGATCTCCGGTTTCTTGCCAAACCAATGGCTATGCACCCTCAAATCCCCTTGTGGTCGAACCGATGAGACATGCTCGAACCGGCGCGCAGCTGGTTGTTAAAAGGAGCTGCCGGCCTGCGGCGCGCTTGCGCCATTGGGGCCCCTGGAGACAGCCTGCGTCAGATCCACCTTGCCGCGAAAGACCGCGTTGTCCTCCACAGCCAGACGAAGGGCGCGGATATCGCCTTCCACCTGACAGCCGGTGCGCAACTCGACGCGGCCGCTGGCGACCAGATTGCCCTGAACCTGACCCAGGATCAGAATGTCTTTGGCGGAGAGGTTGGCGGCAACGTTTGCCGTGGGGCCGATAGTCAACCGGCTCTCCGAGAGGTTCACGGTCCCCTCCACTCGCCCATCCACAATTAAATCTTCACTGCCCTTCACTTCGCCGCAAATCACGATGGTTTTGCCGATGCGCGCTGGAGCGTTTTCCACTGCCATAATGTGATTCCTTCCGGGGGCCTTCCTTCGTGCGTGCTCTGAGATTGCTCAAACTGGTGTTCGACTCCGGCTGTCGCCCTTGAGGAGCGTATTGCCGAAGACCGTCCGCTTCAGTCTATGATAATTCCCTCATGCAATTGGCCCTGCACGAACTATACGCAACCCGGACCCATTGCTACAACCACAGCATCATTCAAGGCGCCAGCCCGTCTAACCAGCCAAGGGATTCTTTCACGGCCCAGGCCCGCTAAACTGGAGAGTATGCGCAAGCTCTTGACGCTTATTCTGTGGCTTCCCTGGACAGCCGCGTCTACAGCCCAGACCGTTCCCATCCTCACGCCCGCGCAGGCCCAGGCGTTGGTGGGGAGGGCGCTGGCCACCGAATCGCGCGCCGCCCAGCACTACGGCCACGACCGCCCCATGCGCTACCGGCTGCGCAAATCCAGCCCGCGCATCACCACGACCAAGGAGATTGTTGAGACCGCCGACGGCGATGTGGCGCGCCTGGTGGCCATCAATGACCAGCCGCTCAACCCGGTCGACGCGCAGAAGGAGGAGGCACGGCTCAATGCGCTGCTCGGCGATCCCAGCCTCCAACAGCATCGCAAGCAGAGCGAAGAGAATGACACCGAGCGGGCACTGAAGGTTCTGCGCGTGCTGCCCACGGCTTTTCTTTACCAGTTTGCGGGAACAGGCACAGCCTCGATGGGAACGGTGGTCAAGTTCACCTTCCGCCCCAATCCGCAATTCAACCCTCCGGACCTGGAGACGGGCGTGCTGACCGCCATGGCCGGCGAGATTTGGATCGACCCCGTACAGGAGCGCGTAGTGCGACTGGCAGGCAGCCTGCAGCAGGACAAGGATTTTGGCTGGGGGATCCTGGGCCAGTTGGACAAAGGTGGCTGGGTGGAGATCAACCAGGCCGATGTGGGCGGGGGAGAGTGGCGGATCGTTCACCTCAAGCTGGTCATGAATGGACGGGTGCTCTGGAAGCCGAAGAACTCGGACTCCGTGCAGGATTACACACTGTTTGCGCCGGTCCCCGCCACGCTCGACTACCGGCAGGCCATCCGGATGCTGCGCGCTGGCGCGGATGGGCGGTAAGAATCTGGAAAGACACAACGGCCCCACCCGCTTGGGTGAGGCCGTTTTGCTTCTTGTGATAACCGCCTGATTACATCTTGAGGAATACGATGACCAGCGTAAAAAGGGTCAGAGACTCGATCAGCGCCAGACCGAGAATCAGGAAGGTAAAGATTGCAGGGCGCGCGCCGGGGTTGCGGGCCACAGCTTCGACGGCCGAACCGACCGCCCTGCCCTGACCCATGCCGCAGAGGCCGGCGGCCAGACCCATGCCCAAACCGGCGCCGATCGGCACTAGACTGACAGCAGCCGAACCGCTGTCCGCGAAGGCCGGAACGGCGAAACAAAGCGCCGCCAGGGCCATGAACACATATTGAAGTTTCCGCATAGTTCTCCTGCTTCCTTGAATTGGCCGCCAGTGGGTGGTTGAGGCTCACCGTGCCCGGCATTTTCGGAAACTGCATGTCCTTTTTGCACCTTAGTAGGTCACCGCTCCCTGGTGGTCGCGTTGACTTTACAGCCGATGCCTCGGGATACTGTGTTTCCGAAAATGCATTTGGCCCCCTCACGCTTTCGGCCTACCGTTGATCCGGAGCGGAAGCGCTCTCCGGCGGAATCTTGTTGAAAACAGCTTTCGGCTCTCAGCCGTCAGCTCACAGTTATGTACTTCACAGTTCGATGCCAAAGCTGAAAGCTGATAGCTAAAAGCTGCTGTTTAGTGCTCGTGCGCAACCGCCAGGGAAAGATAAATCATGGTCAAGAGCATGAAAACGAATGCTTGAATAATCGAAATAAAAACGTGAAGGCCCAAAGGGAGCACGGGGAGGGCAAACGGAATCATGGAAAAGGCAACCAGGGTAAGCAGATCGCTCGCCAGCATATTGGCGTAAAGACGGACGGTGAGCGACAGGATGCGCGCCAGATGCGAAACGATCTCGATCAGAAACAGCAGCGGAGCCAGCCACCAGATCGGTCCGGCAAACTGCTTCAGATAGCCGATGAGGCCATTGGCGCGGAGGCCGTAGAAGTTGTAGTAGAGGAAGCAGGGAACCGCAAGGCCCAACGGCACCCAGGGCTCGCGGGTCGGCGTGACAATGCCTGGGATCACCCCGATCACGTTGTTGAAAAGAACAAAAAGGAAGATGCAGGTGACGAAGGCCTGGAAGCTCTGATAGCCGTGGCCGATTACCTGCTCGGCCTGACCGCCGATGGCCTCGTGAATCATCTCAGCGATCTGTTGCGCCGGATTGGCCCGCTCCACGGACAGGCTGACGCGAACAAGGATGAAAAAGGCGATGAGTCCGCCAGTCACCAGCACTTCCAGCCCGAGCGCCTGATTGACCCCGATGGCCTTTTCAGCGGCGATGGCCGGAGAAAGGCCAATCGACTGAAAAGCCTTGATTTCAATGCCCTTCAACAGAGCATCCAGCAATCGTACAAGTGCAGAGGTTACTGGCATGAATCCTTGAGTCTTTCCGTCTCCGGGCAGCGGAATACATCCGCCGCGGAGCCTGTTTCTGTCTCGTTTCCGTCCCTGTCTCGATCACTCACGCAGCAATCGAATCGCTTCCCAGATGATGGTCAATGCAGCCAAAGCCACGCCAAAGAGAAGCGCAACAACCGAGCCATGGAAACATTTCAGGCTACCATAGATCACCCCGGCAAAGACGGTGAGCCTGAGCACAAAGAAGAGAACCACCACCGGAGCGCTCGCCGGAGTCTTCTGCTTATCCAACCTGGCGTTGATGACGCGCACCAGGCGCTGCCACTCCCAGATGCTGGCCGCCGAAATCAGCGTGCCGGTCCCGAGCATGGCCGCGTTGCGCCAGCCTCCGCCAACCCACACAATCAACGCGGCAACCATCCCTAGAATCAGCGTGTTGCGCAGTGCTCGATGAAGCATCGCATCAAGGTCTGCCTGGGTAAGGTCAACGATGGGATGGGTTTCCTGGCTCATGATGGAGGGCCGCCACTTCCCTTCCCGCCCTCGTTTTTGGCCGGGTCTTCCTTGCGGGAAATCTTCTCGGCGGCAATCGCCTGCTGAATCACGTAATAAAGTCCGGAGATGCAGCCAAAGACGGTGCCAACAATCGCAATCCAATGTTGATGCAGGCGGTTGTCTGCCCACCATCCGGCGCCCCAGCCGATGACCACCGCCGAGGGCAACACAAAGGCGAGGTTCATCAGCTTCTCTGCCTCGATGTAGCCGCGCAGCGCGCCCGAGGACTTCGCGGGCGGCTTCGACTCCGGAAGGTCGCGGTGAAAGGGCATCTCTCGTGATTATCTACGATCGACGCCCTTCCACGCGAAGGGGGTAGAATTAAAGTTACGGTTCCGCTATATGAGTCTTCCAGGTGCTGGGCATCGCAGCCTTCACCCGATAACTGCCTTCGTCATCGTCTAACTGCGAAAATACGAATGACTTATCCGTAATCATTCCACCGCCGCCATTAGGTCCCCCGCTAATAATCGACCTCTTCCGTTTCATCATGACCTGGAAGTAGTAGATCTTGCCGGCTTCAGCCGTGAATTTCTCCATGCCGACCTGCCTGGCCTCGTCATCTGTGTCCGACTGCCAATTCGCGCAGAGATGATGGACACCTGGGTCAACCGATACTACGAAGTAGGAACTGCCTCTATTGGCCCCTACCCATTTCCCGTCTACGCCAAAGCGGGTGGATGGAGTTGTGAAAAAAGCTCCGTTCGTATCGACGGTTTCAATGAAGATAATTTGTGCCTTGCCAGCATCCGGAGGCGGAAGTGAAGTATGGGTTTTCAATAATTTGACATCGAAACGGGTATTGTCGTCGCCGCAAGAGTCCGGCAGGACGGTCTTGGCGCGCGCTTGCACCGCTGCGAGCAGCGACGCACAAAGGAGCAGTACAAAGAGTCTGGGTTTCATGGCAACCATCCTAAACGGCAAGAGGAGGGTCATGTCAATGCATTTCCGATTGTACCCTACATGTGTTCCTCTCGGCGGCTCTGATGATCACCGCCCACGTAGGGAACGATATACTGGCAGTTGAAGCCGTGGCGCTGTTCGCGCACAAAGGAAATACCGTGTTCAATTCGGAGTTTGAGCGCAATCTCTTCGATCTGCGAAGACAGAAACTCGAAGAAATCGTGAAGCTGGGCCAGGCAGCCTATCCCAACCAGTTTCTCGCCTCGCACACCATCCCGCAAGTGCGCGAAAAGTGGGGCGAGGCGCAGGCCGAGGCTCTGGAAGCTCCGCGCGTGACGGTCTCCGTCGCCGGGCGCATCATGGCCATTCGCGCACAAGGCAAAGCCGGCTTCGCTACCCTGCAACAAGAGGGCCAGCGGCTGCAAATCTACGTGCGCCTCGACGCTGTCGGCGAGCAGGGCTTCGCGCTCTACAAGCTGCTTGATCTGGGCGACCACATCGGCGTCACCGGCTACCTCTTCCGCACGCGCACCGGCGAGCTGACCGTTCACGTCGAGACGCTGACCTTCCTCGCCAAGGCGATGCTGGCGCTGCCGGAGAAGTTTCATGGCCTGGCCGACGTCGAGCTGCGCTACCGCCAGCGCTACGTGGACCTCTTCGCCAATCTCGACAGCCGCGAGGTCTTCGTCAAGCGGGCCAAGGTGCTGCGCGCGCTGCGGAAGTTCTTTGACGACCGTGGATATATCGAAGTCGAGACGCCGATGATGCAGCAGATCGCCGGCGGCGCGGCGGCGCGGCCCTTTACGACCCACCACAACGCGCTCGATCTGGATCTCTTTCTGCGCATCGCCCCGGAGCTTTATTTGAAGCGGCTGGTCGTCGGCGGATTTGACCGAGTTTATGAGATCAACCGCAACTTCCGCAACGAGGGCGTCAGCACGCAGCACAATCCCGAGTTCACGATGCTGGAGTTCTATCAGGCCTATGCAAACTACCACGACCTGATGACGCTGACCGAGGAGCTGATTGCGTTTGTCGCCAAGGAAGTAAACGGAACGACGATCACGAACTTCAACGGCGTGGAGATTGATCTTGGTAAGTGGACGCGGCTGACGATGCGCGAAGCGATCATCAAGTGGTGGCCCAAGGAAGCCAAAGCGCCGAGCGTAAATGATTTTGGAGACGTGACAACTTTCTCTCGCCAATGTTTGGCTACTAGTCTCGCTATCAAGCAGCATCGGCAGTCACTTGGGGATAATCGAGAAGCCGTTTTCGTTGTTGAACCTCAACCACTGACCGGAGCTGTCTTGAATTCAGAAAAACTTGCCGATCTTGAAGTTGGCTTCGAAGGAATCTCACGAATTATCCAATCCGAAGGAATATCAGGAAAATTTATCGCGGTGTTGTTCGAGGTTCTCGCTGAAAAACATCTCATCCAGCCCACGATCATCTACGAATTTCCCACTGCCGTCTCACCACTGTCGAAGCAAGACCCAAACAACCCGGATTGGGTTGAGCGTTTTGAAATCTATGTTGGCGGCTTCGAGTTGGGCAACGCCTTCAGCGAGTTGAACGATCCGGTGGAGCAGCATAAGCGTTTTGCCCAGCAGCTTGAAGATCGCGCCCACGGCGACGACGAGGCCCACCAGATTGACGAGGATTACGTGCGCGCGCTGGCCTACGGGCTGCCACCAACCGCCGGTGAGGGCATCGGCATCGACCGGCTGGTAATGCTGCTGACCGGCTCCAAGTCGATTCGCGATGTGATTCTGTTTCCGCTGATGAGAAATCAGCCGTCAGCTTTCAGCTCTCAGCCGTCAGCCGACATGAATCAGTAAGAGTTATCAGCTTTGGATTATTGTGTAATTGGTAATCCAATGCTTTTACTGAAAGCTGATAGCTGATAGCTGTAAGCTGCTTTTAGGAGTTGTACTTGAACATTCTCTTTATCGGCGACATCTTCGGCAGCGCGGGACGTCGGATCGTACGCGAGCACATCGGCCATCTGCGCGCGGCGCACAACGTCGAGCTGACCATCATCAATGCCGAGAACGCCGCCGGGGGCTTCGGGCTGACGCCGCAGCTTGCCGAAGATCTCTTCGATCTGGACGCGGATGTTCTGACGACCGGCAACCACGTCTGGGACAAGCGCGAGCTGATCGACACCATGAACGCCGCGCCCGCCGAGAGCCACGAGCGCGGGCGTAGAATTTTGCGCCCGGCGAATCTGCAACCAGGCGTTCCCGGCAGGGGCGTCTATGAGGGCGTGACGGCAAGCGGCATCGCCTACGCAGTGATGCAGTTGCAGGGCTGCGTCTTCATGAACACTACCAACGATCCTTTTCACTCCGCCGACGCGCTGCTGGAGAAGATCACAGCTAAGGTCATTGTGGTGGACTTTCACGCCGAGGCTACCAGCGAAAAGGTGGCGATGGGCTGGCATCTGGATGGGCGCGTGACCGCGGTGCTGGGCACGCATACACATGTGCCGACTGCCGACGAGCGCGTGCTGCCGGGCGGGACAGCCTACCAGACCGATGTGGGCATGAGCGGCCCTTACGACAGCGTGATCGGTGTCGAAAAAGAGCTGGTGCTGCGCAAGTTTCTTACCGGAATGCCGGGCAAGTTCGAGGCCGCCAAGGGCAACCCCAAGATGTGCGCCGCGCTGGTGGCTTGCGATCCCGCGACCGGCCGCGCCATGCGAATTCAGCGCATCATGCTGGGCGAGTAGCCGCACTGGCGCATTATGATTTTGTAATGCGCCCCAAACCACCCGTGACGCTCACCATCGACACCACGCTGCTCAAGCCGGGCCTGCGCCTGGCCGTTGGCCTCTCCGGCGGCGCGGATTCGGTTGCCCTGACGCGCGCGCTGGCGGAGCGGAGCAAGCAACTGGGTCTGGTGTTGCACGCCGCCCACCTGCACCACGGCCTGCGCGGCGAGGAGGCCGACGGCGACTTGGCCTTTGCCCGCGCGCTCGCGGAGGAGTTGGGCCTGCCCTTTCACGAGTCGCGGGTAGATTGCGAGGCCGAGGCAAAGGCCAAAGGCCAGACCGTCGAGGAGGCCGCGCGCCATCTGCGTTACCGCTGGTTCCGGCAACTGATGGCCTCGGGCGAGGTGGAGGCTGTGGCTACAGCACACACCTGCGACGACCAGGCCGAAACCGTGTTGGCCAAGTTCCTGCGCGGCGCATGGACCGAGGGCTTGAGCGGCATTCATCCGGTCGTCGAGTTTCCCGAAGGCAGGATTCTTCGCCCTTTGCTCTCCACCACGCGGGCTGAGGTCGAGGCTTATCTCGGAGCCATCGGACAGGGCTGGCGCGAAGACTCCTCCAACCGTCACCTCACCTTCACCCGCAACCGCATCCGCCACGAGTTGCTGCCGCTGCTGGAGGGCTGGAACCCGCGTCTGCGCGAGCACCTGGCCCAGATGGCTCAGTTGGCCCGCGACGAGGAGGCTTGGTGGACTGGCGAAGTGGCCAAGGTAGCTCCGCAGTTGCTGCTGCATGGCCGTCCGGTGCGAGGCGGAGGCCGCGAGGCCGGCGAGGACCTGGCGCTCGATATTACTCGTCAGGCCGCGCTAGCTCCGGCCCTCCAGCGGCGGCTCTTGCGATTCGCCGCGGAAGAGTTGGGCGTGGACCTAGATTTTCCCGCAACCGAGGCGCTGCGTACGCTGGCGCTCTGCGGACGAGCTGGACAAAGACTGGAGCTGGTCCAGGGATTACGCGCCGAGCGAACGCCAAGAGAGTTGCGGCTGGCGATTCTGCCGGTTGCGGCGCAGGGCGCGGATGCGGCTGCTGAGTATAGTGTGGCGATTCCCGGCGAGGTAACCGCCTTCGGTCTGCGGCTGCGGATAGATGTCTCCGAGCCAGCCAGGGCAACTGAGGGCCAGACCGCCAAGCTGCGTAACTGG
This sequence comes from Occallatibacter sp., assembly GCA_052147235.1. Classification (GTDB taxonomy): domain Bacteria; phylum Acidobacteriota; class Terriglobia; order Terriglobales; family Acidobacteriaceae; genus Telmatobacter. The sequence continues at coordinate 27,419 of JBKQLG010000231.1, forward strand.
AAACCCGGAGATCGCGTTCAACTGCGCTACTCCTCCGGCCCGCGTAAGGTAAAGGAAGTTCTTGAGCGGTTGAAGGTTACGGGCACCAGACGCGCCCTCTGGCCAGTTCTCGAACTCGAGGGCCGCATCGTCTGGATGCGGGGAGTTGAATTGGAGCCGGCTCCGGGAATCCGCGTCGTGGCTGTCAGCCTGGAGGATGATGGAGTCGAGCCTTCCCGGATTGGAAATTGACGCGAATAATGACTCTGATTGCCGCCGAAATCGGCCTGCGGATTGCTATTGGTTTTCCTGGCTTGAGAGTACAATCAGAGCTACTGCTCTTGCGGGTGGGAACTTTGTTGTCTCTGTCGACGTAGACATTGTGTATTTTATGTGACTTTCAGGAACGTACCGGCGTCTAAAGAGTGAGGTTAGCGGTGCTGGAGACCCGCGTGGCGGCTTCTCCAACGCTGGAAGAGAGGAATCCTGGTGAATTCGACCGTCAGAGCAATCATGTTTTGGGTCTTTATCGGCATCTGCTGCATGCTGCTTTGGGGCGTGATGTCGAAGAGCGGAAACATGGGGGGCAAGGATGCGGAAATCTCCTACTCCGACCTGTACAACAAGGTGAAGCAGGGACAGGTGCTCGATGCGGAGGTCCAGGGCACGGAGTTGCACGGCCACATGAAGGCCAACCCGAAAGAGCAGTTTCACACCCACGTCGGCGAGCACTATGAAGGCCTGGAGGCTGCGTTTCTGGCCTCCGACGCCCACTTCTCCAAGAAGGCTGAGCAAAGCAACCTGCCGTTGCAGGTGCTCTTCAATGTGGGACCGATCCTTCTCTTCGGATTCATCTTTTTCTTTTTCATGCGCCAGATGCAGTCGGGCGGCAACAAGGCGCTTTCGTTCGGCAAAAGCCGCGCGCGCCTGCTCTCCATGCAGCAAAAGAAGATCACCTTCAAGGACGTGGCCGGCGTAGATGAGGCCAAGGAAGAGCTGAAGGAGATCATCGAGTACCTGCGCGAGCCGGCTAAATTCCAGAAGCTCGGCGGCCGCATTCCCAAGGGCGTGCTGCTGGTGGGCCCTCCGGGAACCGGCAAGACGCTACTGGCACGCGCCGTGGCCGGCGAGGCCAATGTTCCGTTCTTTTCGATTTCAGGTTCGGACTTCGTTGAGATGTTCGTCGGCGTGGGCGCAAGCCGCGTCCGCGACCTCTTCGAACAGGGCAAGAAGAACGCGCCTTGCATCATTTTCATTGACGAGATTGACGCCGTTGGACGCCATCGCGGCGCCGGCTTGGGCGGCGGACACGACGAGCGCGAGCAGACGCTGAATCAGCTACTCGTTGAGATGGACGGCTTCGAATCCAACGACGGCGTGATCTTGGTGGCCGCCACCAACCGCCCCGACGTGCTTGATCCGGCGTTGCTGCGCCCCGGACGCTTCGACCGCCGCGTGGTGGTGGGCCTGCCTGACGTGCGTGGCCGCGAGGAGATTCTGCGCGTGCACGTGAAGAAGGTTCCCGTCTCCGACGACACCAACCTGAATGTGCTGGCTCGCGGAACTCCCGGCTTCAGCGGCGCCGACCTGGCCAACATGGTCAACGAGGCCGCGCTGAGCGCCGCGCGCATGAATCGCAAGCAGGTCGTGATGTACGACTTTGAGCTGGCCAAGGACAAGGTGCTGATGGGCGCCGAGCGCAAGTCCATGCTGCTCACCGAGGAAGAGAAGCGGGTGACAGCCTATCACGAGGCTGGCCACGCGCTGGTCTCCTTCAAGCGCGAGCACTCCGATCCCATTCACAAGGTCACCATCATTCCTCGCGGCATGGCGCTGGGCGTCACCGTCTTTCTTCCCGGCGACCGGCACAATTACACGCGGGAGTACCTGGAGGCCAAACTGGCCATGTCATACGGCGGACGCGTGGCTGAGGAGATCTTCCTCAACCAGATGTCCACCGGCGCGGGTAGCGATATTGAGGTTGCCACCGATCTGGCCCGGCGCATGGTTTGCGAGTACGGCATGAGCCGCCTGGGTCCGCTCACCTTCGGCAAGAAGGAGGAGCAGATCTTCCTGGGCCGCGAGATCGCGCAGCATCGCGACTTCAGCGAGGAGACGGCACGGCAGATCGACCTTGAGGTGCGGCGGCTGATCGACGAGGCCTATCAATCCGCTCATGCGATCGTCGAATCGCACGCGGACGCGATGCATCGCAGTGCAG
>JBKQLG010000232.1:0-6808 GCA_052147235.1 Occallatibacter sp.
GAAGCGGAAGAGAAGACAATGGAACAGGTCACTCAAAGCGATTTGGATTTGGGAACGAAGAGGCTCAGTCAACTGCCTCCTGCGGACCGGCAAAGGGTCATTCAATCCAGGCAGTCAATCATGAGCATCTGGAAGCCCGCAAGCGATGAGCTGGCTGCCTCCTACGACAACCTCGTCAACAGCGTCGTTCACAAAGAGATTGCGGCGCATAATTCGGAACTGCAGGCTGCGCAGCAGGCTTATCTTCGCAAATCTGCCTCTCACCCATCACAGCACCACTAAGGATAATTACCCTCTCATGCCATTCAAGCGTCCCCTTGTTCTGACCATCCTCGATGGATGGGGCTATCGCGCCGAAACCGCCAACAACGCCATTGCGCTGGCCAAAAAGCCCAACTACGACAAGCTGCTGCGCGAGTACCCCAACACGCTGATCCAGGCCTCGGACCACTTTGTGGGCCTGCCCGACGGGCAGATGGGCAACAGCGAGGTCGGCCACCTGAACCTCGGCGCGGGGCGCATCGTGCAGATGGACATCACGCGCATCGACGCGCAGATCGCCTCGGGCGAGTTCTCCCGGAATCCGCCCGTGGCCCTGGCCATGAAGCGTGCGCAAGTGGGCGGACGGCAGCTCCATCTCTTCGGCCTGCTCTCCGACGGCGGCGTTCACTCCCACCAGGAGCACCTCTACGCCCTGCTGCGCACCGCGCGCGAATACGGCCTGGAGCGCGTCTTCGTCCACGCCTTCATGGACGGCCGCGACACCCCGCCCGACTCCGGCGCCGGCTACATCGCGCAACTCGAACAGAAGATGCGCGAGTACGGCGTGGGTAAAGTAGCCACCATCAACGGACGCTACTACGCCATGGACCGCGACAAGCGCTGGGAGCGCGAGCGCAAGGCCTTCGATGCGATGGTGAACGGCAAGGCCGAGGGCGGCGTGTATCCCAATGCCGTCGCGCGCATCAAGGAGAATTACAACAACGGCGTCACCGACGAGTTCCTGATTCCCTTTGTGGTGGTGGATGCCGCGGGCAAGCCGGTCACGCAGATACGCGACGAGGATGTCTGCATCAACTTCAACTTCCGCGCCGACCGCGCTCGCGAGATCACGCGCGTGCTGACCCGCGAGAGCGGCCTCAACAAGCAGGGCGGCCGCGATCTGGATGGCTGGGAGGCTCTCGACGCCACCATTCCCCGCTCCGAAATTCCGAAGAATCTTTACTACCTCTGCATGACGCAGTACGACAAGCTCTACGAGCTGCCGTACATCATGCCGCCGGAGTCGCTGGATAACATTCTGGCCAACGTGCTGGCCGCGCACCATCTGCGCAACCTGCGCGTGGCCGAGACGGAGAAGTTCGCCCACGTGACCTACTTCTTCAACGGCGGCGTCGAGACGCCCTTCCCCGGCGAGGAGCGTGTGCTGATACCCTCGTTGAAGGTGGCCACCTACGACCTGGCACCTGAGATGAAGGCCGAGGCCATTGGCGACGCGATTGTGAAAGCCATCAACGACGGCGCCTTTGATCTGATCGTCGCCAACTTCGCCAATGCCGACATGGTGGGCCACTCCGGCAAGCTGGAGCCGACCATCCGCGCCATCGAGGCCATCGACGCGCAACTGGGCCGCATCTACAAGGCCATCCGCGAGCGCAACGGCAGTTGGCTGATCACCGCCGACCACGGCAATGCCGAGCAGATGGTGGACCTGGTGACCGGCAACCCGCACACCGCGCACACCACCAACCCGGTGCCGCTGATCTATGTGGCCGAAGAGGCGAAGCACTACCGCTTGCGCCCCGACGGCTCGCTGCGCGACATCTCGCCCACCCTGCTGAATATTCTTAACCTGGGCCTGCCCAAAGAGATGACCGGAGGCGATCTGCGCGTGCCGTTGGCGAAGTGAGTCCGCACTGCCGAAATCGGGATAGTGAGAGCAGGTGACTGCTCCCCCCTATCCCGATTCTTCTCATTTGTTCACGTTATTTATGTGCAGACCCCTAGTTGCGAATCCCTGCCAGCAGCGCCTCAATCTCTGTCTTCTCAGCCCCGGTGACGGGTAGCAGCGGCGCGCGGGTGTGGCCTCCGTAGTAGCCGTTGAAGTCGCAGGCGTACTTGAGGCCGCTCATGCCCAACTGGCCGACGATGCGCTGGCTGGCGGCGGCGATGCGCTCCTGCTTCTCCGCGGCCAGCTTGAAATCGCGATCCTTCCAGGCAAGATAAACCTCCTGGCAGGCCTGCGGCGCGCAGGCGGCAAAGCCGAGGATGCCCCCGCCAGCGCCTGCCTCCAACGAGCCAAGCAGCGTGGCCGTCGAGCCGCAGAGGACGGGAAAGCCAACTTCCTTGGTCCGCGTCTTGATCGGCGCAGCTGGCGGAGTTGCGGTTTCACCGCCAATCGAAACCAGCGCATCGCCACTCCCGGCCTTCGGCGTCAGCATTCGTCCGGTAACCGCTTCAAAGATCGGCGTCACGGTCGCCGTCCGCCGGGGCGCGTTTTTCACTCCCTCGACCAGCGCGCCAATCCGCTCCACCTTGCCGCTGGAATCCTTGATGCCGATGATGTTCGGATGCTGCGCCAGTTCGGCCACCAGCTCGACGGGGATGTTATAGGGCGCGCACTGGGGAATGTTGTAGATCAGAACCGGCAGCGGCGAGCGGTCGGCCACGCTGCGGTAGTAGTGGAGCACAGCCGCCGCGCTCATCTGGCTGGCGTAGTAAGTCGGGGTGCGCACCAGCACGGCGTCGTAGCGGAACTCAGCTGCCGTCTCGGCCAATGCGATTGTGGCCTTCACGCTCTCGCGCGCCACGCCGGCGATCAGCACCTTCTCCGGCGCGGCGGCAGCAGCGGCCACGCGCAGCACCTCGCGGCTCTCGCTGTCGTCGAGCATCACAGCCTCGCCCGTTGAGCCCAGCAGCAGCACTCCGGAGAGCAGCGTGCGCGAGTAGCGGGCGATGTTGGCTTCGAGCTTGCGATAATAAACGCGCTCGTCGGAGTAAAACGGCGTGGGAACCGCGGCAAAAATGCCTTCAATCAGCATGGTTTGATTGTAGAACCCGGAGCCAAAGGCTCAACTTGCCGTTGCTGCTTTGATTTCTTCCATCTGCTTCGCGTGCCGCGCGGGATGCACCGCCATCAGCAATAGAATTTCGTGGCAGTTTAGCGTTCCCATCAGTGGATGCGAGGTAATTCTGGAGCGCAGGTCTTCCTTGTGTGTATTAACGAACTGAATTGTCCGCTCCCTGCCGCTAAGAAAGTACTGAATCGCTACTGAAAGCGTGGAAAACCGCCCCGTCGGCTTTGCACCTTCGGGAGACTCTCTCCGGGTGCTTCTATCCGCACCGAATGTCAGGATGAGAGTTTCCCTCTGCTCGTTGATCTGTGGTGTCTCTGACTGCTTCGACGCGGTAATCATTGAAAAAAGATGGTCTTCTGCTATAGCTACGTGCTCGGCGCATTGCAGAATGGTCCACCTTCCGGGGCCTGGGACGCGCACGGCTAACTCCTCTGTTACTCCCTGCAAGGCGTTGTGCAGAGCCGTTGAGCCTTGCTCCAAAGACGCGAGTATCGCTTGCCGTTCCTCTTCTCTCATCAACCGGATCCTATCAGAAAGCGTTTTTGAGGAATAATCGTGAAACCTATGCGCAAAGCGCGTCTGCCGCATCGCAGGTGCTCAGCCGCAAGTCGCAGCGTGCAGATGTTGCAGCGCATAAACCGTTGTCTTGTGGCGCTGCATCGCGCTGATGCCCTCGATAGCGGCCTGCGCGGCGGCGATGGTGGTGATGGTGGGGATGCGCGCCAGCACCGCTGCGCGGCGAATGGCCTTCTCGTCGAAGAAGGTGTCCTGGCCGCGCGGCGTGTTAACAATCATTTGAATGCGATCGCCCTTGATCAGGTCCACAATGTTAGGCCGGCCTTCCTTGACTTTGAAGACCCGCACCACAGCTAGGCCGGAGTTTTCCAGCACATTCGCCGTTCCCTCAGTAGCGACGATCTTGAAGCCTAACTCCATATAGCGGCGAGCTAAGTCAGCGGCTGCCGGTTTATCGGGATCGTTGACGCTGAAAAATACCGTGCCGCCGGTGGGCAGTACCTGGCCGGCGGAAAGCTGCGCCTTGGCAAAGGCCTCGCCAAAGGTAGCAGCCACGCCCATCACCTCGCCGGTAGACTTCATCTCCGGACTTAGAACCGTATCGACGCCGGCGAATTTACTCCAGGGAAAAACCGGCGACTTTACATAGGAATGCGTCCCGGTTTCCAAGTCCTTGCCCGTGGCTAACTGGACGGGTAATAACTCGCTCAGCTTGCGGCCGGTCATCAGCCGCGCGGCGATCTTGGCCAGCGGAATTCCCGTCGCCTTGGAGACATAAGGCACGGTGCGCGAGGCGCGTGGATTCACTTCGATTACGTATACATGGTCCTGTCCCTGGGCGTCGCGCTGAATGGCAAACTGCAGGTTAACCAGGCCGACAACCTTGAGCGCCAGAGCCAGCTTGCGCGTATAAGTGCGCAGCGTTTCCAGCGTGCTTTCGCGGATGCTCACGGCGGGCAGCACGCACGATGAGTCGCCGGAGTGGATGCCTGCCTCTTCAATATGCTGCATAATGCCGGCGATAATAACATCCCTGGAGTCGCATAGCGCATCCACGTCCACCTCGACCGCGCTCTCCAGGAAATGATCGACAAGCACTGGCCGCTCCTGAGAGTACTCGACCGCTTCGCGCATGTAGCGCGTTACCGCCTCGGCGTCATAAGCAATCACCATCGCGCGGCCGCCCAGAACATAACTCGGACGCACCAGCACTGGATAACCGATACGTTGGCCAACTGCTAGAGCCTCTTCAACGCTGGTGGCCGTGCCGCCCGCGGGCTGCGGAATCTGTAACTCGTCGAGCAGCTTGCCGAAGCGTTTGCGGTCTTCGGCTAAGTCGATGGACTCGGGCGAGGTGCCGATAATAGGCACGCCGGCCGCGAGCAGACGCTTTGCCAGATTAAGCGGAGTCTGCCCGCCGAATTGCACAATCATTCCGACCTCTGCGCCCGATTGCGATTCATGGTTATAAATCGCCAGCACATCTTCCAACACCAGCGGCTCAAAGTATAGCCGGTCGCTGGTGTCGTAATCAGTCGAAACGGTCTCCGGATTGCAGTTGACCATGATGGTTTCGTAGCCATCTTCACGCAGCGCAAAGGCTGCGTGGCAGCAGCAGTAATCAAACTCGATCCCCTGCCCAATGCGATTCGGCCCCGATCCTAGAATGATAACTTTGGGAGTTTGCGTCGGCGGCGCTTCGTCCTCTTCGTCATAAGTCGAATATAAGTAGGGAGTCATCGACTCAAATTCGGCGGCGCAGGTATCGACGAGTTTGAAGACCGGCTTGATTCCCTTCCCTTCGCGCAGTTCCCTCACCTGTTGCGTACCGGCATGACCATCCAGCTTCCACTCAGTAGCAATGCGCTCGTCGCTCAAGCCGAGACGCTTGAGCTGGCGAACTTCTTCCGTCGTGATAGTCTCCGGCGTAGTTTGCGCTAGCGCGCTTTGGGCAAGAGTGATCTCGCGAATCTGATGCAGGAACCAGGGATCGATGGTGGTAAGCCGCGTCACCTCGCGCACGCTCATGCCGCGCTCGAAGGCAAAGCGGATGTAACCCAGCCGCTCCGGCCGCGGAGTGACCAGCATCTGCGTCAGCCGCCGCGGATCAAGAACCTCCGCGCCGGTCTTCTTGCCGGTTTCCAGCGAGCGCCAGGCCTTCATCAGCGCTTCCTTGAAGGTGCGGCCAATGGCCATCACCTCGCCCACGGACTTCATCTGGGGCCCAAGCGTTTCGTCCGCGCCAGGAAACTTTTCAAACTGCCACTTGGGAATTTTCACGACGACATAATCAATCGTTGGTTCAAAGCAGGCCGGTGTCTTGCGCGTAATGTCGTTGGGAATCTCGTCGAGCGTGTAACCCACGGCTAACTTCGCGGCTATCTTGGCGATAGGAAATCCGGTGGCCTTCGAGGCCAGCGCCGAAGAGCGCGAGACGCGCGGATTCATTTCGATCACTGTCATTCGCCCATCAACCGGGTTGATGGCAAACTGCACGTTGGAGCCACCGGTCTCGACTCCAATCTCGCGCATCACCGCAATCGCCGCATCGCGCATCTTCTGGTATTCGCGGTCGGTGAGCGTCTGTGCCGGCGCCACCGTAATCGAGTCGCCGGTATGTACGCCCATCGGATCGAAGTTTTCTATCGAACAAATAATGATGACGTTATCGGCTAAGTCGCGCATGACTTCCAGCTCGAACTCTTTCCAGCCGAGCACGCTCTCTTCGATCAGGCACTCATGCACCGGCGAAAGGTCCAACCCGCGCGCCAGAATCTCCATCAGCTCTTCGCGGTTATAAGCAATGCCGCCGCCGGTGCCGCCCAGCGTGAAGCTGGGACGAATGAGCACGGGAAAGCCGAGCTTGCCGGCAAAGTCCAGCCCATCGCGCAGATTATTCACCAGCGCCGACTTCAAAACTTCAAGGCCGCAGCGCAACATCGCGTCCTTGAAGAGCAAGCGGTCCTCGGCCTTCTTGATCGCTTCGAGCTTGGCGCCGATCAGCTCGACGTTATAGCGGTCGAGAATGCCTGCGTCGGCAAGATCAACAGCTAGGTTGAGCGCCGTTTGTCCGCCGACTGTTGGGAGCAAGGCGAACTTGCCCGAGCCTGCGCCCAGCATCTCCGCTTCGAGGCGGATAATCTCCTCGACGTACTCGCGAGTTAGCGGCTCGATGTAAGTGCGGTCGGCGAGATCGGGATCGGTCATGATGGTGG
>JBKQLG010000233.1:0-10828 GCA_052147235.1 Occallatibacter sp.
TGCCAAACAGGCCAGACAGACGCAACAAAAGTTGCGCAACAGACAGGACGCATTTGTTTTCCACAATCCCAAACACTAAGGATGTCTTTCACCACAGTTTCGGAGAAGTTCATTTGAACACAAATACGCTAGCCCATCAGACATTGGAAGGACAGGCCATGAATCGCCCTGCGCAGCGGCTGGCGCACAGCACGATGGCGTTGACCGTTGGGAGGTCCGCGGCTCGCAACTTTGCGCTGGTGGCGCCCTATCTGGTCCTCAGGCGGCTGAGTCCCTGGTCGCGGTCCGACTTGAAGCGCTTCTTCGACTGTGCCTGTGTCTTGCCCACGCTGTCTTTGCTGCTCCCGGTCTTGCTTGCCATCGCGATGGCGGTGCGGCTCACCTCCTCCGGCCCTGCCCTCTTCCTGCAGAAGCGGATGGGGCATCAGGGCCGCGCCTTCACCATTCTCAAATTCAGAACTATGCTCATTGCCAAGGACAAAATACATAATCCGGTCACCACCGCCGGCAATCAGAGCTTCACTTTGATCGGCCTTTTTCTGCGCCGCTGGAAGCTTGACGAGCTGCCCCAGTTGTTCAATGTGCTGGCCGGGCATATGAGCCTGGTAGGCCCACGTCCCAAGCTGCCGGAGCATATGATCTCCGATCTCCCCTGCCGCCCGGGAATCACCGGCGCGGCCACCATCGCCTTCGCCTTCGAGGAGGAGGTCCTCGACCGCGTGCCCAGGCATCATCTGGAATCCTACTTCCACACGGTCGTCCTGCCTGCCAAACGACGGCTCGACGCGGAGTACATGGAACGCGCCACATTTCTGTCTGATCTCAAGCTCATTGTGGACAGCGTATTGCGCCGTTGGGATGGTTCACTGATGGAAAGCCTGCTTCTCGATGGAGCATTTGCCTCAGACAGAGTGCTGCTCTCCAGAGCGACGGATGCGGAAGCCTACTCGACCCGCGCGCGCAAGCTACACTATATGGATCGTCCTGCGTCAGCCGAGCAAGGCGCGGCCGCGCTCTAAAACTGCACACACTCAATGTTGGGTGCCCCATCCTTGCGACTTTTTTCTGGCGCAAGGGTGGGAATCCACGAACCACCTCAGCCCCGGTCGGCCGGAAAACTGCCCACCAGCTCTCCGGCGGCCACATGCTGGCCGGCCAGCACGATTGCGTGGCTGGCGATGCGCGCCGCCGGGCCGATCACGGTCTCGGCCAGTGTCACCTCGCCGAAGTCATGCACCGCGTGGCTGTGCGAGTAGATACGTGCGAAAGAGCCGATCACCGCACCCTTGCCGATGGTGATGCCGCCGCGGTCGTTCAGCAGCGCGTGGTGGCGAATGGTGGCGCCCTCCTCGATAGCCAGGTTGTAGCCGAAGGTCAGCTCCACGCCGTGGAAGATCTTCACCCCCGCGCCGATGCGCGCGAAGAGGTGCCGCCCCAGCATCGCGCGGAAGCGCAGCCCCAGCCAGTGGTTGGTCCCAATCGGCGAGCGGTCGAACATCTGCCAGAACCACAGCAGCGGTTTGCGCTGGGCGAACAGCTCCGGGTCGGCGTCGACAAAGTGCTCAGCTTCCAGCGTCACATTATCCGGATCTAGCGAGAGGCTGACCACGTTGCCAGGCAGCTCGCTGGTCAGTGTCAGGTTCAGCTTGCCGCCGTGCGGCCGACCCAGGTAAAGCTGGGTCAGTTGGTCGCGCACAATCTCCGAGCGGAGTTCCGGGGCTTGGTGGCGGGTGAACTCTTCATCGAGAAACTGAATCCAGCGCCGGTAGACCTCTTCGGCCTCGGGCGCGGGGCGGGGGGTATTGCTCTGCGTATGTTCCATACGGATTGAACATACAACACCAGGCCCACATGCCGCGAGTGGCGGCGGCGAGTGCGCTGTCTTCCGTAAGCGACTCCGCTCCCAAACTGATCTCCGAATCGCCTCCGGTTCCTTTTGCTCAGACGAGGAGAATCTCAGCCGCTAAGGTGAATTGTGTGGGGGGTGCTCGCAGAAGGCCCCGTAATCCTGAGGAGGATTTATGACTGGATTCAAGCTTGTTCTGCTCTCGGCTGTTGCTGGATGCTTCCTGATGGCAACCGCTCCCAAAGCAACGGCTCAAATTGCCGTGGAGATTGGCGCTGCGCCCGATTGCCCCTACGGCTACTATGACGCCGCTCCGTATAACTGCGCTCCCTACGGATACTACGGTCCAGAATGGTTTTCGGACGGTATCTTCGTCGGTAGCGGCCCCTGGTTTCATGGCTCTGACAACTTCCGCGGCCACGTGAATAACCGTTATCATCCCGAACACGGCTATAGAGGCGCAGCTCCGCAACGCGGCGAGAAGGCTGAGCCTTCCAAGCGTCTCGACAAGGTCTCGCACTTCAAAGGAAATGAAGTTCGTAATGGGCGCGGCCATGCAGTCGGAAACAAACGCTAAAGCCATTTCACCGATTACGCATGGTTCTGCGTGCCCTAGGTCCGGATTCTCTGACCTGGGAGCGCTGCCAAATCAGTGGACGCGAACAGCCCGCTGCGCATAACGAGCGCTCTATCGGTCTTTGCTTGCAGCTCTCGCGCCACCATCCACAGCCTCTCATGGCCCCAGCAGTATTCGTACGCCTACATCAGCGAATCAATTTGGCTCGCTGTTTTGCCGCGTCACTGTTTGAATGCCGCGTCCGCCTGTTCCTTCCATCGTTGTGCGTTCACGCCGAAGACAAGCAGCCACAGGGTCAGCGCGACCTGGCCGATGGCGCCGATGGCCATATTATAAGGGGACAGTGAATGCGTCAGTGGGGGGATGAGAAAGGTCAGCCAAGCCAGGCCGGCAAGCGCCATCAGCGCGCCCAGAATTCGTGGCAGGAACGCGGATCTGAAGATAAGATAGCCGATCATCAGGCAATAGGATGCGAAGAATATCATGGCGACATCCACGCCGTGAGGATGCCATTGAGGAGTCCCAAGGACAAAGACCAGCAGGCCGAAGAACGCCGCGAGCAGCGTGAGTCGCCTGCTGACCGGCTTGAAGATGCCATAGAGGAGCAGCGTCACGGCGAAATTGCACGTGGATGCGAGATAGTAGGCCGTCGAAGCCAGCTTGCCGTGAAGGAAGAATACGGAAGCTACACCCAGGATTATGTTGAGCAAATACAAGCCGCCGGCAATCCGCGCTCTGGCGAGCGGTGACACATTGTCGATGCGGAAATCGATCATATCAAAGTCCTCCGGAATTGATTTACTCATTACGCGGATTGCGCCGCAATGGAATGCTTGATGCCGGTGACCTGCGTCCGAAGATTGACTCCCTTCACTAACAACCACAGGCCAACCGAGATTTCGGCGACGGCCATCGGCAGCCAGCCAAGTTGCAGTATCCTGGAATACTGCGGAAATAACAGGAATGCAAGGCTGACGAGCGTGAACAGGGCGGAAGCAAATACACTCCAGGCCGAAAGAACTTTTGGAATATAGCTCGATTTGAGGAACAGGTAGAAGAATAGGATGGACCCGATGCCTAACAAGACCATGGCGACATTGAATTCAATTGAACGCGCGCCGGTAAATAAATCCATAAAAACTGTTAATTGCGTTGCATTAAAGGCATTCGCCGAATGGGCGCCAAGATAGAGGTTCAAAACAGTAAAGCTGAGAATTCCAGAGGCGCAGCCTAAAGTAGATTCCGCCAGCCTGAAGAGCAAAGCGAACAATGCCAGGCTGTTGTTGACAGGCTTGACGGTCATATAAAGACCCATCGCCAGAATGATGCAGCAGATACTGGTGATGAGCTGGCAGCACAGTCCGAAACGATAGAGCAGCTCGGCTCCCATAATCCTATGGGCGGTCTGAGCGAAATCTCCGGGGACTTCAAAGCGGCCGGTAATCATCGTACCTGTGATGGGCGCAACATAAGTGAACAGATACATGAAGCCCGCAAGCCTTGCATACCTGATCTGAGTTTTTTCGCTTTCAGAGATTGTCATTTCATTTTCTTTCGTTTTGAAATGCATTTGGCGTCAGGCTCGCCGTTCCTGCACTGCGCCGGCCTGTTCCTTCCATCGTTGAAGATTCACGCCCCTTATCAGGAGCCACAGGCAAAGCGTGAGTTCCGCAACGCCGCTAGGCAAGAGAATATAGGGGTACAGATAGTGTTGCAGCGAAGGTAACAGGAGGTTCGCGAAGCTATTGGCCAGGTAGCACAAACCCGCGACCGCGGTTAGCCAGCCAAGAATCCGAGGAAGGAAGGCCGACCTGGAAATGAGGTATCCAAGCAGCACGCAATGGATTCCAAAAAACACCAGGCCGATGTTGTAGCCAATTCCGTGCATCCTGAGAGACGCCAGCGCCAGGGTTTGCAATTGATCTGTCTTGAAGGCGGCCGATAAGTGCGTGTCTCCCAGCAGGATTAGTGGCGCGAAGTGGTTCAGGGTATTGACGACGGCAATGGCGGCGTACAAAAGCCTGAAAAACGCCGCAAACAAAGAGAGGCTCTTGCTCACCGGCCTGAGCAACTCATAGAAGAGGAGCGCCACGACGGCGTCGCACGTGAATGTAATCAGATCGATGGCGCCGGCCAGACGGTACAACGTCTCGTGCGCCAGGATGTTGGCTGCCGTCGCCGCAGCGTCGCTATAGACAACAAGCTTGCCGCGAACGAAGACCTCAGCAAATGGGGCCGCAACGATGATGATCGCATAGAAAGCGCCTGCGAGTCGGGCCTTGAGGCTAGGCGAAGTTTCTCGAATCCGTTCCATCATGTCATATCCCCGATCATGGCGCTAACGAGTCGTTATCCTGCCAGAACGGCGGCGGAAGAGCCGCGTGGAGGGTAATTCCATCCGGGAATCGGGCGCGCTTCGTTACGGAAGACATACGGGATACGGAGCCGAAAAGTTCCTCTCTTTTTTTCTGTGCCGGATCATACTGGCCGGAACCGCTCCATCCAGCCCTGAATGTTGCCGCCATCCATGCGCTGCTGCCATAATTTCGATACACTGGAACGGGCAACTACAACATGAATCTTTCCCGCCTGCTTCGATTCTCCCGGAGGAGATAAATGCCATCAGTGACACCATCAGCCGATTTCTCGAACGAGGGCCAACTAAGCAAAGTTCCCCAAGTCACGCTGGTCTTCTGGTTCATCAAGATTCTCTGCACCACCCTCGGTGAAACCGGCGGCGATGCGGTGACCATGTCGATGAACCTTGGCTATCTCGTCGGCACCGCGATCTTCGCCACGATCTTTCTCTTCGCCGTAGCGGCTCAGGTCTATGCCAAGCGCTTTCATCCTTTCTTATATTGGGTAACAATCATCGCCACCACCACGGTTGGAACCACGATGGCTGACTTTTTCGACCGTTCTCTCGGTATTGGCTACACGGGCGGCAGCTTGTCTTTATTTGTCCTGCTTATGGCTTCTCTTGGCGTTTGGTACTGGTCGCAGGGGTCAGTATCTGTCACCACCGTCAACACGCCCAAAGTCGAGGCCTTTTACTGGATCACGATCATGTTTTCGCAGACACTCGGCACCGCGCTTGGCGACTGGACCGCCGATAGCGTGGGGCTTGGGTATAGCGGAGCGGCAGCCATCTTCGGCTCGCTTCTTCTTCTCGTGGCGGCCTGCCATTTCTGGACAAAAATATCGAAGACCGCTCTGTTTTGGGCGGCCTTCATTTTGACCCGGCCGCTGGGCGCAGTGGTAGGCGATTTTCTGGATAAGCCCCTGGAGCATGGCGGCCTCAATCTGAGCCGTTATTCCGCCTCCGCCGCGCTGGTCGTTCTGGTGATCGCGTGCATTTTGATCTTTCCGCAGAGAGCGGGAAAACATTCTGCGCGCTGACCACTCTTCCTCTTCCGTACTGAGAAGGCCCACATCAGTTCTTCTCTGAAGCCTCTTTGGGACCGAAGAGAATCTGCACGCCCACATAGGCAATCCAACTTGGCTCGCTGTTCTGCCGCGTCACTGCCTGAATCGCTCGTCCGCCCAGGAAGAGCAGGCGCAGATGCCCGGCGTGGTCCAGCGTCTTCCGGCCGCCGAAGTCCACCGTCAACTCGCGCTGCTTGGGCGTTATGCCGATGCGGTTGACGTCCTGTAGATCGTAAATTTCGCCGTACAGCTCCAGCCGCTCGCTGAACTCGTGGCCGGCAATCAAACCACGCCCCCAGCGGCTGGGAATCAGCTTGTTGCCGATCCACCGGCCCACCTCGCCGTTGAAGTCGATGGGCCCCCATTTGGCCGTCGCCTCTACCGGCAGATAATACTGCGGCCCGTTCTCGACGATGCCGCGCCTCACCGCGCTGGTGGGGTTGTTGATGGAGGCCTGCGGATAGGTGCCCAGCGAGAAGTTCATATTCTCATCGGTCTTCGCCTCGCCTGCGCGGTGATGCTCGAAGTAACGCCACTTGGCGCCAAAGACTGTCTCGCCTAAGCCGGCGCGCGTGGTGTTGTTCTCATCGGTGGCCGCTGCCAGGTAGGGCGAGACCATCAGCTGGATCCGTTCACCCCAGCCGTAGTTGATATCAATATTCGGCAACTGATAGTAGGCCAGGCCGGGATTGTGGTTCCCGATCCAGCCCACATTGATCTCCCATTGCCGGTTGCCCGGTGTGCCGGGGTCGTCGGTGATAAACGGCGGACCACCCTGTGCGCTGGCCGTCGCAGCGCCCGCGACCGGCGCAAGCAGTAGAAGCAGTTGAATGAGCCTGCGCATCCTGGGGATCAAGATCCTCCGTGAATTGGCCTTGCCAGAAATCCAAGACCTACAAGCTCAAGGTATCATTCACTCCCTGATCAACCTCCCGCGCATGGATTGAAGCATGAACAGAGCGGGTCTTCTGCTCCCTATTCCCTGTTCCCTATAAAATCGTTTCCATGGAGACAACAACCCTGGCGGGCGTACAGGTTTCCCGCATAGGCCTAGGCACCTGGGAGATCGGCGGGACGGAGTGGGGCACAGTGCCCGACGATGTGGCGATTGCCACCTGCCTCGACACCATCGAGCGCGGCATCAACCTCATCGACACCGCGCCCATATACGGCCACGGCCGCTCGGAGGAGATCATCGGCCGGGCGATGCGCGCCCACGGCCAGCGCGACGCTTTCTACATTGCAACCAAGGCCGGCCTCGATTGGAGTGAGCGCGGCGTCTTCTCAAACTCAACACCAGCCCGCCTGCGCCAGGAACTGGAAGGCAGCCTGCGCCGCCTGGGCACAGACTATATCGACCTCTACCAGGTGCATTGGCCGGATACGCGCACGCCCATCGCCGAGACCGCCGCGCTGCTGGCCGAGTTTCAGCGCGAGGGCAAGGTGTGCGCACTCGGCGTGAGTAACTTCAGCGTCGCGCAGATGGAGGAGTTCCGTCGCGTAGCGCCACTGGCTTCGAATCAGCCGCCCTACAACCTCTTCGACCGCGCAATAGATGAAGAGGGCGTGGAAGATCCATCTATTCGAGAGTGGTGCAGGGAACACAACGTCGCCATTCTCACCTGGAGCACGCTCTGCCGCAGTCTGCTGGCGGGGCGAGTTACGCGCGGAATGAAGTTTGATGAAGGCGACATCCGCCGCGTCGATCCCAAATTTCAGGAGCCGCGCTTTTCGCAGTACATCACCGCCGTCGAACGCCTCTCCACATTCGCCCGCGAGCGCTACGGCAAGACGGTACTGGAGCTGTCCGTCCGCTGGGTCCTCGACCGCCCCGGCGTCTCCGTAGCCCTGTGGGGCGCGCGCCGTCCCCAGCAGCTCGACGCCATCAGCGGAGTGCTGGACTGGAAGCTCGACGCCGCCGCCATGGCCGATATCGACCATATCGTGAATGAATCCGTCACCGACCCCGTAGGCCCCGAATACCTGACCCCCAGGGTGCGAGTGGACTAGGTCTTGTTCACCTTCCGTGTATAGTTTCCGCAACCCGTTTGCGCAGCAACAGGATTCCGATGGCGATCATCCAGGCAGCCAGCGGAAAGCCGTTGGCGAAGGCCTCGACGCCCAGGCCTGCCGGGTTGTAAAAGCCCAGCATATCGACGTGACGTACAAACATCGCCGGAACAAAGGCCAGGCAGGCGAACGCGCAGCCGTAGCCGAGCCAGGCGGACCATCTCGGAAGAGCGCTGTCGGCCAGAGTGACATAGCTAAGTATGGCCATGAGCAACGCCAGAAGCCATAGTGCGACTGCTCCGTACATCAGAATCGTGCTTTCCGTCATTGCGCGGACGATTACGCCGTCGGCGGGAGGATTGAAGCCGTCCACAGCGGTTGCGCCCTGGAGCGAATCGGCGACGAAGGTGAGCGCGACGAAAACCAGGCCGACGCCGAAGAAGAGGCTGGCGAGCCATTCGTGCTGTGGATTGGTCTGGCGAATGAGGTGACGGACGCCGGCGAGAAAGATCATGAAAAGGGTAAGAATGATGAGATCGAGGAAGACGCAGCACATGACGTTGGTTCCGTTGCGGGCGGCAAAATCGCCAAGCTTGTCCGAAGCCGCCAGGCCGGGCCAGGGGCTGCGGACGAGGTAGAAGGGGAACTCGATGAAGAAGGTGGCGATGCAGGCCAGTGCGCTAATGCCGGTGATCCGGTAAATCTTCTGGTCGTTCATGAAGAGGAGTCCTTTCGGTTATGAAACGGCGCGGTTTTTCAGCTGTAGCGGAAGAAGATGGCGGAGATCATGGCCAGGTTGCAGGCGGCGTGGGCCACCACGGCGCACCATAAGGAGCCGGTCCACAGGCGGCAGAGAGTGAGAGTCGCGCCGAGGCCTGCCAACAGGATCACCATGAGCGCGCCTGAGATCAGCCGGAGATGGAAGCCCGCGGCGTCGTGCCACAGGCCATGGACATGTAGAAGATGCATTAGTCCGTAGGCGAAGCCGTTGACCAGAGTGGCGACCACGGCATTCCAACGCATCGTGAAGGACTGCTGGATCAGCCCGCGAAAGAGGAACTCTTCGCCTATGGGGGTGAAACTCATGGTCGACAGGGTGATGACTGCAAAAACAGCCGCGGGAGACATGACGGCGAGCATCTGGTTGAGCTGGAAGCTGTCGCGAATGCTGACGCACCAGTTGTCGGGAGAGTCGCCATAGAGAGCCATGCCGATGGCAAAGAAGGCCAGGCCGCAAACCGCTCCGGCCAATGCGCTCAGAAGCATATTAAACGCACTGTTGCCCTGCTTGCGCAGACCGATCTCGCGCCGCCCCTGCCGTGTGAGGAAGAGAAACGGCAACGTCCACATGACCAGGATATGAAGCAGAAACAAGATACGGGCCTGCGGGGGACCAAATGCAGAATAGAAGCGGGCGGCGGCCAGGACTGTCAGCACCAGCAGCGAGAGCAGCCAGGGCGCGATACGGATGCGGTTCCACGGGGCGCACAGAAAACCGCCAGTATCCGGGGCTTCAGCGTTCATGAAGATCGTTCCTTCTCGCAACGGAATTGTTGCCAGCCCATGATTGATCCCGGCGTGGCGGCGGGTCTGTGCCCCGAATCACGGTTCTGACCAGAGCACGAGAAAGCTTTTTGCAATTCCCCGCCCATCCCCCGCCCGGCTCTGCGATACTGGTTTGTTATGCCCATCCAAGACCTGCAACAAGCCGCCCAGAAGATTGCCGGATTCCTCTCGACTCTCAACAAGCTCGGAGGCCTGCGCTTCAAGTACCGCATCAGCGCCCCGGAAGCCGCACCCGGCGATGAAGATAGGCCGCCCGCCCTGTGCGTCGAGCTGGCCGGCCCTGATGTGCTGCTGGTCACTCAGCACAACGGCGAACTGCTGATGGCTTTGGAGACCATCGCCGCGCAGATTCTCCGTCTCGACCCCCGTGAGGGCGACCTCGTCAGCTTTGATGCCGCCAACTTCAAGGCGCTGCGTGCTGCCGAGCTGCGCCTGACCGCCGAAACCATAGCGGAAAAGGTTCTCCGCTCCGGCATCCCCTACGCCTTTGCGCCGACGAACAGCCGCGAGCGCCGCCTGATGCACATGACCTTCCGCGGCATCGAAGGTGTCGAGACGGCCAGCAATGGCGAAGGCCCCGATCGCTTTCTCGCCGTCTATCCGGCGGGCAAAACCGACCTGCCTGTCGCACCGCCCGTCAAGCCGCGCTCCTTCAGCGACCGCGGACGCAGCTCCGGCGATCGTGGACGCAGCTCGGGCGATCGCGGCCGCCCTCGTCGTTAGCGTAACCGTCTCATGTGATGTTTGAAAGAGCACGGCTTTCAGTTCACGTTTTTTTGGAGCTCTATGTCGAAATTGAATCCGTATGTCGTTATGCTGACCCTCATCGCTACGCTTGGGGGATTGCTTTTCGGATATGACACGGCCGTGATCAACGGCGCGGTGGACAGTCTGAAGGCCTATTTCATCGATCCGCGCTTCGCGGATCTGGCCAACCCCGCCCAGGCCAACGCCGCGAATTCGCTGCGCGGCTTTGTGGTTTCCAGCGCGCTGATCGGCTGCATCATCGGCGGCCTGATGGGCGGCTGGGTGAGCACCCATATCGGCCGCAAGCGCGGGTTGGTCATTGCCGCCGTGCTCTTCCTGATCTCCGCCCTTGGCGCCGCCGCGCCGGAGTTTCCCTTTGCCCCCATCGGCCACGGCGGACCCGGATACATGGCGGCTTTTGTCATTTACCGTATCCTTGGCGGCATGGGCGTGGGATTGGCCTCGATGCTCTCGCCGATGTATATCGCGGAGATTGCGCCGCCAAAGGTCCGGGGAAATCTGGTGGCGTGGAACCAGTTCGCCATCATCTTCGGCATGTTGGTGATCTACTTCGTCAACTTTGGAATCTCCAAAATGGGCAGTGGCGACGCCTGGCTCAACACCATCGGCTGGCGCTATATGTTCCTCTCCGGCAC
>JBKQLG010000234.1:0-23517 GCA_052147235.1 Occallatibacter sp.
CTCAATGCTTCGGCGCCCAGATGCGGAACTCGCCGCTCATGTGCATGAAGTTCATCAGGTAAAGCATGCCGTCGTAATAGCGGCCCTGGCCGGAGGGGATCGGCGTCTTCCACAAAGCTTCGGTGAACTGCTTTGCGCGGGCCTGGTCGGTGGCCGCGAGCCCTGCAGCCGCATTGGCGCCCACCAGTCCGGCGGGATGGTCCTTGTTTTGTCCAGGCGTGCCAAGCTCTTTGCCGTCCAGCCTGTAGATCGGCCCATAGCTGTCGATGCCCTGCGCGGCAAAGAACTTTTGGATGCGGTCGCTCAACTCCTGCTCCGCGGGCGCCTTGCGCCACCACGACCAATCCACTGACCAGTTGCTGGCCGTGCGCCACGCATCGTAGGCAAAGACGCCCGACTGCGGATATCCGGTGACGTGCGGCGTGCCGTCGAAGTTGGCGTAGTTGGGAGCAAGGCCGGTCTGGGGATTCGTGGTCTTCACAAAAAATGCACGGCTCACCTCGGCGGCGCGCGCCCAGAACGCGCGGTCCTCTACCGGACCCCAGCGCGCCCATAGCTCGTAGAAGGCGGGCAGGTGGTAGGAGGGGTCGGTGAAAGGATGCGGCATGATTGCCGGGGTGAAGAGAATCATCGCATTCTCCTCGTTCACCTCCGGACCCACACTGCGCGGCCCGAACTTCGTGGCGCCGGTGATGACCGCGCGATGGCGCATCGCGGAGAGCAGTTGCAAGGCTTCGGCATGATAGTCGTAAATGCCGTGGCCGCCCGGCCAGCGATTGCCCGCGAACAGCAGCGCCATCGCAAAGTACTCTTCGCCGTCGGGCGCAGGAGACTCATCGTTCGGCGAGCCATCCGTTTTACACGACCAGGAAAAGTAGCCGTACGAAGGATGCTTCGGGTCGCTGATGTACATATAGGTCATCGCCCAATTCCACAGCGCGTCGAACTCTGCCTTCTTGTCCAACTGCACGGCGATCATCATCCCGTACGACATCCCCTCGGTACGCACGTCGCGGCTATATACGTCCTTCAGATACATCAGCGGCCCGTTGGCGTTGCTGCCCGCGGAATAAGCCACGGCCTGTGTCTGCGGGTCGCCATGAAAGAGCTGCTGAAAGGCGGCATCGATCTTCGCCTTGACCTCTTGGGGCGAATGGCCTGCTTCCACAAAGAGATTGCGGTACTTTCCGGTTGCATAGGCTCCGGCGCCGTCCTGGGGCGCACTCTTGGCCAGCGCAAACGGCGCCGCGGCGAAGACGGGAATGAGAGCCATAGAAAGCAGGCAATTCCAGGCATGGATTGAGTACATTGTCGGTTTCCTTTCGCAGCAACGGGAGAGGACTGTGCTGCTCGTTCAAGAGTATCGCGCCTAGCCATGGGCGACTAACCAGCGGCGCATCCGCATTTTTGCCGGCGTGCTGTTCCTATTTCTGCTCCTGCCGGGCTTCCTTTTCGGCGTCTTTCCGAGCTTTCTCGGCGGCGCGCGCCTGGGCATCAAGGCCGTGTGTGGGATCCCGATGGAGCAGCTTGCGCGAAACGTCGGGCCAGAACTCGTCGAAGACCGAACCAAACCCGCCCTCGGCGGTCACAATAAATCCATTGGTAAAGGTTTGGCTGACGCCGGAGTTGCTGGAAGGATAGTAAAGATTGGAGATTGCGCCTCCAGCGATATTGCCCAGAATATTCGAGTAGTTGGGCTCCCACTTGCCGGTGTTGTCGTGCTTGCAGATCACATTGGTGGCCAAAGAATATAAGAGCCGATGCGTGATGGTTCCATGACCGAGGCGGAAGTAGCGCGGGTCCTGGTGCAGAATGGAGGGCAGGATGCCGTTGCCGATCATGTTGCCGTCGAAAGCGTCCAGATAGGCCGCTCCCGAGCGCTTCCCGTAGCCCTCGATCCCCCATCCGAATCCCTTATCGTCGTCCCTGGCCTCGTGATAACCGGCAACCACGAATGCGGCGGCAAAGGCCACTGGGTCGGTCGTGGAGCGCAGGGCGAGCTTCATCTTCTGTCCCGCGGTCAGCGAGACAGCGTCGGCGCGATAGGAGATGTTGAACATCGGTACAATGCCCACCAGCCGCTGCTTCTCCTGCTCCTTGATCTGCTCTTCGGCCTTGTCGTGCTGGCTTTTTTCGGCGGCAGGCGGCTGCGCGGGAGTTTGCGAGCTGGATGTGCGCTGATCCACGGGAGGCTGCGGATCAAGAGGCGCGGCTGACGCAACCTCGAACTGCGGCTGCGGCGCATCGGGAAGAAGATTGGCGCTACCGGGAGTCATAACAGGAATCGGCGTTTGCGCAAATGCATCGGAGGCAACCGCAGGCAGAATAAAGCCGCTGGCAAGCATTGCAAAAAGAAATCGGGAATATCGGCGCATCGATTCACCTGTCCAAGAGTCGCGGTCGCGCGACCGGTCCGTCGCGGGTGCCGGAATCCGGAGGCATAGCCTCTCTGATTGTAAACAACTCCGCGCAGCGGGATTTCCAATTGCGGATTCCGATAAAGGTTGGCGGCCGCGATTGAGATGGGCCAAGAGACCGACCAATTATGGATGGCGGTGCAGGAGATGCGTGGCAATGTCCGGCCAGAACTCGCGAAAAGCGTTGGTCAAGGCATCACGTCCGATGGCATACGCATATTTTGTCGATAGTGCTCCGATCGTACGGTCCGATTTTGGATAGTAGGAAAGCGAAATTCCCTGAGAGATTCCGCGTCCAACAATTTCCGAGGCATTGAAACTGTTGTGCCCCTGGTAATTGGGCGTAATGAGAACACGGGAAGATGCGTAAATTCCACGAACCAGAATGTTGCCATCGCCTTTTGCATAAAAACGCTCGTCCTGGTGAAATACGGTCGGCAAAGCGAAGATCACCATATAGTTTCCGTCGGTTTTATCAACAAAGCCGCGCCAGTAATAGTTTCCGAAGCCTTCCGGTCCTTTGCCCAGTGTTGGATGCGCGCCCGTGCCTTCGGCCAACAGGGAAGTGACGCCGACAAAGACAAAGGAAGAATAGTCGAAGCTGTTCAAAGTGGCGATATTGAAGGCCTGACGCGGCGTGGGTGGAGGGGGAATGGCGCCGGCGCTGACCGCGCGGTAATTGGGCATCAGGCCGAGAATTCGCTTGGGCTGCTGCTTAGAAAGAGGAATTTGTTTGGAGACGGGAGCTGGAGCGGCAGCCGGCTGCGGAACGGCCTGAGTTTGCGCGGTAGGAGGCTGTGGGGACGGAGGCTGAGCGCCAGCTGGTTGCGGCGCCTCGGGCAACTCTGCGGCGCTTCCGCCCAGCCCGCCAGCCGGATGCTGCGAGATAGCCCTTGTGGGTAGCGCCAGCAGGGCAAGAAACATGAAAAAAACTTCAAGAGGGGAAAAAATACGAAATTTCATCTGTTTACCTTGCGTGGAATCAGCGGCCACTGATTCGTTTCATCCTCTCGGACAAATCGAGTGAGTGGCCGTTGTGAAAATCAAATTCTCCCGAAGATAAACCCTGTACAGAACCGTCCTTCGGGGTTATAGCGTTTGAAGGAATATCCTTTCCTCCTCTTAGACGATTATTTCCATCCGGTTTACGCTTTTTTTTGTCCGTTCGATGGAATGATCTCCGGATAGAGGCTTTTATCGCGCAACTGTCACAAATGCTCTCCCGGCCGCCCCTCACGGCCGGATTTGCGCAACCGTATCGTATTACTGAATCGCCTGCCGGGTCTTGATCTCGTTGAGCAGCAGCTCGATCCGGTCTTCGCTCTCCAGCGCATGAAAGCGGTCTTCGAGCGACTCGGGAACCATCACCTCGCTGGCGGCGGCGTTCTGTGCCGCCTTCAGGTGGACGCGAGTCTTCATCCGGCCCAGCGCGTGCTCCTGCCCGATGCCGACGACCTGGCGAGCCTCGGTGGCCCGGCCCACTACCTTGGCGCGGCGATGCTCGGCCACCAGCATCTCGCAATGAGCGCGCGTTTCGCCCAGCTTCTGCTCCAGTTTGCGCAGCGCCTGGCGCAGGTTGTCGGCCTCGTGCTTCTGATCCTCGGCCTGAGTAGTGAAGCCGGTTACCAGCTGATCGTGGCTCAGCGCCCGTTCGAGCGCCGCGCGGGCCAGGTCGTCGTGGCCCTTCTGCACGGCCAGCTCCGCCTTGCGCCGCCACTCCGCCGCCTGCTCGGTGTGCTCGGCGCGCTTCTTCTCCAGCAGGTGCTCGTCGGCGATGGCGATGGCCACCTGCGTCTTCACCTGCATCAACTGGTTCTCCATGTCCAGTACGATCTGCTTCAACATCCGCTCCGGATCCTCGGCCTTCTCGATCAGGTCGTTGAGATTGGCGCGTAGCAATGTGCTTACTCTCTCCAGCAGTGCCATGACGTACCTCCTTGTTTCTCAGCTTTCAACGGTTATCAAAAAAGCTGTCTGAATCAGTTCGCGGCATCCCACCCTCGCGGCTAAAACAAGAACGCCGCAAGGATGGGGCACCCATCATTTATTTCTCCTCCGGCTTGCTATCCTTCTCAGGCTTCGGCTTGATGGCCTTCACGTTGGCCATCAGTTGCTTGATGTCCATGCCGCTCAACGCCTCAAAAAGCGCCGGCACCTGCGCCGCAATCCTCGTCATGTCGCCGGTAATCTTGTGCGCCCCGGCGGCGTCGTCGTTTCCCGTCGAAACAATCGTGATCTTGTCCACCTTGCTGAGCGGCTCGGCCATCGCCCGCACCACATCGGCCATGTTGGTGAGCAGCTTGTCCACCACCGCGGCCTGGTTCCACTGCTGGTAGGCCTCAGCCTTGACACTCATGGCCTTGGCTTCCGCCGTTCCCTTTTGTAAGATGATGCTGGCCTCGGCCTCGCCCTGCGCGCGAATCGATGCGGCGCGGCCCTCGGCTTCGATAGTCAGGCGGTTCTTCTCCGCGGCGGCCATGTTCTCGATGCGCTGCCGCTCGATCTCGGCGGCCTTGAGCACGGTGGCTATGAGCTGCTTTTCATTGCGCAGAATCTCCGCCTCCTGCACCTTGATCTGGCCCTCGCGTTCCACCTGCTGCACCTTCACCTGTTCGGCGGTCACCTGCTGCAGCATCACGTTGGTTTGCAGCTCGTAGGACTTGTCGGCCGTGGCCTGCTGGCGGCGGCTCTGCTCGGCGTACTCCGCCTTCTTGATGTCCAGATCGCGCTGCGCCTCGGCCTGGCGGGTAGCGGAAGCAGTCTCGGCGATCACCCGCTCCTGGTCTGCCTTCGCCTTATTCACCGAGGAATCGCGCATCGCGTTGGCGCGCAGGATCGCGGTATCGCGCTCCGCCTCGGCGGTGGCCACGTCGGCGTCGCGCTTGATGCGCGCCACATCCGGCCGGCCCATATTTGAGATGTACTCGTTCTTGTCGCGAACTTCCTTGATGGTGAACGAGATCACCTCCAGGCCCATCTTGCTCATATCGTCGGCGCAGGTGCCGCGCATGCGGTCGCCCACCATCTCCGGCTCCTTGACGATCTGCTCCACCGTCAACTGGCCGATGATGCCGCGCAGGTGGCCTTCCATCACCAGGCGAATCAGCCCCTCGCGCTGTTGCGGCGGTTTGGTGAGGAACTGCTCGGCCGCGGTCAGAATCGAGGCCTGATCCGAGCGCACCTTGATCTGAGCGACGGCCTCGACGGTCACCGCGACGCCCTGTTTGGTGTAGAGGTCCTGCTGCGGAGCCACGTCGAAGCTCATCAGCTCCAGGCTCAGTTCGCGGCAGTTCTCCACCATGGGAAAGATCACCGTGCCGTGGCCCTTGATCACCCGTGGGCCGCGGAATCCGTAGACAATCAAGGCCTCGTTAGGACCAGCCTTGCGATACATTTTGGCCAGCAGGCCCAGGATGAAAATCAGTGCGAGTACGCCCAGTCCGACAATCAGAATGATTTGGTTATCCATTGCAATCCCGGCCCTTTCATCCGGGAGGTGAGTGGTTAATGGTTTTTGTTCAGAGTCAGGATGCTGTTTGCACCCGCCCTGCCTTCAGCATGGCCACGATGTACCAGGCAACCGTGGCGAGAAGCATACACACAGGCGCAATGAGAATGACAGAATACGTTGCCGGCTCCGGATGACGAGCCAGATGCGATGCCATCCATTGCGCCAGGGCAAAGGTGCAGACGATTTCTGTCCTGATCCACGCCAGCAAGTCAATCGTCAGCGATTGCAGTCGGTCGCGGTTCGCTTCGGTCATTTCGACCGGGTAATTGAACATCGATGGAAAGCGAGCAATCGCCGTGAGAAACAGAAATAGCGCCAGGCTCAGGATGGGCAGGAAGATGAAGGACGTGGGCGAACCCCAGTTATTGGGATGCCCGGCATTGTCAAAGTGGATTGGAATCCGATCCGGCAGGCGGTTGGGGCCGAATGAGTCGCGGCAATAAATCCAAACCTGAATAGTCATGACCGCCAAACTGATTGTTGCAAGAGTCTTTCGCATTGCGCCCTTTCCGCGGCAAACCTTCGATTCGATCCATAAGGTGCCGAGTAAAAATCACTGTCCACTGTTCACTGTTTCGAGCCGGCGTTGCGGCCGTTCTTGGGAAACAACTTGGCCAATAACCCCAGCAGGAAGATCCCCACCAGGATGGCCATATCGATGATCGGTACGCCGTTGTTGCTCATATCCTCTCTTACTCCCTCAATTCCTGCTCCCGGGTCCCTGTTCTTCCGGCAAGTCTTCCCAGCGCCGGACGTAGGCAACTCCTTTTTCGTAGCGGACGACGAAGACCTCTTCCTGCTTTTGAATCGCCACGCCGTCCTCGGAGCGCGCCGGAGCCGAGTGGCGCGCGCCCAGTTGTTCGTAGACAATCTCCCCGATTCCGCCGGCCCGGATCGGAGCTGAAACCCGGCCTACTACTCCGACGACATCTGTTTCGTCCGCGGTGAGTTCGTGCTCGTGAGGCAGCATTACCTTAGCCAGGAAGAAGAAGACGATCGCCCCTCCGGCCACGCCGCAAACTCCGGCCAGCACCACGACGATCCCGGCGATAAAGCCGCCGTAGCGCGTCAGCAGGTAGCCCGCCGCGCCAAACCAGCAGAGAAAGATCATCAGCGAGAAGGTGTTCCACCAGGGAATGTTGGTGGTGGCCTGTCCCGCTCTCACCCCCGCGCCGCTGTGCGGCACTGCGTGCGTCAGGTGGCCTGCGCTGGGCAGATGCGTTGGGTGAGGCAGATGCGGCACATGAAGATGTCCGCCGATGTGCCCCATACAGCCCAACAGCGAAAATGCGCTGAGGAAGAGCCCTACGAGAAAGCAAACGAAATAGAAGGTTTCCCAGGTCATGATTGCGCTCCACGTTCCTGCGCTTGGGGGATACGCGCTTTGGTTTCCAGTTTGGGCCGCAGGACTTCTGTCAGCCGCGGCATCAGACCCGGCGTCTCAAGAATGGCTTCCAGCAGCAGCAGGCACTCCCGCGTGTGCTCGTGGCGGGCCAGGGTCAGCAGAGCCTTCATCAGCTCCGGGTCGCGGCGAAAGCGCTCGGCGCCCGCCACCAGCCACAGGTCCAGCTTGTCCTCCAGGGGGCGCAGTTCGCTTTGCAGCTCCGGCGAGTAGCCCTCCGGGTCGTCCACCAGGTAGCCCGGATGCACCTTGAAGAAGCGGGCCAGAATCTGCCGCGTGGTGTTGGTCAGGTGCGGACGGGCGCCGCTTTCGATCTGGGATAAATAGCTTTGGCTCAGCTTCGAGCCGGTCTCGGCTGCCAGATCGCGCACCATTTCCTGCTGGCTCATCGCCCGGTCCAGTCCGCGCAGGCTGCCCTCCACCTCGCGCAGGTAACGGATTTTTTCGCCCAGCTTCATAAGAACTCAACTCAGTGGTCAGAGATCAGTCGTCAGTTCCGTGCCCCATCCCGGCTGCGATGGCGTTGCGGTTCATTTCGTCCCTCTATCGCAATCTGTAATAACAGTATCGCAATTCGCAATAACTGTCAAGAGGTTTCTGAAAATTATTTTTAAGGAGTGGTTTTTCAATAGATTTTGCCCGGCGGGACCGTGTAGATTGGCCTTCACGTCACGCTCAACGGGAGGTCGCATCCATGTTCCAAAAACATCCAGTTGTCCATTTCGAGATTCTCGGTCGTGACAAGAGGCTGTTGGAAGAGCTTTACAAGGACGTATTCCAATGGGAGATCGACCCCATCGAGGATTGTTATTCGCTGGTCAAGCCGGGCACGGGCATCAACGTCGGGAGCGGCGCCCGTGAGCAACACAGCGGCCACGTAACGTTTTATGTTGCGGTTGAAGACGTGGCCGCCGCGCTGGCGCTCATCGAAAGCAAGGGCGGAACGAAGGGCTTCGGCCCGCATCCAATCCCCGATGGCGGCGTAATTGCAGGCTTCCTCGATCCCGAGGAACATCTGATCGGGTTGGTACAGGGGCCTCCGGGGATGTGATCTGAGGATCATCGGCTGTGCGGCAATTGCGCGGCCAGCCTATTTCGAGATCAAGCCCCCCACCCAAGCCACAGCGCGAGCGATGAGTCCGGGCTCGGGCTTTTTCAGCTCCTCGATCAATTGCTCGGGGACCGGTTCATCGCCGGTGACAAAGGTTGGAGCATATGGGACATAACCTTCGTTCAGACCTTCCTGCCAGTCCAGGATTTCGGCCACAATCGGGTCGCTGCCTTCGCCACGGGCCGCCCTCTCGAACTCTACCGCTGTATTCCGCCTTGCGACCGCCAGTTCCGTCAGCAACTTGGCCTCGGACTGCCGGTCCTCGGCCTGCGCCGCGGCTGCGCCTTCGAACAGTTTATTAGCCTCTCTGTGGTGGATTTTGGCTATTTCCAGGAACTCTTCGGCTTGCGCGCTGCCCTGGATTGATAAGCCTGGCGGTTGATTCTGAAGTTTATCGTCTGGCATTGTCTCCTCCTGCCCGCGAATATTCGCCTACGGACTGGCCGATCCATCAAGTCTCTGCGCTCTACATTATTCCTCAGAACATGAAGTTGGGAAATTTCTTATCTCGCAGGTGTAAAATCTCGCACGTGAGCACTCCATTCGAAGTCGTCCCGATCCGCGAGAAAGAAGAACGCAACTGGCTGCCCCTGGCGGTGGCCGCTGCCGTTGTCCTGTCGATTGTTGCCGTTGCCATCCTGATGAGCCTGAAAGATGCCCGCGGCAAGAACGCGGTGACACCGATCAACGCGCCTCTTGACCCTTACGCGAGCAGCCTGGCGCTGACAGGCCTGGCCATGAGCGAATCCGCCAACCTGGCCGGAGGCAAGGTTACCTACCTGGATGGCCACATCGCTAACACCGGTGTGCGCACCGTCACCGCTGTTACCGTGCAGGTGCTCTTCCGCGATTTCGCCCATGAGGTAGCGCAGAATGAGACCAAATCCCTCAAACTGATCCGCGTGCGCGAGCCATACATAGACGTAGAGCCGGTCTCCGCGGCGCCGCTCAAGCCAGGTGACCAGCGCGATTTCCGCATCATCTTTGATGCGGTTACACCCGACTGGGACGGCGCTTACCCGGAGATTCGCATTCTCCACGTCGAAACGAGGTAGACCACCCCGCGGGATTTACTGGGTAGAAAATACTCAGTCCGGCAAAAATTACACACCCGGCTCGTTGTATCCTACCCTTCTCTGTCGCCGCCCCACGCAGCAGCCGCGCGCCAAATCAAACAATCCATAGCCTATCCAGATTTTCATGCCCAGCCGCCAGGTTTGGCGCATGCCTTGCTTTAGCCAATAGTGAGTAGAGACCGCTCTCCGCGTGCAAGCCTAGCGGCAAATCAACCTGAAAGGGGGGTCAAATTATGAATTTCATCGTTATATCTCGGAACTTGCTCCCTCGCCGGCTCGCATTTGCCTTGCTGGCATCTGCAATTGTAATTCCCGCCCTTGCGCAACAGGGGCAGCCAACGACAGACACCCAGAACACTCCCACTGCCAAGGTCGAACAGCAGCCCTCCCCCAATGCACCGCCGTCTTTCACCATCAACGCCCCTAAGGAGGGCTTCTGGGGCCGCGTCAATCCTTTTGCGCGCAAGAAGTGGGTCAATAACCGTGTTGACCCCCTCAAGGGCCAGCTCAGTGAGTTGGATGAAGTCAACGCCAAAAATGCACGCGACATTAAGGATGTGGACGGCAGGGCGCAGACGGGTATCCGCAGAGCCCAGTCCACCGCCGACCAGGCCAAACAGACGGCCAGCGAAGCCGGCAGTCTGGCGCAAAGAGCCAATGCCACGGCTCTGGGCGCGAATGGCCATGTGGATCAGTTGAACACAACCATCTCCGGCCTGGACCAGTATCGCCAGGTAAACCAGCTTGAAGTAGCGTTTCATGGTAGCCAGCCGATCCTCTCGGTAGCGGCCCGCAAGCAATTGGACGCCTTCGCCGCCAACCTGGCCGGCCATCAAGGGTACGTGCTGGAAATTGAGGGCCATTCGCCTCAGGCCAGCACCGCCGGTATTCAGAACTCCGGGCGATTGGCCGAGGCGGTCAAGCGCTACCTCGTCACAGAAGATCAGATTCCCGTCTACCGATTGCACACCGTAGCCCTGGGCAATGCACCCTCCGGCTCGGAAGAGACCAAGCCCGCAAAGACGAGCAGCGTCAGCATCCGGTTGATGGAAAACAGTTTGGCGGCCCGGGAAGTTGCGCCCCCCCATGACGCGGCTTCCTCGACCGGTGAGGAGCGGCCCTAAGAACCCGCAGCCCCGCCCCCGAGGCTCCTATCCGCACCGGCGGCCCCCAGCCGTCCGGCCGCCAATTAAGCTCTCGAACTACGAGAGAACCAAGGCAACTGGCCCCCGCTCATAACGGGGGCCGATTTTTATGTAGGCATTGCCCTAAAACACTTCCTCATGGACCTATATCATCTTTTTCGATTACTGAAGGATATTCGCAGCCTTCTCAATCAGTCCGCCTGAGTGCGGTCATTTCGCCTCTGGCTTCTCGCCGTCCTTTGTCTCCGGGGGCTTGGAGAGATGCAGCTTGCTCATCTCTTTAGTTCCTGTCGCTTCATCCATGGGCGTTACTTTGATGCCCGTGGCCATGGCTTCGGAGGTCCATTTCAGGTAATAGGTCTTGCCAGCCTCGGCTTCAAAGCGAATCCGCTCGTTCTCTTTCTTTGTTGCCTCGCTCAATGCCGCGCCAGTGGACTGGATGATGCCTCCGTAGTACATGTCCGGCAAGCCTGTGACGACCATCGTGCCCGGCGATACCTCCATGAATGCGTATTCGCCGTTGAGGAGTTTGGCCAGAAAGACGCCGTTGATATAGAGATGGTCGTGGGCAGCGGAGCCGGTGAATCTGGAGACGCGGTAGATGCAGACAATCGCTTTGCCAGGGGACGGAGCCGGCAGCACGGCGGGCGCGTCCTTGGCCGCCGCGACCGGCAAAAGTCCGGAAACAGCCGCCGCGCAGACGGCAAGCAGAAAAAGTGCGATGGTGCGGAAGATACGCGTGTCGCGGCAATCCGTGGCAACACTGCGCAGAGTTGTCTGATGCATTGGAACTCTCCTTATTGTTGAAAATGAAGTTGCGAAGATATTAATCAGCATTCCATCCAGCGGTCAAGCGCCCTGCCCGCTACAATCGTCTCAGTATGCAATCAAGTCTACCCACCGCAGAATCAAGCCGCTTCCTCCGCGCCTGCCTGCGCCAGCCCGTCGACCGTACGCCGGTCTGGTTTCTCCGCCAGGCCGGGCGCTATATGCAGGAGTACCGCGAGATCCGCAAGCACCACACACTGGTGGAAATCTGCAAGCAGCCGGAGATCGCCGCCGAGGTCACCATCACCGCCGCGGAAAAGCTGGGCGTCGACGCGGCCATCATCTTCGCCGACCTGCTCTTGCCGCTGGAGCCGATGGGCCTGGACTTCGAGTTTCAGGCCGGCGAGGGGCCGGTTGTGCATCACCCGGTCCGCACCGCCGACGACGTGCGCGCGCTGCGCACCGACCGCGCCGCTGATCTTGATTACGTCGCCAAGGCCATCGAGAAAGTCGCCGCGCACTTTCGCAACAGGCTTGGAGTCATCGGCTTCTGCGGCGCGCCCTACACGCTGGCCAGCTACATGATCGAGGGCGGCGGCTCAAAGAATTACATCCACACCAAGCGGATGATGTACTCCGACCCCACTGCGTGGCGCATCCTTTTGGACAAGATCGTGGTGGTGCTCGAAGAGTATTGTCGCCTTCAAGTCGATGCAGGGGCCGACGTGATTCAAATTTTCGACAGTTGGGTTGGCTCGCTCTCCCTGGCCGATTATCGCGAATACGCCTTCGAGGCTTCGCAGCGCCTGGTGCATTCTGTCCAGCAGATGGGCGTGCCGGTGATCTACTTTGGCGTGGAGACGGCTGGCCTGCTGACGCAAATGGCCGCGACCGGCGCGGATGTGATCGGCCTCGATTGGCGGCAACCGCTCGATGAGGGCTGGCGCGCCGTCGGCCACGGCCACGCGGTGCAAGGCAATCTCGATCCCATCACGCTCTTTGCGCCGCTCGAAGTTTTAGAGCAGCGCGTTCATGAGATTCTGCGCGCCGCCAACGGCCGCCCTGGCCACATCTTCAATCTCGGCCACGGCATCGTCCCCAGTACGCCGGTGGAAAATGTGCAAGCTGTCGTGCGCATGGTCAAGGAGTTCAAGCTTTAATCCCAACCCAATGTAGGATTTGTCAAATGAAGAAATCGACAATTATGTTAATTGAACTTGGGATGCTTGCAGGTATCGTGGTTGTAGGATATACGCTCCCTAATAGCACACCACTGCGGACGTTTCTTATTGCCAGCGGTTTATGCTTTGCTGGTGGGAATTTACTCCTGCTCAGACACCTTAAACGCATCAAGTCAGGTGAGGGTATTCCCAAGACGGGAGCTTGGACGCACATATTTAGGGCTTTCACTATCCTCGCGATTTTCTGGCTTCTGAGTTTAGTCTTTTTTAGGCGCTGAGTGCTCCAACTGATCTGGGTGCCCCAGGTCCCGATTCTAGGACCTGGGAAACGACGAACCCCAACCTGCGATATGTTTTTCAGAGGCTGGAATGCCTAGACAAGCCGTCCTTCTATTAGCCCACGGCACGCCCGAGACCATCGAGCAGATTCCCGAGTACCTGCGCAACGTGACCGGCGGCCGGCCTCTGCCGCACGAGGTCGTCGAGGAGATACAACGCCGTTATGCGCTGATTGGTCGCAGTCCGCTCACCGAAATCACACACCAGCAAGCCCGGCTGGTTGAGGCCGAGCTTTCCCACCCTAACCGCAACGACAAGAACGCGGCGAGGGTGGGGCACCCGGAGATCCCGGTTTACGTGGCGATGCGAAACTGGTCTCCTTACATTGCTGACATTGTCAGCAAGATGCACGCCGATGGAGTGGAAGAAGCCGCGGTCCTCTGCCTTGCGCCGCAGAATTCGCGCACGAGCGTCGGCCTCTATCGCAGCGCAGTGGAGACTTCCGGCCTGCGCATTGATTTTACCGAGAGCTGGGCCGATCATCCGCTCCTGATCGAAGCCTTTGCCGAGCGCCTCCGCCCGGCATGGAACAAGCTCAGCGCTGAGACCGGCGCGCCGACTCCTGTATTGTTCACCGCTCACAGCGTACCGGTACGCACGATTCAAGCTTCAGAAGGCCAGCCCGCCGACCCTTACGCCGACGAGGCCCGGCGCACCGCGGAGCTGGTGGCCGAGCGTGTGCCGGAGATTCCGCAATGGTTCTTCGCCTTCCAGAGCCAAGGCGCCAGCGGAGGGCCATGGCTAGGCCCCACCGTCGAGCAGACGTTGGAAACCATCGCCGCATCAGGAGCAATGACGGTCTTGCTTCAGCCCATCGGCTTTCTCTGCGATCACGTCGAGATTCTTTACGACGTGGATATTTTCTTCCGTGAATTTGCCAGGAAACTCAACCTTCGCCTGGAGCGCCCTGAGTCGCTGAACGCCTCGGTCACTCTCGCCAAAGCCATCGCGAACCTGGCCCGTCAGGGTCTGACGCGGCTCAACAGCCGCTGAAATCGCGCTACAGATCCACTCCGCAGAGATGAACCTCCAACCCTATCGCGTGGAACATGGTTGCTTTTGCCGCCAATGCGCGGTCGGCCTCTTCGGCTGAGGGCGCGTAGGCGACGTTGACATGGTTGGACGGGTGCCGCGCCATAAACTGATTCTGATCGACGCCATGCAGCACAACGTGCATCACGGGCCACTGCGCAGTGACCTCAGCCCAACGGCGATTGGTCTCCGCTTCCGGCAAAGAGATGGCCGTGGCGCGGCCCAGATCAACCTTGAGGCGGCCATTCTCAACGAAGACGCGGCTCCAAACGACTTCTCCTGGTTTGCATATGCCGGTCAGCGTACCGCCGCCGAGACGGAAGTACATCGGCGGCTGGCGCTTGCTGACGGCGCCCTTGTAGCCACCGTCGAGATGTGAGGCGGGCACTGCGCCGGAGATCTGGAAGAGCCAGACGAACTCATCGAAGCCGTCGGTGGTGTATCGCTCGCCCCAGCGGACATCGTGCAGCGTTGTCGCCGGATCAAGGCCCATCGCAGTCCAGACGCGGTTGGTCACCACCGCATCGACGCCGACACACTCGTCCACTTCGTTGAAGTGCGGCAGCGGACGGCCGGCGTAGAGTTCGCGGCCATCGCGGCTATAGGCGGGCGGACGATCCACATTGTTGAACAGGCCCTCGGCGAGATCGGATGCGGGGACCAGGTCTTTCAGGCCCTGCTGATATTGAATGCCGATGGCGTCGCAGCCGAACTCATCGGCGATGCGCAAAGCGGCGATGTACATACGGCACTGATCGAGAATCTGTGTGTCGGTCAGATCGGCAGCTTCGTCCGTGCCGGTTTCAAAATGAACTCCACGCGCATCAAGCCAGTCGCGAATCTGCTGCGCTTCGTGCGCGGTCACCTCGCGCATCGCCGCATAGAGCGCCGATTGACTGAAACGCTCCTTATAGAATCCCGCGGGATTCATCAGCGAGTCATCGATGATGGCATTCATCATGCCCATGCAGCCTTCATCGAATACGCCGAGCAGCGCCTTCTTACTAATCAGATCCCTTGCCAGCGCCGTGCCAAGGTTGTGTTCGGGCGCGCCTACTTTGGCCGGAGAGAACTCATGCATGTGTGAGGTGTCATGCATAAAGGACTTCTTGTTAATCCATTCCCGCAGGCCGCGCTTGAAGAGCGGATCGCTGAAGTCCTTGCTCCACAGAGTGGTGAAGGGTACGCCGGCCTTGCGCAGGCAGCCGTTCAGATTCAACATGCCCACCAGGCCGGGCCACTGGCCGGACCAGTTGGCCACCGTGAGGATAGGACCGCGATGCGAGAGAAGCCCGGCGAGCACGTGGGCGCTGTATTGCCAGACTGCCTCGGCCACAACGATAGGCGCATCAGGATGGATCTGCTCGAAGACCTGCATGCCCATGCGCTGCGAGTGAATGAAGCCGTGCTTCAACGCGGGATCGACCGGGTGGGCTCGGCGCAGCATGACGCCCTCTTCGAGAAAGGCGTCGGTCAACATTCGCTCCAGACTGGCCTGTGCGGGCCAACAAACTTCGTTGGCGGATTGGCGCAGATCACCGCTGACCACTAAAAGAACTTCGTTCGCCGCAATGGGCGCGGGAGTCATCACTTCAGGAATTGCGTACGTTGCCATTATTTTGTCCTCGCTGCTTCCGGGCTGTTGCCCAATTCTATCTCTCACGCCGGCATGGATGCGGGCGTCGAATTCCGCCCGCGCGCAACCACGGATTTGTAACGCTCAAATGCTAGCTGCCAGTCATCCGCGCGCGCCGGCTCATATATTCGAAGCTCGACGGATTGCCGAAGGGCGGCGCGGCCTTCGGCAAAACTGCTCAGGTTGCCGGTGGCCACGGCCTGCGCCATCGCGTTGCCCAGAGCGGCTGCCTCGGCCGGACCCGCGATCACCTCGCGCCCGCATGCATCGGCAGTCATCTGGCAGAGAAACTGATTGAGGCAGCCGCCGCCGGCAACACGTATGTTGTGTAGAGCGCGGCCCGTAATGCGCTCCAGCTCTTCGAGCGCTTCGCGGTAAGCAAAGCTCAGGCTCTCAAAAACGCAGCGCGCAAATTCGCCGGGACTCTGCGGCACGTGCTGTTTGCTCTCCGCGCAGGAAAGCGCAATAGCGGCGCACATGTTGGCGGGAGACTGAAACGAGCTGGCTGAGGGATCGATGAAGGAGCGGAAGGCGGACGTGCTGGCGGCTGCTTGTTCGAGCTCAGGCCATGTGAAGCGGCTGCCCGCTGCCTCCCACGCGCGCACACACTCTTGCAGAATCCAGAGTCCGGTCATGTTTTTCATCAGCAGGACTCCGCCGCCGGCCGCGCCCTCGTTGGTGAAGCCGGCATGAAAGGCCGCATCGCTCAGGTTGGGTTCATCCACAGCCACGCCCATCAGGCTCCAGGTCCCGCTGCTCAAAAAGGCGCTGGACTCATTCAAATCAGGGATGGCCGCAACCGCGCTGGCCGTGTCGTGCGAAGCTACGGCAATGCAGGGAATGCCTCCCGTAAAGCCGCACTCGGATTGAATCTCCGGCAGAAGTTCACCGAGCTTTGTGCCCGGCAGTACGATTTCCTGAAAAATGCAGTCGGGCAGTTCAAGCCGCCGAAGAGTTTCCTGCGACCAGCAGCGTGCGCGCAGATCAAAAAGCTGCGTGGTCGTGGCCTCGGTGTACTCCGCGCGTTTTTCGTCGCAGAGCAAATAATGGAAGAAATCGGGAATCATCAGCAACGAGCAAGCGTGCATCAGCCGGCGATCGTGATGAATCGCCATCGACGCCAGTTGAAAAACAGTGTTGATCTCCATCGTCTGCACGCCGGTGGCGCGGAAGAGATCGCGGCTGCTCATCGCCGAACTCACCGCGGCAGGCACACCATTCGTGCGGGCGTCGCGATAATGATGGGGATTGCCGAGTAGCCGGTCGCGCTCATCGAGCAGGCAGTAGTCGACGCCCCAGGCATCAATGCCGATTCCGGCGGGAAGCTCGTCGTGAAGAGCATTCCATTTCCTGAGACCGTTCTGGATTTCGGTCCAGATGCGCAGCACATCCCAATAGAGATCAGTGCCTACGCGCACACCGGCATTGGAAAAACGGTGCGCCTCGTCGAGCGAGAAGCGATCTCCGTCCCAGCGGCAATCCATCACCCGGCCGCTCGATGCGCCCAGGTCCACGGCCATGAAGCTCACACTCGCACTCATAGGTTCTTCCGGAACTCAGCGGAACTTTCGATTTATTCTACAGCGCGGCGCTACTTGAAGGGCAACGACCTCATCGCGCCACCATGCATGCGCAGATTATTTTCACCGCGCGGCAGCTTGAGGGGTGAAGCGCTGCCCAGGTCGCGTTCATAAATCTCGCTATAGTTTCCCGTCGCTGCAATCACGCGCGCCACCCAGTCGTCATCAAGCCCCAGCGCGGGACCAATCTCACGCGAGCCGCCGAGCAGAAAGCGCAGCACTGGATCGCTGTCAGCGCGCGCGCGCATCGCTTTCACATTGGCCTGCGTCACACCGCTTTCTTCAGCTTGAATGAGCGCCTCCATCACCCAATTTACAATCGCCGCCCACTGCGGATCGTCCTCGCGCACCGCGGCCGCAAGCAGATCCGTCGAGATGCACTCCGGCAGCAATCGCGTCTGCTTGCCGCGCCGCGTCAATTCCGCGCGCGTCTCGGCCAGGCGTGTGCGGTCGCCGGCCAGCGCGCCGCAATTGCCCGTGGCAAAGGCAGCCTGCATCTCGCCTTCTTCTTGAAATGGAAACGGGACAAATTCCAGATGCTCGCGCGCAAACCAGACGCGCACGCTCTCTTCCACAGTGGTCTCTGCGAGAAAACAAATCTTCTTTCCGCTCAACTGACGCGCATACGCAACCGCGCTTCCCGCCGGCGCGAGAAATCCGACGCCGTCCCACAGCACCGGCCGCGTAAATCTCAGATGCGTACCCACACTATGAGTGAAGTCGTCGGAGAGTGTAGCAACCATCTCCACCTCGCCCGCGTTGAGCCCATGCATCGCGGCGCGGTCATCCGGATAATGGGTCACGCGCACCAAAGCATCTTTTCCGACTACAGCCGCAGCAACCGCACGGCAGAGATCGGCGTCGAAGGCCTCGCGATTGCCATGATCGTCCGAGGTCGAGTACTCCGCTTGCTCTTGATCGATGCCGCAGCGCAGCACACCCGCCGCGCGCACACGCGCCAATGTCGATTCATTTGCGGAGGAAGATTGAGCAACACACAACGCACTGCACACGGCTATCATGGCTAATGCCGCAATGAAAGTTGAGACTCGCATTATGGCGTCCATCCGCCTGCAGTGGGAACTCCCGGCGAAGTATCGGGCCGCGGATTGAAGTCCGTCGGCACGGGATTGGGAAGC
This sequence comes from Occallatibacter sp., assembly GCA_052147235.1. GTDB lineage: Bacteria > Acidobacteriota > Terriglobia > Terriglobales > Acidobacteriaceae > Telmatobacter. Next base: position 18,338 of record JBKQLG010000234.1, read on the forward strand.
GCCCAATCGGTCGGCGTGATTTCCAGTTGCTTGCAGCCGGCGCCGTTCGCATGAGGAAAGTGCGTAATCTCCGCCGCGGGAATTGTCGCGTACTCCGCGCTCAGCGGCGCGCGCTTGCCCATCAGCCGCAGCGCATCGAAGGCCGAGCTCATGTCGCCCACGCCCTCCACCTTATCGTCCGCCGGGCCCAGGTTCGGCTGGCCGAATTTATCCGCGCCAATCTGCCGCGCGCGCATTTCGTCCGGCAGGTCGGCGAGCGGAATCAGATTAAACAGATCGTCCACAAATTTGATAATCGAGCTGTGCTCCGAGGGAACGTGCGAGACGCCATGCGCTACCGCGTAGGGCGAAATTACAATCGCCGGAATGCGCGGCCCCTGCTCCAGAGGCAGCCCATTTGTGTCATGCGAGCGCACGCGCGGCTGCGCATGATCGTAGAGCCCGTCCGATTCGTCATAGGTAATGATGATCGCGCTCTCACTCCAATACGGACTCGCCGCGATGGCGTTGATCTCCTCGGCCAGCAGCCCTTCGCTGATCTGCGTATCCGAGTAGCCGGGGTGATCGTCGTTGCCGCTGTACACATCCGCCAGCTTGGGGTTTGGGTCCAGCGGCTTCCATCCGCGAATGTTGCCGTAGCCGCCGCGCAGATAGAAGACGCCGGACTCCGGCAACTGCTTCTTGGCAATCGCGTCGAAGAACTCGCTCAACCCATGCAGGTGTGTGCTGGCTTGTGGATTGTTGGCCACATAGCCGAAGTACTGCGGCGCGTTGTGATGCGCTATGTAGCCTTCGTGTGAAGCCTTCCACGAGGCATCGTTGATTTCATGATCGTAGCCTTGTTGATACCATGCCCAGTCCACGGCTTTAACCGCGCGGCCCGCGATCTTCTCAATATCCTGCTGCACATCGGGCAGATCGAAGTCGGGATCGTAATCGGCCGCCGTTGTCTCCTCGATCGCGTCGCCCATGAAGGAGAGCGGCAGGCTGGCGAAGGTCAGGTTCTTGGAAATACTTTTCGCCGACTTCACCGCTTGCGGCTGATTAAGCTTGTCGGCCGTGTCCAGCGCCGATCCCCAATAAGGCGCGGGGTCGGCAACCATCGGCACAACCGCGTCCTTGCCTTGGCCGCCCGCCGCCACCGCGTCCGGATGCAGCATCCACTGCGTCTCGCCGCCCTGCCCGCTGATCATCGCAATCGCATTGGGCGTCGAAGGACCGATGATCGTGTCCATGAAGCGATCGAAGAGCGTGAAGCGATCCGCGTACCGCCAGAGAAACGGCGCCGTGTCGCAGTCCACATGAGCCATCACCAGTTCGCCGAACTGCTTGCGTTCCAGGGTTGGCGCCTTCGAGGGCATACCATCCTTCATCGTCACGCCCTCTTCGGTCAGCGCGTACTCCGAGTTCTGCGCCACGCCGTTTGCGTCCAGCGCAATCTTGCGCGCAATACCCGTGTGCGAATGGTTCACCGAGGCGATGTCCGCCGGATAGAGCGGCACGGTCTTGCCCTTTGCATCGGTCACCGTCGCCGGAATCCGGAAAGGGGTAATAATGCCCAGGCTTCCATCGGTGTTCACCAGCAGTTGCGTGAATCCCGGCGGCTGGCCGTAGGCGTAGGGGCCTCCGGCTCCGGCGTAGAGTCCATCCGCGCCTGGATAGCTGCCGAAGTAAAAATCAAAGGAGCGGTTCTCCTGGAAGAGCACAAAGACGTACTTGATCTTGTCGCGGATCAGGCGCAGCTTTTCAGCCTGCGTAATCGCCGGCTCACTGGCAGGGTCAATGATCTGCGCGCTCACTAGTGCGCTCGACTTCGGCGCGATAGTTACATCCGGCAACGGAGCATTCTGTTGCGCCGAGCAGATTCCAATGCTGATCGCGGCCATCGTGATCAGCTTAGCGGGGGTAACTCTGCATCTCTTCTTTCGCATACCAATAAAATATTCCGTTCCGTGTTTCAATGGCAATAAAATCGCTGCCCACCCACGCATGTTAGAGTGAAATTTCACGGGGGATAGGCGCGATGGCGGCTGGAATTCAGCTTCCCGGCAACGGCGAGACAATCGATTTGCAGCAGCAGGTGGCGCGCTTGCAGGCGCTGCTGGAGGCTTCGCGGCAGGTGCATTCGACCATTCGCGAGGAAGAGGTGCTGGAGCAGGTGCTGCGCATTGTGGTGCGCGAGCTGGAGATGGCCGGCGCGGCCTTTCCCGCTGCTGGGCTGGCTTACGGAGACGCGCCCAGCGCGGATGACCCCGCCGTAGCATATTCGCTGGAAGACCGCGCCGGAGAGCGCATGGCGGAGTTGGTGGTGGCGTCTCCGGGCGGCCGCGCGCTGACGATCTACGAGACCGACTTCCTTGAAGGGCTGGCGTTGCAGGCCGCCGTGGCGCTGGAAAACGCCCGCAACCACAAGCGCAACGTCGAGTTTGCCCGCGTGCAGCAGGATATGGACGCGGCGCGGGCCATTCAGCGCTCACTTTTGCCGCACAAACTGCCCGCGATTCCGGGCTACTCGCTGGCCTTCCGTTCCGACACCTGCTACGAGGTGGGCGGCGACTACCTGGACATTGTGGCCCAGCCGGATGGCAGCCTGCTGATGGCGGTGGCCGATGTGGCCGGCAAAGGGATGGCTTCAGCGATCATGTCCACCAGCTTCCGTTCCGCCTTCCGCGCAATGGCCGCCGACGGACCGCCTTTGGACGAGCTGGCCGCGCGCATGAATCAACACCACTGGGCTGAGGGCGAAGAGGCGCGCCGCCGTTACGTAACGGCCATCTTCCTGCGGCTGCATGCAGAGGCGGGCGAGATCGAGGTAGTCAACGCGGGCCACAATCCGGGGTTTCTGGCGCAGCCCGGAGCAGGGCCACGCCTCTTTGAAGCCGCCGGCACTCCGCTGGGACTGCTGCCGGGGATGCGGTATGCCAGCGAGCGCTGCGAATTTATGCCGGGAACGCGGCTGCTGTTTTACACCGACGGGCTGACGGAGGTCTTCAGGGGGGATGAGGAATTTGGTCCCGAACGCCTGCTGGATGAATTTTTAAGGTGCCAGGCGGCAAAGGCCGATGGTATTCTCGATGCATTATGGGCGGCCATCGAGGCTTTCTCGGAAGGCAGGCCGCAGGGAGACGACATGACCGCACTGGCGCTATGCCGTGAAGCGGGCGTGATGGAGATGCCGGCATGAGCGAAGTCGATACCATCACCATATCCAAGCCCACCACGGTTGAAGTCCGGCTGCCCTCGCGCATGGGCTTCGAGAAGGTGTCCATGAGCACTGCGGCGGCGGTGGCCAAGCTGATGTGCTTCCGCGAGGACCGCATCGAAGACCTGAAGACAGCCGTCGCCGAGGCTTGCATCAACGCCATCGAGCATGGCAACCGGCTAAACGAAAAGCTCAGCGTGGGGGTAGTTCTCTCGGTCAACGCCAACTCGCTGGAGGTCAAGGTCATCGACGATGGCAAGGGCATGAATCGGAAGCCGGGTCTTGTCAGCAAGCCCGATATCGACCGGAAGATGCACGGCGAGGAAGGCCCGCGCGGTATGGGCATGTTTCTTATCCAGGCTCTGGTGGACGAGGCCGAGTGGGTGGTCGGCGCCGACGGCAACAGTAGCTATGTCCGGCTGGTTATCCGGCTGGATAAAGAGCAGGAATAACCCAAAGAATAGGGAGACGATGGATCGTGCAAAGCGAAACCAAAACGCGCGTTGAGCAGCTCACTTCCCCGGCCGGGCATCCGGTCGCCGCCCTGCGCTTTGAGGGCGACATCGCCAGCACCTCGAAAGATGCGGTTCTGGGCACCTTCCAGACGCTGCCCAAGGAGAGCTCCAAGCTGGTTCTGCTGGACTTCACGAAGGTGGATTACATCAACTCCAGCGGCATCGCGCTGGTGATCCAGATGATGATCGAGGCCGCGAACTGCGGCCAGAAGGTTTACGCTTTCGGCCTCTCGGCGCACTTCACCAAGGTCTTTACCATGGTGGGCATCACGAAGTACGCCGGCCTCTTTCCCACGCAGGACGAGGCGCTGGCGGCGTTGTAAGCGTGTATGCACGCGCTACGCCTTGCGCGCGTTATCATGACCGATATGAAACTCGAAGCGATTCAGGCGGCTATCCGCGAGGCCGGCTTTGACGGCTGGCTCTTCTACGACCATCATCACCGCGACCCGATCGCCGCGCGCATCCTGGGCCTGGACGAGAAGGCGCACATCACGCGCCGCTGGTACTACTTTGTGCCCGCTACGGGCGAGCCGCGCAAGCTTGTGCATCGCATTGAGCAGGGGCGGCTGGACACTCTGCCCGGCGCCAAGGGATTCTACTCCAGTTGGCAGGAACTCGCCGCCGGTTTGGAGGCGATGCTGGCAGGCGCGCGCACGCTGGCCATGCAATACTCGCCCAACAACTCCATTATGTACGTCTCGATGGTGGACGCCGGCACGGTCGAGTTTCTGCGCGGGCTGGGCAAGAAGATTGTAAGTTCTGCTGACCTTGTCAGCGTTTTTGAAGCGGTCCTAAGTGAAGAACAGATCGCCAGCCACGGCGTCGCGCAGCGGGCCATCGACGCAATTCTGGAGGAGGGCTGGCGAGTGATTGGCCGCAGAGTGCGTTCCGGCGCGGGCCGATACACTGAGTTCGATCATATGCAATGGCTGAGCTTGGCTATGCGCAACGAAGGCCTGGTGTGGGACGACGGCCCCAACGTCAGCGTCAACATCAACAGCTCCGACTCGCACTATGATCCGACTGCCGAACATTCCTCGCCCATCGCCGCGGGCGATTTTCTTCTTATCGATATTTGGGCCAAAGCGGATAAACCCGGCAGCATCTACTACGACGTTACCTGGACCGGCGTGGTGGGACGGGAACCAACGGCCACGGAGTTGCACGTCTTTGAGACGGTGGTGAAGGCGCGCGACGCGGCCATCCATGCCGTCGAGAGCGCCTTTGCCGGGAATCGCGCGATCCACGGCTTCGAGGCCGACGACGCGGCCCGCGAGGTCATCCGCGCGGCCGGCATGGCCAAGTACTTCACCCATCGCACCGGCCACAATATCGGCTCCGAGATCCACGGCTCCGGCGCGAACCTGGACAACCTGGAGACCCACGACGAGCGGCTCTTGCTGCCCAACACCTGCTTCTCCGTCGAGCCGGGCATTTACCTGCCGGAGTTCGGCGTGCGC
>JBKQLG010000235.1:0-4721 GCA_052147235.1 Occallatibacter sp.
TACCGGGAGATGAGCGACGAGGAGTTGTACGAACTGGATGATGATTTCGCCGGTCTGACCGAACAAGCGCAACAGATTCTCCGCGACGAGATGAAGACGCGCGGGCTTACCCGGCCGCGCCCGGCAAGCGTAGAGGCCAACCTATCCGAGCGCGCCGCGGCTTCAGCGTGGGATGCTGACGCCGATGCGCCCAAGGCCGAAGACGAAGCGGATGAGAACGATCTGCTCCGCGAATACTCCTGGAAGACGCTGCTCTGCGAATGTAATGACAGTGAAGAAGCGTGGCAAGTTCGCGAGGCGTTGCGGCAAGCGGGAATCGAGAGCTGGATCGATGGACAAGGCTACCGTATTGTGGAAGGGATCAACTATCCCAGGATTCTGGTTGCCGCCGATCAACTGGAGCAGGCGCGTGAGGTCGCATCAAGGCCGATCCCGCAGGCCATCGTCGAGCAATCCAGGATGCCGCCGGAAGAATTCAAGCCTCCTGCTTGCCCCAGGTGCGGAGCCGAAGACCCGTTACTCGAAGGCGTCGATCCGGTCAATAGCTGGCTCTGCGAAAGCTGCGATCATCAGTGGACCGATCCGGTAGAAGCGGTAAATATCCCCAACTAAAGGAGTCGAAATGGATCAGAATTCAACCTCCGTTCGAGCCATCCTGAAGCGGCCCAGCGCGATTCTCCCCATCGCGATGTCGCTCACCGCGCTGGCGATTGTGCTTGGCCACATTGCAATCTATGGCGTTGCCCGTGAGGCCGATGAGGGCGCAGCCGCGCATCTTTGGCAGCTTCTCATGGCTGCGCAGTTGCCGGTCGTGGCGTTCTTCGCAATCAAGTGGCTGCCGCGAGCTCCGAGGCAGACGCTGATTGTGCTTGCCGAGCAGGCTGGCGCTGCGCTGGCATCGGTTGCCGTCGTCTTCCATTTCAACCTTTAGGAAATCCGGCTACTCGGCGTAGTTTCGCCCGCATCGGCCGGCATCCGCAACTACGGATTCGCGAGCGGAACGCGCACCAGGATCGCATTGTCCACGCGCGCAATCAGCCTGGAAAATTGTTCCTTGCTTACGCTATGCATGGCTTGGTAGCGCGGGTTGAGCGGCTCTACGTCAACGCGCATCGGCGCCTTGGGATCACTGGGCACATCGAAGCTGACGCGCACATCGGGCTGCCCAGTGCCCTCGATATCCACCATGTCGGAAACGTGCTGCGGCAGGGCGCTCACCGGAGTCCAATCCAGTTGCACAAACGGCTTTTCGCTTTGCAGAAAATGCGGATGAACAGGGCGGTGAATGTCGATGGAGTAAGCGCCCTTTTGAACCGATCTAACCTTCGGCCCGCCAGAGTACACCTCGTCCACCTGGAGCGGGAGCGCGGCAAAACGATTCGTGAAGAATCCGTAGAGCAGGAATGGCGTCAACATGGCCGCAAGCACCGTGGCTCCCGCCGCCGTATAACCGAGTACAGGTCGCAGTTTCATAAGCACCCCTAAACGATAAAGTGCAGAATGGTGGCAACGCCCTGGGCGATAATGCTGCCGCCGAACATGATGGCCATGGCCCAGGCGCCATAGAGAAACATGAGCCGCGCGCGCTCCGGTTTGATTGCGACCTCGGTTCCCTTGATATGCCAGACAACGGCTTGCCGCGGGCACGCATCCACGCACGCGCCGCACTTCATGCACGACATCAGCGTCTCGCCGCGCGCAACCGATTCCTTCGACAAGGAGAGATTGGGGCAGACATTCTGACAAACCAGACAGGGCTTGCAGCGCTCCTTGTCGATCTTTACCTCAAAAACGCTGATCTTGTTGAAGATGGATTGGAATGCGCCAAACGGACAGAAGTATGAACATTGCGTTCTTTTTTTGGTCAGAAACGGCAGCGCGATCACGAGTCCGGCAAAGAGCAGGACAAAGATAGCGTTTTGCACCAGGCCAACCGCGTTCCTGGCGGCAACGTACTCAGAGACAGCCTTGAAGGGGCAGAGCCACATGCAGTAGGCCGGCTCAAAGAGGGCCAGCGAGAGTAGCACCATGGCCAGCAGCACAGCCCATGGGCCATAGCGCCAGCGCGGGTCGATCTTGCGAATCCTGGGGCGCGCGGGAAGAGCGGCCACACCCTCTTCAATTCCTCCGAAGAAACACGCGTAGCTGCACCAGCCTTTACCGAGCACCAGCGTCAGAGCCAGCCAGAGGCCCACCATGGCTGCAATGCCGTGACTGCTGTTTGCGATGGACCCTGGGAATATCAGCGTCTTTGTGAGCGCAGCCGGAAGAATCAGCAGCGGAATGGGCATGAAGCAGAACGGCGTTCGTCCGGCAATCATCTCTTCTATGGGAATGCCCATGGTGCCGCGCGCGAGGACGATGTTATAGATAAAGCCCACGGGGAAGAGAACTCCCACGCTCACGAAGAAGATGCGCCGCCAGCGATAAGTGCCCCCCGTCCGCATCATCATGAAAAACAGCGCGGTCATAAAGATTGCGGTGATCGTGGCGGCAATCAGTGAATTCCGGTCCGTGGTTGCGACGGAATGAAAACACATGAGCAGCGACCAGACCAGGATCGGCAAGGTCAACAGAAGCGACCGGAGGATGCTGCGCGGCTCCGGGCGGACAAGCCGCGGTGCGCAAGCGTTAGTAGCCATACGTCTTTCTCCCTATCAGCATGGCGATTCCCAAAGCGAGGTAATAGATGGCGATTAGCGCCATCGCCATGCGCGCGACAGTAATCACCGCTTCGTTGCGCGCGATGCAACCAAAGCTGATAAACGGCATAAACCAGACAGAAGTTCCCATAAAAAAGAAAAAGAAGAAGAGCAGCGCCTGAGCCACGCTGCCTAGCTCAGCCGCCCTCACGCCGGCCGCCACAAACGGAGGGCAGAGGCTCAACCCGGTCAGCAGACCCAACGCCGCTGGCCCGGCCGCGCGGCGATTCTCCCTTTCACCGATCTTCACCAACTTCGAACTCGCACACGATGCACCGCAGATATCTTTGGCGGACCACGCATACCAGAGCAGCACGCTGGCGAGCAGCACATTGACCGCACCCATCAGCAGCACGCGCGGCCCCGGCGGCAGCGAGACCAGTGCACCAATCTCCCATGCCACGGCGGCAAACAGCAGGTACCCCGCAAGTCGCGCTCCCAGGAAGACAGAGAGATAGCGGGCATGGGGCCTGAAGCCCGCGCGCTCGGTAAGCAAAGAAGGAACCAGCACGGGTCCGCAAGCGGCGATGCAGGTAGGTCCGGAGGCCAGCCCCAGGACCAGCGCCTCGCCGAAATGGACTGATAGGGACACGCCCGTATCTTCATCGCATTCCGCGCTCCGGTCTGTGACCGGTGACACGCGATGACCTGGCAACGCAAAATGGAATGCAGTTGTGGGTGCCTGCTTATTCGGCGAAGATTTCGCCGAGCGTGGTTAGCGTGGCGCTCAGGGTGCTCGGCGCAACGGCTCCGGCGCGCTTGACCAGGCATTCTCTATCGACAGCGCGAATCTGATCGAGCAGTAAGTATCCTCCGGCAGAGCCGGAAGCTTTATGGTTGGTGCGCAGGTGGCCCGTTCATCAGTCCCGAAGAATCACCCTGAACCTTGAAAAGCTGTGCCCCGTTCATCACGGTCTTATTGATCGCGATGAGCGGGAGGATGGCCCTATCTGACTACTAAATCCGGGTGTCCCATCTTCGGATTTTCAGAGAGGTGAGACCACGAACCCTAAACCAGCTATTTTCTGATCTCTGATCCCTGAGACTTGACCTCCCTTAGTCAGAAATAAGCGCCAAATCTTCGCCCCCAAACACCCCAGAGTTTCTCCATCCGGGTCGATTTCAAATCCGTTGATGACGTCCCTGCAGCCATTCCCGCAAAAGTGGACAGCTACAGCTCTCCAGTGCAGGTAAAACCGGAGATCTGCAGATCACTACTTTCTCCGAAACCGGTAACCTGTAGCTGCTCATTTTGGGTGTAAACCAGCTACTTATAGCTTCACAGTTGGCGAAAGTCGGTAATTTGGGTACAACTACATCACAGCTCAATCTGCCGCCAGGAATGTGTGACCCTCTGCCCTCGGTGGCATCAGGCACAATAGAAGCAGGCGTCTATTTCAACATTACATGGATGTACTGCGGAGGAAGATTGGCTTTACGCGCGGTTGTCTTCGACTATGGCATTGTACTGACCGGTCCGCCAAGCCCCGAAGCGTGGGCCAATCTGTTACGCATCAGTGGTTTACCGCAGGAGCGCTTCGAGCCGCTCTACTGGGCCGACCGCCGCGCCTACGACGTGGGCCATTTGAGTGGTCTGGGTTTCTGGCAGAGGTTTCTGCTGAGTGCTGGAATGCCGGCGAACTGGGCGAAGGCCGAGGAGCTGAACCGCTGGGATGCGCGCCTGTGGACAGTGGAGAACCCCGCCATGCTGGCCTGGCAGCTCCAACTCAAAGAGCGCGGCCTGAAGACCGCCATCCTCTCAAACATCGGCGACAGCGTGGTGGAGAGTATCGAGCGTGAATTCAGCTGGATACACCGCTTCGACGTGCTGGTGTGGAGCTATCAACTGGGCATCGCCAAGCCCGATCCGGTCCTCTATCGCCACACGCTCGATGAATTGGGAACCAGGCCCGAAGAGACGCACTTCATCGACGACAAGCTGGACAACGTGGAAGCCGCGCGGGCGCTGGGGAAGCAGGCTATTCAGTCTTCCAGCGTGGCAGGGCTGCGCGCCGACCT
>JBKQLG010000236.1:0-7132 GCA_052147235.1 Occallatibacter sp.
GATTTGGCGACGCCCAGGGCGTCGCCGACCACCCGGTCGGCAACCGCCTGCCCGCGGGCGCGATAGGCATCTCCTATCGGCCCAAAGAGGGAGGTCTTTGCGGTAGCCGCCATGACGTGCCGCATCACCGCTTCGCCCGCGGCGAGGTCGCTCTCCAGCCCCGCATACGCTCGGCCCACCGTCCTGAAGAGAGCCTGGGTGCGTTCTTCTTCGAGCGCCGCAAGGGAGGTTTGCACGCGCGCTGAACGCAGAATTGACCGCGGCTGCGTCTTCAAAAACTCCAGAGCCTCGTCCTGCTTGCCCGCCTGAACCAGGAGCACCGCCGCGGCCAATCCGGCCTCAATCTGCTGGCCCAGCTGTTCGCGGCCGGCCGACGCCTGCTCGAGAAGTAGGTGCAAAGCTGTGTCGTCGGCCTGCTGAAGCGCATCTTCCAGAAAATTGATCGCTTCATCATAGGCCGCGTCGTTCATCAAAGACTGAGCCTCGGCAAGTTTATTGCGGAGCTGTTCCTGGCGCCGGTACTCCACCTCCTCGGTGCGGGCAAAATCCAGCAGGGAGAGGATTTCGCCGGTGGCGAGACCCTCGGTCTGGCACATCTCCAGAACGCGTACCGCATCGGGAAACTGGTTTTTCTCCAGCGACTCGCGGGCCCTGGCCAGGAAATCGGCGCGGCGCTCTTCCACGCTTTGCTGGCGAAAGCGCTCCGCCAGCAGCGCCTCCAGGCTCAGCAGCCGCTCCTCGCCGGGCAGCCGTAGACGCGCCTTGCGAACCAGCTCCAGCGCCTCGCGGGGACGTAGGTTGCGGCAGGCCTGCATCGTCTCGTCCACCAAAAAGTGATTTTCATATTCCTTGACCTGGCGTTCCACCTGCGTGTTCAGCCGGTACAGAGAGGCTTCGGTCGGCATCGCCACCATCGCTTCCTGAATCGACTTTGCGGCCTGCTGAAGCTGCTCATAGCTCACGGCCTGGGCGACTTCTTCCTCCAGCCTGGTGACCGACTCTCGGCGACGGACTTGCTCCAGTCCGGTATTGGCGTCGCCCATCAGAAGCGGAAGCTCGGGGTTGGTAGGATCGACCTCCTCAACCTGCTTGAGCAGTTCGAGCGCTTCGTTATAGTGGCGGAAGCTGATCTCCCCGCGCGCGGAATCGAGCAGCGACTTGGCCTGGGCGTGGCGCTGCGCCTGTTCCGCCTCTTTGGTAAGAACGTTGCTGAGCGCGACGATCCGGGGATTGGTTTTATCGACCTTGAGAGCCTTCTGCGCCGCTGCGATCGCATTCTTGAAGTCGCCCTTGCGCCGCGCGGTCTCCGCCTGCTGGATGAACTCGTTGATCCTGTCCTGCTTTTCCTTCTCCCGTTGCGCCTTCTCCCGCAGTCTTACCAGCTCGGGATTCGAGGCATCCAGCTCCAGGCCGCTCTCCAGCATGGAAAGGCTTTGGTCGAAGCGGTTGTGGCTGATCGCATCTTCGGCCTGCAAGCGAATCTGCTGAATCTTCTCATCGCGTTGCCGTTGCGTGAGCTGGCGCTGAATCTCGGCCAGCAACCCCTTGGCCTCGGCGTGCTTGCTGTCGATCTTCAGCAGTTGGTGGAGCGTCGTGCGCGCGCGCGTGAAGTCCTCGGCCTCAACCAGGCGCTTGGCCTCAGGCAAAAGCTCCAGTACCTCCTCCTGCCTCAGTTCCGTAATCACCGCGGTCAGATCGGCGGCCATCTCCTCGGCCGTCGAGTAGCGATCATCCAGGGACTTGGCCAGCGCGCGGTCCACGATCAGTTCCAGGGATGCGGGCAGATTCTTGCGGATGCTGCTCAGCCGGGGAGGCGGATCATTCAGAATCTTGTTCATCAGCACGCTGTCCGCGCCGGTGAAGGGAAGCTGTCCTGCCACCAATTGAAACAGAACCACGCCCGCGGCAAAGATGTCCGAGCGGCCATCGATGTTCTCGTTGCGCAACCGCTCCGGAGCCATGTAGGGCACCGTGCCGATCAGGTTTCCGGTCCGGGTCAGGCTCTGATCCCCTTCGCGCTTTTCCAGGCGGGCGATGCCGAAGTCCAGCAGCTTGGCCGTGCCGTCCGGCTGCACAAAGATATTCGCCGGCTTGACGTCGCGATGGATGACATTGTTGCGATGGGCATAACCGAGCGCATCGCAAACCTCCTTCAGAACGCCAAGACGGTCGGCTACGGAGAGCTGCGAGTCGGAGCGGATCAGCTTATCGAGAGGTTCACCCGCAACCCGCTCCATCACAATGTAGGGAGTTCCATTGTCGTCCCCAAGATCGTAGACGATAACGATGTTGGGGTGGTTGAGCCGTCCCGTTCTGCGGCCTTCCTCATAGAACCGGGCCAGCATATTATCGTCGCCCGCGAAGCCCTGGGTCAGCGTCTTGATCGCTACCTCGCGGCCTATCTGCTTGTCGATGCCGCGGTAGACGACACCCATGCCTCCGCGCCCCAGCACGTCGATAATCTCGTACTTGCCGATGTGGGTCTTTTCGCCGCTCGGCTTGCTCCCCGGTGAATCCAAGTTCTCGCCCTGCCTCTCGCCTGCTTCAAAGCGCTACTGCGCCACGCTTTACGGCGCATCGTTTGATTCCGGAAGCATATTGAAATTCGACATCAGAAACTGCTTGGCGTGGACGCGCTCCACGGAGTTATCCTCTTTGGTGAGGTTTAAAAACCGCAGGTAAGCTTCGCCGGCGCCGTCCAGATCGTCTTCTTTCTCTCTGCCGCTGGCTTTTTGGTAAATAGCCTCAGGCAGCGCTTCCACTTTCTTGCGTACGGCCGCGATCAGCTCATCGCGCGCCGAGTTCTCCAAAGCTGTCATGAATTCCGCCGGATCGGTGAGCGTCCCGGTGGTCTTGATGCCCTTTGTGTCTTCCGACTTCACGTCTTCCAGTAAGATGTCCTTCTTGTGCTCCTCGCGGCTAATGGGCACAAGACTGGTTCTCTGCTCGCTGAGCGAGTTCTCGATGCGGAACTGCAACTGAATCACGCCGGTGATATTGATGACCTTCTTGTGGTAGGTATAGGGCCGGATGATGTCCCTGGTCACCGTCTTGGGCGTCGAATCGAGTAGCTCATGGAGGTGCTGGACCTTCTTCACAGCAGCATCAACGTCCCGATTAGCCTGCTTGATCATGCTGCCCTTCTTGCTGGCCTCCGCGCCTTCCAGGCGTGCCTGCGCGGTCTTGAGCTCCTCCTCGGCAGCCTCCGAGTCCCGATTGATCTTGTTCCACGCATCGCTGGGAATCTGCTCCTCCCCGGAGCGGTACTCCGACTCCTGCGGCTCGATGGAGGGAACCACCGATAGATGATGGTCCAGCACGTCGCCTTCCAGCTCAAAGTCCGGTTCCACAGCAGTGGTTTCGCCGGCGCGCACCACCTTGACTGGAACTCCCGAACTCTCCAGGCCCGTAATAATCGCGTTTTCCAACTGCCCGGCCACGCCCTGGCTGTCGCGCTGCGAGGTCTGATCGCGGAACTGAACGCGAATCGACAGCTTGGAGCGCATCGCATGGGCCGGCGAGGCCTGCACAATCGCATCACGCACAGCATCCAGGTTGGAAGCTTTGTACTGACGGGCTTCTTCCAGGTATTTCCAGCCCAGCTCCGTCCCCGAACCGCCCGGCTTGCTCAAATAGTGTTTTGCCTGATCCAGAAGATAGGCGCTCAGTTCATTTCCATCCAGGTCAAGCTTGTCCTTGTAGGTATCATTTTCGCTTAACTGATAGGCATTCTGCAGGTCCGTGTAGGCCTTCTCGATGCCCTCCTCGTCGGCCAGCCCGCGTATCGGGCTGTGCACCTGGTGCAGGTTCTTCGCCTCTATAGCCGCGGCCTGCACATAGGCCGGCTCCAGCGTCTTCATCTCATCGGCAACCAGCGTCTGCTGGGAGGCCGGCAAGCTGGCCAGCACCTCATAGGCCCGGATCATGTTGTGCTGGGCCTGGAAGTCCGTGCTGGCGGCCAGCGCCTTCTGGGCGGCCGCCTTGTCCTGGGAAATCACCAACTGTTTCTGCGCGTTCTTCAGCGAGTCTTGCGCCTCAGACGTGTCCTTGATGCTCGCGGCTTTCTGGAACTCCTTGATGGCGCCTTTCCAGTCCTCGCTCTGTTCCTGCTTGTTGCCCTGCTCCAGGTGGTACCCGTAAGCCGCATCCACCACCGCCGCCACGCGCGCCTCTTCCTCGGCAAACGCGCGATAGGGAAGTATGAATGAGTAAGCCTGGTCGAACTGCTTCGCGGTGACCGCGGAGTCAGCCGACTGCATCGCCGACTCAAACGTGTTGCTGTCCTGCAAAACGTCTCCCGTCAAAGCCTGGCCGGGCGGGTAAAACGAATCGATCCCCGCCACGATGTCACTGAATTTCCGTGCATTCTGCAGGTGGGCATAGCCGGGCGAATGATCAGCCAATGCGGCGCGGTAGGCGTCCAGTTCGCTGCGTCCCAGATCGACAATGGCGGAAAGCCGGGTGCTGATCTCCTTGTCGAGCTGCGTAACCGATGCCAGCTCCGGCGCCAGGCTGTGCGCCTTGTCCGCCTTGGCCTTGGCGGTCTTCAAATCGGAATAGATGGGCAATACAGCCGCCATGGACTTGTCGTAGGCCTGGATAGCGGTCTCACCCACAGCGACAAATTGCGATGCCAGGGCGTGCTTCGCCTCCGTCGTGTGCTGCGCAGCCGGGTACTTGGATAGGTAGGCTTGCCAGCCGTCCATATCGGAAGCCCTTTGCGCGCGCAGATATTCGGCCAACTCCGTGTTGGGGGCTGCGACAAAGAGCAGCTTCACCCCTTTCTTGATAGGCGGCGCGAACAAAGGATTCCCGCTGCCGATCGGGTTACCGCGCAAGACGGCCTGATCAGCCAGACCGGAGAGCGAAAAAGCTCCGCTATGCTCGAACTTCGCGTTGGACGGAACCACACAGATGGGCTGCCCCGAGCCCGTCGAGTAGTGCATCACGCCTTCGGCGTTGCGTTCCAGAACCCCGCCCACGGCCAGCAGCACCTTACCCATTCTGCCGTAAGTGGATTTGTCCACCGCCGCGGACTGATAAGGTGAACAGTCTCGCATCTCCGCCTTGCCGTTAATCAGCACATCGGTGAGCTGCACGTAGGCGGCGCCGGATGGCCCATCATAGAGCTCAATGGCCGTCAAGGGAACGTCTTTCGCCGAGGCCGCCGGCGCATACCATCCCGCGCCAACCCCCGCCAGCACAAGAATCCCCGCCAGGGGACTCCGCAGAAACGATAAACTTTGCAGAATAGTGCGCGATGTCATAATTTCACCTATGATGTCGGCCCAACGAGCCGATTTACCCGCCTGAAAGCCAGCGCCAGCGCTTCCCATAGCTCGCAGGAGGATCGCTGTTTCTGCGTTACAGAGGGGGGACTCTCATGAAGCAGAAAACACATTTTACGCCCTCTTGCATTTTCTGCTACGCTATCACTTCCCCCTGAAGGTTGCAATTTATTTTCGACGGCGGTATGTCTAAGGCTGTAAAGTGACTTTACAAGGAAAAAATGGCAGTGTCTACCCAATCTCGAAAGCCTGAACGGGCGGCGGAACACAATCCCACCAGAACTCAGGGAATTGCCGCTCCCCGCGAGGCCTGCCTCTCGGTCCGTCTGTGGACGGCCTCCGGCAATTCCGAGTCCCTGCCGTCGCTCTGGGAGAACGAAAACCCGGCGGCCAGCCTGATTCTTGACCTGATTGCCGCCTCGGAAGGTATTCCGGCCTCCCGCCAGGGGGAAGTTCTGACCGCGACATTCCCCACATTCCAATCGGCGGTTCTTGCCGCGCGGCGTCTCCAGTGGGCGGTTCAGGGATTCGCCGAAGCCGAGCGCCTGCAGGCTACCTCCCTTGCCCTCCTGATTCACTCCGCGGATGAGGAGCACGGGGGGACGACAGCCGAGAATGCTTTTCATTCCCTCGAACAGGCGGCGCCGGGAGAGATTCTGCTGACGGAAAAGGCCAGCCAGCCCTTGGACCGCCTGCCCGGCTTTCCCTTGCAGGTGGCCTCCGGAGACGGCCTCTGGGAACTCGTGTGGCGCGCCCCTGAAAGCCAGTCGACCCGCTCCTGCGACGAAGTGATTCTCGCCCAACTGGCCGAACAGCGGGCCATGGATCAGCCCGAACACCATGAGGAGCCGCCGCCAGCCGCGCAGGTGGATTATGCCGCGATGGCCGAAGCGGAAGAGCTGCCCGAGCCTGAACCCGCGCGCGGGCGTTCACGCGGGATGATGATCGGCCTGGCCGTGGCCGCGCTGGTCGTCATTGGCGCGGTGATCTTTTATTTCACCCAGGGAAAATCGAACCCGGCCCCCGCCCCGAATCAGGCCCAGACTCAACCCCAGACTGAGCAGCAACCGGCACAGGCTGCTCAAGTCGCTCCCGCGTCGCCGTCAAACTCTGCCGCCCGCTTGACCAAACAGGAACGCGCCCAAGCTGCGGCGGCGGCCAAAGCGGCGAAGAATCCCGCCAATACTGAGGTCAAGCCTCCTCCTGTCGCGCCCGCGCCGGAGAGAGAGAAACCCGCTCCCAAACCTGCCGAGCCTCCGCCCGCAAAAGCGAGCAGCAATGCCCGCTGCGATCTGGATCCAAGCCAATACAGCGGCCTGGTCGATCAGGCCTGGAAGAACCTGGGGCGAGGCAAGTATAACGATGCCAAGAGGCAATTCGCCAACGTGCTGGCATGCGATCCCGGCAATGCCAGCGCCAAAGCAGGCATGGAGCGCGCCCGAATGGCGTCAGCCGAAGCCGACGGCTCGCAAAACTGAAGCAAGCACTGACATGGAATCGCGCGCAAAAAAAGTGGTGATCTACCGGTCACCGTTTTTTCAATAGTGTGAAGCTCAATGCAACCGGTTTACCCCCAAAATGAACAGCTATTTGTCTCCGGTTTCGGAGAAAGTGATGCTCTGTAGATGTCCGGTTTTGCATGAAATGGAGAGCTGTAGCTGTCCACTTTTACCGGGAGTGGCTGCAAGTACGTCATCAACGGATTTGAACTCGTCCCGGATAGCAGGAGTCCGGGGTGTTTGGGGGCGAAGATTTGGCGTCTTTGTCTGACTAAGGTTGGTTAGGACGATTTCCTTTTGGTGTAGAGTGCGGCGTGGTCCGGGAGGTCCACGCTACAGCCGGCC
>JBKQLG010000237.1:0-6795 GCA_052147235.1 Occallatibacter sp.
GTATCACACCCGAGGTCTTTGACCGGATGAAATGGTGCTATGCGGGGTGCGAGCGCGGGCCTGGAAGCCCGCGCTACAGCCGGCCAGGAGGCCAGCGCTACATTTTTATTGGTGCATAGCGTCAAAAACGCGGCGAAGGTGGGGCACCCGGCTTATTTCGTGGAAGCCAGCGCCGCCGTCCATTCGGCGGGCGAATCCACCATCACGTCCGGCGGATAGTCTTTGAGGCTTTCGGGCGCCAGGCCGAAGGTGCAGCCCACGCACCATGCGCCCGCATTGCGCGCCGTCTCCACATCCACCTGGCTGTCGCCGATCACTACCGTCTCCTGGGGAAGCGCTCCGGCCTCGTCCATCAGCGCGCGCAGCCCCTCCGGATCAGGCTTCTTGGTGGCAAAGCTGTTGCCGCCATAGATGTGCAGGAAGTATGGCGCAAGGCCCAGCGCCTCGCAGATGGCCTGCGCAGGGCGAACCGGCTTGTTGGTCAGCACGGCCATCAGCCGCGCCGGTCCGTCCGAGTGTTCGTGCAACTGGCGCAACGCGGCCAATGCCTCCAGGACTCCCTCGTAGGCATAGGTATAGTCCAGCTTGTGCTCGCGATAGTAGGCCAGAAAGTAGTTATAGGCTCGTACGAGCAGTTCCTCGTCCACATCCGTCGCGTCCGGACCAAAGAGCGCTCGCCGCATCAGCATGATGGCGCCATCGCCGATGTAACCCGCGACCACCGCATCCGGCAGCGGCTCGCGCCCCTCGTGAATCAGCGTCGCGTTGACACTGTTGCACAGGTCCTGCGCGGAGTCGATCAGCGTGCCGTCCAGATCGAAGACCAGCAGTTTCAGTTGCTCGACGGGGATCGGGCGGAGGATGCGAACCATGATTCCAGTGTAAAAGAAGTAGCTAACAGCTTTCAGCCATCAGCTATCAGCTAGAGCCGGCGACTGAAAGCTGATAGCTGATAGCTCTTTATCAATGCACGCGAATGTCGCCCGAGCCGGTTTCGATGCGCACCGTGGGTCCGCCGCCGTTGATCTTGCCGGAGACGTGGTGGTGGTCCGATGAGCCGTGTGTCAGCATCTCCTGATCGGTGTGAATGCTGCCCGAGCCGGTCGATGCGTCCAGGGTAAGCGCGGCGCTGCCCGGCCAGAGTTCCACGTTGCCGGAACCGGTCCCCAGCTTCCAGTCCGCCGCCGGCACTCCGCCTGCCTTGATGTTTCCGGAGCCAGTATGGGCGTACAAGCTGCCGCGCAGATTGCGCAGTTCGATATTGCCCGAGCCGGTCGACGCCCTTACATCACCCTGACCTGTCTGCTCGGCGTAGATGTCTCCCGAGCCGGTGTCTACCTTGAAGCCGCCACGCAGGCCAATGGCGTGGATGTTGCCGGAGCCGGTCGAGATCTTGGCGTTCTCGCCCACGCTATCATCGGTGATGTCTCCCGAGCCGGAGCCGGCGTCGAGGAACGCGTCCTCGGGCGCCTGAATCTCATAGTCGATGCTGATATTGCGCAGGTTTTCGTGGCGGCCGCCGATGCGGACGATGTTGCCCGTCTGCTCGATGGGCGGGTTGGCCGCAATCTCCTTGACCTTTTCGTCAGCATTGCCCCAACCGCCATTACCCCAGCCGGACTTCACCTTGCCGTAGATGTGTACCTGGTTGCCCGCGCCGTGGGTGATGTGAATGTTGCCTGAGCCGGTCGAGACCGACAGTTCCACGCGCCCGCTGACCGAGAGCGTGCGATCGAATGTAGCCTCCGCGCCCAGCGCCGGAAGCGCCGCCAGCGCGGCCGTTGCCAACGCTGCAATCCAAAGTTTCTTCATGGTGCTCCTTTCTCAAAAGCAGTGGACAGTGAACAGTGAACAGTTACGCCTCAGTAACGCAAGCAGATTCAGAAAAGCGTTGCATAAGTCGATTTTTGCTCAACCGGCATTCCCTCAGGGGCTAAAGCCCGACTCATATTACAGCATTTACGGCACGACTGAAGTCGTGCCCTGACACTTCTTACAACCCTGAATGCGTTTTTCCGAAGCATGTGAAGTCGTGCCCTCACACAATGCCGGACTTCCGCCGAGGTTCCTTAGCTTCCTGAAGTAATCGCTTGAAAAGCCGCACTAGCCGCCCACAATTCATCTGTCCACTGTCCACTGTTCACTGTTCACTGCTGTAACACCACCTGATCGCCTTCCTTCAACCCGCTCAGAACTTCGGTGACCGAGCCGTTCGACAAGCCTACCGTGACCGGAATCTTGCGCTTGCCTTCCTTCTGATTCTTGTCGGGAATCTCCACGGAGGCCTTCTTCTGGTTGTCATACATGACGGCGCTCTCCGGCACCATCAGTACGCCCTTGTGCTCATCCAGAATGATCTCGGCGTTGGCCGTCATGTTAGCCTTCAGCTCGCCCCCCGGATTGTTGATGGAGACGCGCACCTCGAAGGTGGTCACGTTGTCCTTCTCCACGCCCAGCGGCGCGATCTTGGTGACCTTGCCGTTGAAGACGCGGTCGCGGAAGCTCTCAACTTTGATGCGCGCCGGTTGCGCCATATAGACGTGCGCGATGTCGGCCTCGTCCACCTTGCCCTGCACATAAACCTCGTTGATGTCGCCCTCGGTCATCACCAGCGTGGCCGTTGAGCCCAGCACCAGGATGGAGCTGACCGCGTCGCCGATCTCCACATCGCGGGAAAGGATCACTCCGTCCATAGGCGCCACGATGGTCGTGTAGCTCAACTGCTCCTCAAGCTGCTGGAGGCCGGCCTGGGCCTGCTGCACCTGCGCCCGCGCCTGCTTCAGGCGGGCTGAATCCACGCCGATCTGGGCCTTGGAGTTGTCGCGCCGGGTGAGCGCGGCCAGGTAATCCCGGTTGGCGTCGTCCAGCGCCTGGTGGCTCACGATGCCTTGCTTCTGCATCTCCTGGTTGCGGTCCAGCGTGGCCTTGTACATGGGCAGGTCGGGAGCGTTGGCGTTGACCTTGTCCTGCTCGATATTGGCCTCATAAGTGGCCACATTGGCCTCGGCGGCCGCTAGTTGAGCTCGTTGCGCATTCACCTGCGCCACAATCTCCTGCTGATCGAGCTGCGCCAGCTCCTGGCCCTTATGCACCTGATTGTTGATGTCCACATAGAGCTTTTCCACAATGCCGGAGGCCTTCGATTTTACCTCGACCTGGGTAATCGGCTGAATCTTTCCCGTAGCCACCACCGAGCGCGCCACATCCCCGCGCGTCACCTTGGCCAGCTTATTCGGGTCAATGGACGATCGCGAGACCAACCGCGCCAATCCGAAGCCCAGCAGCGCAACCACTACAACGATCCCGGCAATCAGCCAGATCCAGAATTTCTTGCTCTTGCGTGATGCGGCCACCAGAACCTCCCAAGACAGAATAGCAACGCACTCTTGCCGGAACGAGAGACACAAATCAATGAGTGAAGCAGGCAAAATAGCTTAGACGGCTGAAACCCGCCCTCGTCAGCCAGACCGAGAACGCCCCGCTCTTTTCTCATACGCAGCGGACAGCGTCCTGGTTCCAGGAAGGGAGATGGAAGGGCAGGTACAATGGCGACATGACGAATCGGACGGAGAGCGTGGCAGTGGCGTTTGCAGAGGCGATCAGCCGCCAGGATGTGGATGCGCTGGTTGAGTTGATGACGCCGGAACACCGTTTTATCGACTCGCTGGGCGGGATTACAGAGGGCAGGGAAGTCATGCGCGCCGGTTGGGCGGGGTATTTTCGAATGGTTCCGGATTACACGATTGACATTGAGGAGACTTATTGCGCCGGGCCGGTGGTGGTGATGTTGGGCGTGGCGCGGGGAGCCTATACGGCGGACGGCCATCTGAGTGCGGACAACCGCTGGCAGACGCCGGCAGCTCTAAGGGCCGTGATAGAAGACGGCAAAGTGGCGGAGTGGCGCGTCTATGCCGACAACGAGCCGATGCGCCGGTTGGTGGCTAAGTGCGGGTGAGGCGGGCTCGGACGTGAGGGCTCAATTTGAATGACCTCGGAACTACCAGCTAGGCGGTCACGATCTCGCTGAAGTCGGCGATGCCGGAAAAGCCGGACAACACTTCGTTGATCAGGCCCAGGTGCGCTCCGCGAATGGCCGGGTCGGGATCAAGGACCATCACCTTGTCGAAGAAGGCGTCCACCACCGGACGCAGTGTGGCGATCGCCTCCAGCGCTTGTCCATAGAAGCGCAACTTGCGAAGCGCCGCCACTTCAGGAGCAAGGAGGGCGGCCGCATCGGCAAGCTGCTGCGCCTCCGGCGCGAGCTGCACGTCCGTCGGGGAGCCGAGGGCAAATCCCTTTTCCTCGGCTTGGCGCAGAATATTCTTGATGCGCTTGAAGGCTGCTGAGATGGCGGCGAAATCCGTGGATTCGCGCGCCGCCGTCAGCGCCTCGGCGCGGGCCATCGCGTCACGCACATCGTCGTTGTCCGCGGCCAGCACGGCGTTGACTACGTCATAGGCAAAGCCCTTGTAGTCCTTCAAATAGAAGTTCAATCGCTCGAGCAAAAACGCTGAAACCGCTTTCATCGTTTGGTCGGAATCAATGTCATTTGGCAAAGAACTAAGCATACCATTCTGATAAACCTGCACTTCCGCGGTATACGCCTCCAACACATCTCTTAGCGTCAGTGGGAGATCCGATTCTGCAAGTATCTTTACAATCGCATTTGCGGAACGGCGAAGTGCAAATGGATCCTTTGATCCTGTAGGCTCCTGCCCGATATTAAACAATGACAGGATTGTTTGAATGCGATCCGAGAGGCCAAACAACTGGCCTTCCGCGGTAGCAGGAATTGCATCTTCCATAGAAGCCGGAATGTACTGAGAATAGATTGCGTCGGCAATGGCGGCATTGTGCTCTGCGTATCCTTCTTGCTGCCATTGTGCACGTATATATAATCCTCCAATGATGCCTTGAAGTTCCGTGAATTCTTTCACTAATTCCGTTGTCAGATCGGTCTTAGCATATTTCGCGGCTATTTCCGTAAGACCTCTCTTTACAGTTCCTCCTTTTAAGAAGACTTTATCTTCAAGCCGCCGGGCTACCACTATGTTCTGTTCTGTTTTCCAGTAGTAACTCCAGGGCTCTCCCTTCGGTGGACGGAAGAAGGTGACCTTCTTCAGGCTCTCGACGCGATCCACGAGAGTAATTTTCTGATCGAACTCCCAGAAGAAGCGGGCGTCTTTGAAGCGGGCGCGCAGCACGCGCGCATTGCCGTGGCGGATGATCGCCTCGCCCTCGGCGTCCACTTGAGTATTCAGCACGGCCAGGAAATGCGGCGCCAGCTTGCCGTTCGCGCCCTCCACCGCAAAGTATTTTTGGTGGTCGCGCATTACGGTGACAAGCACCTCTTCCGGCAGCGCCAGGTACTCGGGTTCAAAGTCGCCCAGCACCACGGTCGGCCATTCGGTCAGATGAACGACGGTTTCAATCAGCGGCTCGTCTTCGCGCCATCGAGCGCCGGGGACAGTGCGCGTGGCCGCGTCGAGCGCCTTGCGAATGGACTGCCGGCGTTCGGCTACATCGACGACGACATAGGCTTTGCGCAGTTCTTCAGCGTAACTCTTCGGAAGATCAAGCCCCACGGAGTGGGCGCCGTGCAGAATGCGATGGCCGCGGCTGGTGTTACCCGCCTTGATGCCGGCAATCTCCAATGGGACAACGGCCGAATCGAGCAGCGCAACGACCCAGCGGATGGGCCGCACATAGCGCTCCGGCTTGCCCGCGCGCCAGTACATATTTTTGGCCCAGTAGAGGGCGAGAACTTCTTTGGGTAACTCCGTCGCCAGCACCTGCGGTGCGGCCAATCCCAGACGCTTCACAGTTGCACTAACATACTCGCCCTTGGCGTTGGCGACTTTCTCCAGAGCGGCAACCGGGACACCGGCCTTCTTTGCGAAGGCCTCGGCAGCCGGCGTTGGCAAGCCGTCTTTGAAGGCCACCTTCCACGAGGGGCCGGTCAACTGCTCTTGAGCGTCGGCCTGGCTCGCCAGCACGCCTTCGACCAGCACGGCCAAACGGCGCGGCGTCGAGTACGTGGTTAGTTTGGATCCAGAGGCAAGCAGCCGCTCGCGCGCGAGCAACTCGCTTACGCGGCGGCCCAGCTCGGCCTCGGCCCCGGCTATCATGCGGGCGGGAACCTCTTCCAATCCGATTTCCAACAAAAAGTCAGTCATTTTGCTTTCCAAAGGTCAATTCCTGGTGCGGAATCGCGGCGGCCCTACGGGACGCATTGCGAAACCGGTGTATCTGCACCCAGGAGTGCGCTGCGCTTCTCCTGGGCTATTCTCGATCCGTCCCTCCGGGACGACTTGTGATGCTACGAGCAACTCAACCGCAGGTCCTTCGACTTCGCTACGCTCCGCTCAGGATGACAGCATATTAAGAAACCTGCTGCGCGGCATAGACCTTGGCCGCGCCCACGGCCAGATTGCGAATGCGGGCGATCATGCCGACCCTCTCGGTGACGCTGATGGCTCCGCGGGCGTCGAGAAGATTGAATAGGTTCGAGCATTTGAGCGCCAGTTCGTAGGTTGACATCAGCGGGAAGCGCAGCTTTTCCTTAACGGTTGTCTTCTCGTCAGATTGAAGGTCTTTCCACCGATCCAGCAGCGCCTGCGCCTCGGCTTCGTAACTGTTGAAGTGCGCCCAGAGGCGGTCCACATCGGCGTCCTCGAAGTTATAGACCGAGTATTGCAACTCCTCGGTCAGGCGGACATCGCCATAAGTCACCACAGCGTCAGTCTCAGGATCGCGCGCCCAGACCACGTCGTAGACCGAGTCCACATCTTGCAT
>JBKQLG010000238.1:0-18412 GCA_052147235.1 Occallatibacter sp.
CGACAATGAACGAGATGTTGGCGATGATCATCAGGCGGCGGGATTTTGGGTCGAGTTGGCGATGATAGAGACACATTGTTAGTTCCTCCATTTGGTAGATTCTGTTGCGAATTGACTTCAATCGTGAGGTGATTGCATAGCGCGTTTGGCAAAGATGCGGGCGAGTTGGAAGATCGCGAAAACGTCAATAAAGACGCCCAGCCCCTTGCAAAATCCCCGGCACTGGTCATCGGGCGCCGCCGTCAGATGCAACAGCGACAAGAGCGAATTCGGCCAGCCGTAGGCGCTGGCCAGATCGATTTGAGCAACCACAAGCAGGGCGATGAGAAGCGGCAGCGATTTTTTCAAACTACAAGTGTCAAGCGCAGACATAGGAACTCCTTTCAGGAGCGGGGAGCGCATCCGCGGAGCGGTGTTCGGACCAGCGAAGCAGACCGACGGCACAGCAGAACAGCAGAAATTGCAGGCCGAAGTAGAGGACTGCGTGGCCATGGCCGAAGCTATTGACAAAGATTGCGAGCATCACAACGGAAAAGAGGCAGAGCTGGCCGGCGGCAAAAATACGGCGCGATTTGGGATCGAGTTGGCGGCGTGCAAGGCACATGGGAAATTCCTCCAGAAGATTTAGTTTTTGAAGCGGTACCAGAGCATGAGCGCGATTTTTACCGCGCCCATGGCATAGATCACGATGATCAAATCCAACGGGACGCGGTGCTCGATGAGCAGGTGATATTCGAGCAGGGCAAAAACCGTGAGCGTGCCGGCGATGGCAGCGGCGCTGGTCGCGCGCCGGTTATGCTCGCGGCAGCGCTCGTCGGCAATTTGGTCGAGCATGAGAATGCGGCTGAGTACAGGATGGATCATGCTTTCTCCTCCAACTGGAAGATTTGATCGGTGGGGCAGGCGAAGATGTGCGCGAAGACGAGCGCCAGCTCCAGGCTGGGTACGTAGCGGTTGCGCTCAATGGAGTTGATGCTCTGGCGAGAGACTCCAGCGGCCAGCGCCAGTTGCTCCTGCGTCCATTCGCGGGCAACTCGCAGCTCTTTGACCCGGTTTATGATGGTGCGCGCCATGTAAAGTCGGCTTTCCAAATCAGAATAATGAGAAGGTTGCTGATTGTCAAGCCGACTTTCCATTTTTTACTCATCTATTTCAATCCATCCACAGATAAACGCCCGTAGTGCACTACCACCTCAACAAATTCCTGCTAAAATTGATCTTCCCGGCCAGCAGCGCCGTCCAATAACTCCATCCGCAGAAAGCCGCACCGTGCCTGAAGAAACTAAATCCCAGTCCGTGACCTACGCCGACGCCGGCGTAGACATCCGCAGTGGCGACCGCGTCAAGGAACGCATCAAGTACCTGGCGCAAAAGACCTTTAACCGCAATGTGCTGGGCGGCATCGGCGGCTTCGGCGCGCTCTACCGGCTGGACATGCAACGCTGGAAGAACCCCATTCTGGTCAGCTCGGCCGACGGCGTGGGCACCAAGCTGAAGATCGCCTTCGAGCTGGGAATGCACCACACGGTGGGCGCGGACCTGGTGAACCACTGCGTAAACGACATCGCCGTGCAGGGCGCCACGCCGCTGTTTTTTCTCGACTACCTGGCCAGCGGCAAGCTGGACCCGCAGGTGACCGAGAGCGTGGTATCTGGCCTGGCCGATGCGTGCAAAGCCAACGCCTGCGCGCTGATCGGCGGCGAGACGGCGCAGATGCCGGGCTTTTATGCCGAGGGAGAGTACGATCTGGCGGGATTTATCGTGGGCGCTGTGGACCGCGACAAGTTGGTGACCGGCGCGGGGATCAAAGCCGGCGACGTGCTGATCGGCCTGCCCTCGACCGGCCTGCATACCAACGGCTATTCGCTGGCCCGCAAGCTCTTTTTCGAGGTAGCCGGATACAAGCACACGCAATACGTGACCGCCATCAAGGAGAAGGCCGGCGCGGCCCTGATGAGAACCCATCGCAGCTATCTGCACGTGATTCAAAAGCTGGTAATCGCCGGGCTGACGACGGGCATGGCGCACATAACCGGCGGCGGCATCACGGAAAACCTGCCCCGCATCCTGCCCAAAAACGTGACGGCGCAGGTCGAGATCGGCTCCTGGCCGGTGCTGCCCATCTTCGAGCATCTGCGCGCGCTGGGCCAAGTCTCGCAAGAGGAGATGATGCGCACCTTCAACATGGGCATCGGGCTGATTGCTGCGATTCCCGCGGCCAAATTTGTGCGCGCCAAGAACCTGCTCGACCGCTCCGAGGAGAAGTTCTACGTGATCGGCCGCGTGGTCAAGGGCGAACGCCGGGTGCAGTATACATGAGCGAGTGTTGAAGGGTACGGGCTTCAGCCCGTACATCATTCCATCCAAATAGGTGCAGGGCTTTAGCCCCTGAGGCGTACTCTTCTGAAAACTTCCGATCAAAACCCGGACCCCCGGAATCTCCCCGAACCAAGGGCCGAAGGTCGTCCGCCCGTCCGCCTCGGCATCCTGCTCTCCGGTCGGGGTTCGAACTTTCTGGCCATTGCGGAGTCGATCCGCGCCGGTCGTCTGCCCGGCGTCGAGATCGCCATCGTCGTCTCCAACGTCGCCGAGGCCGCCGGACTGCAAGCCGCGCGTGACTTAGAGTTGCCGACGTCTGTTTTTGTCTCCAGGGGCCGCAGTCACGCCGAGCACGATGCTGCCGTGATCGCCTGCCTGAAGGCGCACCATGTCGATTTAATCTGTCTGGCCGGCTATATGCGTCTGCTCTCGCCGGAGTTTGTCGCCGCCTTTCCCAATCGCATTCTCAATATTCATCCCTCGCTGCTGCCCGCCTTTCCCGGCCTCGAAGCGCAGGCGCAGGCCTTCGACTACGGCGTGCAGGTGGCCGGCTGCACCGTCCACTTTGTCGATCAGCATCTGGATCATGGTGTGATCGTCGTGCAGCGGGCGATTCCGGTGCTGGAGAGCGACGATGCGCACTCGCTCAGCATGCGCATTCTGGCCGAGGAGCATCTGGCCTACACGGAGGCGATTGCCCGCGTGGCCAGCGGCGAATACGAGATTAGCGGACGGCGGTTTGTGAAGCTGAGTCTTCCCGATTAAGCCGTGCAGACTGGGAACGAGATTCAAATACTGCAATGCCCTATCGACTTTTCTGGCACTAAATTCATAACGATGCGCCGTTAGTGATGAGCCCGGTCGGCTCGATGGCCGCCAAATGCGTGGATTGTTCTGGTTCCTCCCAGAACTTCGCCCCCATGTTCGACGCCACGCGGAATGAAGTATTCTTCCCCGGCCCTTACAGGGATTCGCTCGCCATCGATGATCAGGGTATAGCAGCCCTGCACGACGGCCATGTACTCGTCGTAATCGTGGGCGTGGGGCGCGGATGCAGCGGTTTGTGGGCAGGTCCAAAAAGCCATCTGGCTTCCGTCCGCTCCATCGAAGACATAACCCTCAACGCCCGGAGTCGCCTGATTGGATTTCGCGATTTCGTCGGCGGGATTCTTCATGAATTCTGGAAACTCTTTCATATCAGCTAACGATTCCCCCTTTCTCACAACCTGTAAGTTATTCTGCCGTTGAACTCTGCCTCACCCGGTCCACCAGCCAACCGATGGCCTCGGCCTGGTTCTCGATTTTGATGCGCAGGCGGGCGGTGGCCAGCGGCATGGACTGGGGGAAGATCGAAGCGAGATTTCCCAGCCGGACCAGGTCTTTTTCGGTGGTGATAATCGCCGAAAGTTCTTTTTCGCGCGCCTCGGAGATCAGTTCTTCCAGAACCCGCCGGGTGTAAGTGAAGTGGTCGGGGAACGCGAGCTTGAGAGCGACTTCGAGGCCGGCGTCTTCCAGGCCTGCAAAGAACTGCTCCGGGCGAGCGATGCCGCAAAACGCGGCGACCGGGCCGCTGACGGCGGGAATCTCCATCGCGCGGTGCAGCAGCCATACCGGCCCGGTCCAGCCCCAGACGTGCAAGGCAGACTCCAACTCCGGCTCGTTGGCGGGAAGGGCGAGAACGTCGGCGCGGCGGATGGCCTCCAACGGTTCGCGCAGATTGCCCGCCGGCAGCAGCCAATCCTCCCAATCCCTCTGATTGAGCAGCAAAATGTTCACGTTGCGGGCAAGCTGGCGATGCTGAAAGCCGTCGTCGAGCAGATGAACGCCCTGCCCACCACCCGCCAGTGCCTCCGCCTCGGCCAACACTCCGGCGTCGTAGCGCCTGAGTGCCACATAAACCGGCACGCCAGTCTCGCGGGCAATCAGCAGCGGCTCGTCGCCGAACTCTTCGGCGCTTCCGTCGGAGTGAACGCGAGCGGCCAGCTTGCTCTGGCGGCCGTAGCCTCGGCTGAGCACATCGACGCGCAGGCCGCGCGCGCTGAGCGCCTGAGCCAGCGCGATGGCGAGCGGCGTCTTGCCCGCGCCGCCGGTGGAGAGATTGCCGATGCTGACCACCGGAAAGCGCAGCCTTTGCTTCGGCGCTACGAGAAGCCGAAGTTCCCGAAAAGTGAGCGCCAGCCGGTAGAGCGGAACCAGCGGCATCAGCAAACGGCGCGTGGAGGAGGGCTGGCTCATGCGGGCGGCTCCATTCCTGCCTGCGCTGCAAGCAACTCTTTCAGCGCCTCGACGCAGCGCTCGGTGGCTCCCGCCTGGCTGGAGAAGACTTGCCTGGCCCGGCTCCCCATCGCCTGGGCGGCGCTCTGGTCCTGGAGCAGCTCAATCAAAACCGTGGCCAGCTCTTCCCTGGCGGCGATGCGTATCGCCTGATGGGCCAACAAATCCTCGGTAATGGCGCGGAAGTTGGCGTAGTGTGGACCCATCACGATGGGCACGCCGAACTGCGCCGGCTCCAGCGGATTGTGTCCCCCGGCGGGAATCAGGCTGCCGCCGACGAAGGCTACCGAGGCCAGCGAGTAGACAGAAGCCAATTCGCCGATGGTGTCGAGCAGAACGATAGTTCCGGGGCAGAGCGGCCGGATGGTTCCCTCCAATTGAGTCCGCCAATCCGATCGCCGCACCCACGCAACACCCGACTTGTCCAGCAGCGCAGCCACAACGCCAAACCTCTCCGGATGGCGCGGCGCGAGGACCATCGCCAGTTGCGGTTCGGCTTCGAGCAGCCGCGGCCAGGCTTCCAGCAGCGTGGTTTCTTCTCCGTCTAGCGTACTGCCCGCCACCACCAGCCGCAGACCACCGGCGACCGCCTTCAGCAGCCGCGTCGCGTCGGCCTCCTCGGCAATGCGCACATCGAATTTCAGATTCCCGGCCACCATGACCCGTTGCGGCTGGCAGCCGATGGCCATGAGACGTTCGACGTCGGTCTGACTCTGCGCCAGCACGCGGCTGAGCCGGCTCAGGAAAGGCCGCCACAGCCGGCGCAGCCGCCGGTAGCGCGGCCAGGATCGGTCACTGACGCGAGCATTCACTACAACCACAGAAATTCCGCGACGAAAGCAGCCGCTGAGCAGATTCGGCCAGAACTCGGTCTCGGCAAGCACGAAGAGCCGCGGCCTGAGAGCCTGCAAGTAAGCGCGCACCGCCCAGGGCAGGTCCAGCGGGCAATAGAAGACGCGCTCCGCTCCGAAGCGTTCGCGGGCCAGCGCTTGGCCGGTGCGCGTGGTGGTGGAGACGGCGATGAAGTAGCCGGGCAGCTCAGCGTCCAGCGTCTTGACCAGGCGGCTGACGGCCAGCACCTCGCCGACCGAGACGGCGTGAATCCAGATGACCGGGCGTCCACGGCTCAGTCGAATCAGCTCGGGGCGAATCAAACCCAGCCGCTCCCGCAGCCCCTCGCGGTACTTTTGCGTGGAGGCCATGCGGAAGAGCCACCAGGGTGCGCCGACAACCAGCGCCGCCATCAAGGCCAGATTGTAAAAAAATAGAATCATGCAGTGCGGAATTTCCTGTTTCCGTGTCTAACCACAAATGATACAGTCGAGCACGATGAAAACTTTACGGGTTATTCCGCCGATCTTGCTTTGGCTGGCGCTACCGGCCGTGGCCAGCGACCACACTCCGCCTCCCGTGCAGCCGGCCACGGCCTTTGCTGCGGTTGAGACCCACGCGGACGAGAAGGTCTCCATCGCCGTCGAACCCTACGATACGCGCGAGAAGGCAGCCATCTTCCGCGTCGATTATCTCAGCCACGGCGTGATGCCCATCCGCCTGATCGTCACCAACAACGGCAGCCGGCCTATCAGCCTGAGCGAGGCGCGGATCATCTTCCTCACCGCCGCAGGCGACCGGATTCAGGCCGCCGAACCGGAGGACGTGGAGCGCCTGATGACCCGCAAGGAGCGCGAAGGCGGTAAGATTCCCTTGCCCGGCGGAATCCCTCCCATCAATCTCAAGCCCAAGGCTGGCGACAAGGAGATCGAGCAGGACTTCAATACCTTCGAGTTCAGCTCGCTGGTGGTCGAGCCGCACACCACGCGCGCCGGCTTCCTCTTCTACGACGTCTCCGACATCGACCACCCGCTCCAGGGCGCTAGCCTGCACCTGCGCAAGTTGCGCGACGCCGATGGTCATGAGCTCTTTTACTTCGAGATTCCCTTCGACAAGTACCTCAAGTCGAAGTCCAGCCAGATGAACTGAGCGGCCATGGTGTTGCACATACGGCCCGGCGTGCGCGCTACTCGTAGTAAGTAGCCGTGCAGGTATCCGTCTCCCAGATCGTCGCATCCTTCACGCGCACGCGGCCCTGGGTCAAAGCGGCGAGATGCTCGCTGATCTGGTCGTAGAAATACTTGGCCAAATTCTCGGCGGAGGGGTTCAGCTCGATAAAGGGCTCCAGGTCGTTGAGCATTTGGTGGTCGATGCGCTCGATCACCGGGCGCAGCACCTGCTTGAGCAGCTTGAAGTCCAGCAGCAGGCCGGCGGGGTCCAGCTCGGTCCCGGCCAGCGTGATGCGGATCTTGTAGTTGTGCCCGTGCGGGTTCTCGCACTTGCCCTTGTAGTTGCGGAGGTAGTGTCCGGAGGAGAAACCTGCCTCCACGGTAACTTCATACATGGCCGTCTGCTCGATTCTCTGCGGGGATGCGCCCCTGCTTCCATTCTAGTCTGCCAGGTGCTGCCAAGGATGGGTGCCCTAGATCCCGATTCTGGGATATGGGAAACCACGAATCTTATTTGATCTCGCAATTCAAAAGGCTGTCGCATATAGGTCAACCGCGCCGCTTGCGCCGCCGCTCTTCTTCGCTGCGCCGCTCTACCTGCTCGAAGAGATGGCTCAGCACGCCGATCAGCGCCGCTCCCAGGCCCGCCAGCAACAGCAACAGCGCCAATGTGCGGCCCAGCGATCCGCTGGCCGGCAGGCTCTGCTGTAAGCTGGAAGGCGCCAGCGACAGCGCAGCTGAGATCAGTGCGAAGAAGAGCAGCGTGCCAGCCAGAATGTAGAAACTGCGCGACATGATTTACCAAGTCTGTTGCGATAGTAAAGCATCCCGGCCTTGGGCCAGCGATCACGCGCCGCAGCCGCGCGTTACACTGTCAGCAAGCCCATGCGCCGCGCCATTGCAATCTCGCTGCTGATGCTCTTCAGTTGGACGTTGATTGCGCCGCTCGTCGCCGTTGATGCTGACGCGAATCTGCCCGCCTGCTGCCGCGGAAAGGGCAAATGCCACTGCCGGATGTGCAAAAGGGGAAACCGCGGCGGCCATCAAAAGGGCTTTGCCGCCGTCGCCGCAAAATGCCCCTGCTGTCCGGCCAGCGCCACCACGGTCTATTCTCCAACTTATAAGCCGGAAGCCGCCGGCGCATTCTATTCCGAGACTGTCTTCCATCTTGCATACGCGCCGCGGACTGAGACTCATTCCAGAATCACGTTTCTCCACAGCCATCCCAAGCGCGGCCCACCCGCTCCTCTTGCCTGAAGCATCGCGTGCATCTCGAATGGGACTGGCCTTCTTAATCCTGTTCTGACCCTTCGCGCTCTTTCAAACAATAGGAGTACCCATGAATGCCAAGCTGCTGCTGGCCTTGTTGCCGGCCGTATGCCTATGCGGGCCGGCTCACTCGAGTTATGCCCAACTCAACCCCAACGGGGCTGTAACTCCGGTTGCAACCGGCCGCATCGCCGGGGTCGTAAAAGACCCCTCCGGCGCGGTCGTCCCCGGGGCTGAGGTTGAAGGGCGAAACCTTACCACGGGAGTTAGAAAGTCCATTGTAACCAATCTAACTGGCCGCTTCGTTCTCGACGGGCTTCCCGATGGCTTCTATGAAGTTACCGCTGCTTTTAACGGCTTTGAAATCGCAATCCTTCATCATCTCGTTGTTGCCGCCGGCGCTGAGACGGACGTCACTCTAACTTTGAAAATCGCCCGCGCAAGAACCGTCATCGAGGTCAGTGCGCCGGAGATAGAAACCGCCTCCGCAACTCGCCGCATGGTGAGCGATGCCGAGCAGGCGCGCAGCCGCAACGCAGCCGAGTTAGTTGCCGATGTGCCCGGCGTCAGCCTGCGCGAGAATGGCCAGCTCGCCTCTGTTCCGCTGCTGCATGGCCTGGGCGACGAACGCACCAAGCTAATGGTCAACGGTATGACAGTCTCCTCCGCCTGCCCCAACCATATGAATCCGCCGCTGAGTTATATTGCTCCGGCGCAGGCGGCTCAGGTCTCAGTTATGGCAGGCATCACTCCGGTCAGCCTGGGCGGCGACAGCCTGGGCGGAACGGTCTCGGTCGAATCCCGCGCGCCGGTCTTCGCGCAGGAGGGGGAACGGCTCCATGAGGAAGACGCGTCCACGGGCTTTTATCGCAGCAATGGCCAAAACTATGGCGGCTCTCTGACGGATTGGGTCGCCGGCCGCAATCTGGGCATTGGCTACACCGGCTCGTGGGCCAACAACGGCGACTACTCCGACGGCAGTGGCCATAAAGTCACTTCGACTTATGCACAGTCGACGGATCACTCGGTAACTCTGGCCGCGCAGGGCGCGGGCAGCTTAGCCGTGCTTGAAGCCAGTCTGCACTACACGCCCTATGAGGGCTTCGTCAGCGCGCAGATGGATTTGGTGCGCAACTATGCCGAGTCGCTGAATCTGCAAATCCGCCATTACTTCTCGCGCGGCGTCTTCGATTCTCACATTTTCTGGCAGAACACCTGGCATTCGATGAATATCGGCAAAGATAAGTCAACTTTCCCGATGCCCATGTGGATGCCAATGAATACGCATGGAAGAGACTTAGGTTACTCATGGAAGTTTGAATTGCCACTCTCCGCGCGGCACACATTGCGGGTAGGCAACGAACTGCATCGCTTTATTCTCGACGATGGCTGGCCGGCCGTCCCCGGCACAGCGCCGATGATGGGGCCGGATACTTTTGTCAGCATCAATGATGGCCGCCGCATCCGTCTGGGTACTTTCACAGAGTTAAACAGCAAGTGGAATCCGCAATGGAGCACTCTCATCGGCCTGCGCTACGATACCGTCCTGACAAACGCTGGTCCAGTGCAGGGTTACTCAACGATGATGTACGGCGCCGACGCGGCCGCCTTCAACGGATCGAATCGCGCCCACACCGATTCGGACTTCGACGCCACCGCACTAACACGCTTCGAGCCCAACACATCCAGCACCTATGAGGTAGGTTATGCGCGCAAGAGCCGCGCGCCCAACCTCTACGAGCGCTACGCATGGTCCACGAACATGATGGCCAGCGGCATGATCGGCTGGTTCGGCGACGGCAACTACTACGTAGGCAACGTCGGCCTCAAGCCGGAGGTTGCCAATGCGGTAAGCGGCACAGCCGCTTGGCATGACCCGGCGCGCAAGGCGTGGGAGATCAAACTCACGCCGTATGAGACATCGATCCAGAACTATGTGGTTGTGGATACGATGATGACTGTGACCTATGGCATGAGCACCTTCGCGCAGTTACAATTTGCCAACCACAATGCACGGATTTATGGGGCCGATCTCGTTGCGAGCGGCTCGCTGTGGAATAGCGATAAGTATGGGCAGGGTAAGATTAGCGGCGGCGGCGGGTGGCTGCACGGCGAGCGGCTTGACACCTCGACCCCGCTCTATCAGATGATGCCTCTCAATGTGCGTGTCGCCTTCGATGAAGAACTCAAGGGATTCATTGCCGGAGCCGGCCTACAGGCCGTGGATCGCAAATCGCACGTCGATCCTCATCGCTATGAGCAAGTCACGCCGGGCTACGCGCTCTTCAATCTGCACGCGAGTTACCAGCGCGGCTATTTTCAAGCGAACGCCGCCGCCGACAATCTCTTCAACAAGAATTATGAACTGCCGTTGGGCGGCGTGAACTTCGACGACTTCATGGCCAGCGGCTGGATGAGTCAAATTAAGCCGCTTACAGGCCAAGGAAGATCAGTCTCCTTCAGTCTCACCGCGCGCTTCTGACAATTTATCAGTTTGTTTCTTAAAAAACTCTTCCACATCGTTGATCGTCTCCGTCATGCGATACGGCGGCAAACTTGCGAGGAAGGTTTGGCCGTAGCGTTTGGTGCGCACGCGGGGGTCGAGCAGGACTAAGACGCCGCGATCTTCGAGCGAGCGGATCAGGCGGCCGAAGCCCTGTTTAAGAGTTAGGACTGCCGTGGGAACCTGGTAGTCGAAGAAGGGTTTGCCGCCGTTCTCTTCTATAGCTTTCATGCGCGCCGAGACCACCGGGTCACTGGGAACTTCAAAGGGCAGCCGGTCAATGATAACGCAACTCAATGCTTCGCCCTGCACGTCCACGCCCTGCCAGAAACTCGAGGTGCCGAAGAGGACCGCGTTGGGCGTCGCGCGAAACTCCTCCAGCAGCGCCTTGCGCGGCGCGGTGCCGTGCAGCAGGATGGGAAAGTCAAGCACCGGCAGCAGGCGCTCGTATAAGTCGCGCATCTGCACATAACTGGTGAAGAGGCAAAAGGCGCGGCCCTGGGTAATCTCCAGCACGCGCTGGATGCTGCGCGCCGCGGCTTCGGGAAAGTCAGCCTCGCGCGGATCAGGCATCTCCGGCGGCAGATAGAGCAGCGCCTGTTCGCCATACTTGAAATGGGAGGGCACGACTAACTCGCGCGCCTCGCTCAAACCCAGCCGCTTGCGAATGTGCTCAAAGCCGCCCTGCACGGTGAGCGAGGCCGAGGTCAGCACCACTGTGGGTATCTGGTCGAAGACTAACTCATAAAGCAACTCTGAAACGTCGATGGGCGTGGCCTGCAAAAAAGTCGTACGCGACTGCGCCCTGAATGCACCAGTTCTGCGCGAAGACCGATCCCCAGACCCCGAGATGCGCCGCTCCATCCAATAGACCATGTTACTGGCGCTGGATTCAAGCAGAAACTCAAGCTCGGTGCGCAGGCGGGCGACGCGCTTCCTGAGCCCCGGCGCTTCGTCGGCTTTCATTCCAGCCATCTCCGCTTCCAGGCGCTGCAGCGTGGCGCGCACGGCCAGATATAAGTCGCCCTCCGTTTCCAGAAACTCCTCGCGCCCGACGAAAGGCTGCCGTCCATCGCCGGCCAAAGGCAGACTGGCAAAGAACATCCGCGCACGGTCGCGGAGCTGTTGAGTTATAGCGGGCATGCCTTCCGCGCCCTCCTTGCCGCGCAGCAGAACGTCGGTATCGCGCGCCAACTCCTCGAAGCGGATGTTGCTGACCGAAAGTCCAAAGTAACTCGAAGCGACTTCCTCTAACTCATGCGCCTCGTCAAAGACTACCGCCGCTGCCTCGGGCAAAATGCCGGCGTCGGGCGCTCCGGTGGCCTCGCGCTTGACGGCCAGGTCGGCAAAAAATAGATGATGATTCACGATAATGATGTCCGACTCAAGCGCCTTGCGCCGCATCTCGGTAATAAAGCAGCGTCGGTAATCCGGGCATGTTGATCCCAGGCAGGCTTCGGTGCGGGCGTCAAGCTTTTGCCATAAGGCGCTCGACTCCGGCATTCCCGACAGCTCGGCCCGGTCGCCGGTTTCGGTAGTCTGCTCCCACTCGGAGATCTGGCGGTATTGGTCGATCTCTTCCAATCCAGACAATATCGGCTGGTTGCGCAACGCTGTGAGCTTGTGGCGGCAGAGATAGTTGGCGCGGCCCTTCATATAGCAGACGCGAAGCTCGCCGACCAGCGTTTCCAGGAAGGGCACATCGCGGAAGTAGAGCTGATCCTGCAGCGCCTTGGTACCGGTGGAGACGATGATGCGCTGTCCGGAGCGCAGGGCGGGCAGCAGGTAAGCCAGCGTCTTGCCGGTGCCGGTACCGGCCTCGACAATCAGGTGGCGGCGTTCGGCCAGCGCGCGCTCGACGGCTTTAGCCATCTCCAGTTGGCCTGGGCGATACTCATAGGGCAGCGACGAGCGCGCCAGGATGCCGCCCGGCGCGAAGAACTCGTGCAGCGTGGGCAGTGCGCGGGTTGGGCTGTCGGTGGGCGGCATCGGGAGCGGGCGCTCTTCTCATCATAGTGATGCGCGCTCGCGTCGGTTGGCAGCACGGGCGGCGTTGGCTGGGATTGTGCGACGGCGTAAAAGTTGGCCGCGTTGATGGCCATGGAGTTCCGTGGATATGCATCGTTCCCTGCTGCAGTGCGGGAGGGTAATTTGCAGCCGGGAATTTGACTGAAATATGAGAAATACCTCATTCAAACGAGGCGGCCAGCAGCCCGGCCCGGTTGACTCTGTCATGTGGACTAAGTATACTTAGTCCATGGCTTATACCGTCCACCAGGCGAAGACCCACTTATCGCGGCTGCTCAAAGAAGCTGAAGCAGGCGAGGAGGTTGTTGTCATGCGCGGCAAAATGCCTGTGGCCAAGATCGTGCCGATTTCCATCGCGCCTGCACCCAAGCGGCAGCTTGCCGGACTCTATCGCGGGCGTGTCACCTTCGACGACAAGGCACTTGCTCCGTTGACCGATGAGGAACTGGTGGAGTTGGGCTTTGAAAACTTGTTGGAAGGGGAACTGGTCCCTTCACCCTCCGAATGAGATACCTGCTCGATACTCACACGCTGCTCTGGTGGATTACAACGCCTGAAGTCCTGCCGCAGTCTCTTCGCGATCTTCTCGACGACAGATCGAATGTAGTGCTTCTTTCTGTTGCGGTTCCTTGGGAGCTGGCCATCAAAACCAATTCCGGAAAGCTGGATGCGCATCAAATCCTTCGTGATATTGAGTCGGGACAGCTGAAGCTGGAGTTACAGGTTTTACAGGCCGAGGTTTCTCATGTGATTCGCGCTGGGCTTCTGCCTCTGCATCACCGCGATCTTTTCGACCGGCTGCTGGTGGCGCAGGCGTTGGAGTTAGGAATACCGATAGTCAGCCGCGACACGATCTTTGATCGTTATGGCGTCCAGCGAATCTGGCGATAAAATGCGGTATCTTCGCCGTATCAAGGGCGACAAGGAGACAACTTTGTCGAAGGTTTATAAGTCGGTAGTCCCAGCCCGGGCGCGCGCGAGTGCGCTTCCGGGGTCTCCGCAGACAGGTCTTCGTCAGCGGGGTGGTCTGCCTCTGGTGGCCATCGTGGGCCGCCCCAATGTGGGCAAGTCCACGCTCTTCAACCGGCTCACCGGGAGCCGCCGATCCATCGTTGGGGATGAACCGGGCATCACCCGCGACCGTATCTATGGCGAGTATGAGTGGATGGGCCGCAACTTTCGTCTGGTGGACACCGGCGGCATGGTGCCCGACGATGCGGAGCTGATTCCCACCGAGATCTATGCGCAGGCGATGGTGGCTCTGGAGGAGGCCGATGCGCTGGTGCTGGTGGTGGATGCGCGCACCGAACTGGCCAGCCCGGACTACGATCTGGTGCGTATGCTGATCCGCGGCGGCAAGCCCCTCTTTCTCGCCGTCAACAAAGTCGAGGGCGAGGCGATGGCGCTGGAGGCGGAGAACTTTCGCCAGTTGGGCATTCGCAACGTCTTTCCCATCAGCTCTGAGCACGGGCTGGGCATCGGCGACCTGCTCGAGGCGATAGCCGAGGCTCTGCCCGTGCCGCCGGGGGCTGTGCCGACCGAAGAAGAGATTCTGGCCGCGGAAGAGGCCGAGACGGTCAATGAAGCTGAAGAGGAATCGCTGAACGCACCGTCCTCGCCGGACGCGCAACCCCTCCATCGCACCCACGGCGAGTTTGAACAGCACGAAACTTCCATCGCGATCATCGGCCGTCCCAATGTGGGTAAATCCACGCTGCTGAATGCGCTGACCGGGACAAGTCGCGCCATTGTTTCGCCCATCGCCGGCACCACCCGCGACGCGGTGGACGAGGTCGTCGAGTTCGAGGGCCAGCAACTGCGCTTTGTGGATACGGCCGGCATCCGCCGCAAGGGCAAGACCCACCTGATGGCCGAGAAGATGAGCGTGGTGATGGCCCGCCGTCACCTGGAGGCTGCGGACGTGGCCCTGCTGATCATCGACGCGGTCGATGGCGTGACGGCGGCCGACGCCACCATCGGCGGCTATGCCCACGAGAGCGGGCGCAGCGTGATCATCGTGGTGAACAAGTGGGACCTGGCGACCACGGGCCGACAAGACGGCAAACCGCCCGCGGATCGGGAGATTTTTGAACAACAACTGCGCACCGTGCTCAAGTACCTCAGCTACGCGCCGGTCATCTTTCTCTCCGCGCTCGAAGGGGCAGGCCCCGACGGCAAGAAAATGTTGCGCGTGCTGCACGAGGTCGTCTCCGTGGCCGCCGAGCGCCGCAAGCGCGTCACCACCGGCCAGATGAACCGCTTCCTGGACAAAATCGACTTTCAGCGCGCGCCGGTGCCGATGTCCAAGCGCCTGCGCATCTTCTATATGACGCAAGCCGCCGTCGCCCCGCCCACCTTTGTGCTCTTCACCGACCGC
The DNA here is from genome assembly GCA_052147235.1 of Occallatibacter sp. Taxonomy (GTDB): domain Bacteria; phylum Acidobacteriota; class Terriglobia; order Terriglobales; family Acidobacteriaceae; genus Telmatobacter. Next base: position 14,771 of record JBKQLG010000238.1, read on the forward strand.
GACATCAAGCCGCACTTCAGTTTCGAGCGATTCTTGGAGAATCAAATTCGCGAGGCCTTCGGCTTCAAGGGCACGCCCATCTGGTTCAAGGTCCGCGCGCGAAACGCGGAGAAGATGGAATAACCCCAGCGGAAATTCAGACACGCCAGAATTCGTTCCCATGTCTTACTATGACGGGGAGGATTCTCCGCGATGAACTCCGCTTTGAAGTTGCGTTTCGTTCGTCTTGCCTGCCTGTTTGTCCTTGTTGTCACGTTTTTTGCAAGCCGCCTCCCGGGCCTGAGCACCGCCGACGCCGCAAAGATTGCCGCGCCCCTACCCGCCGACGCCCGCGTCGTCATTGACCGGCTCTCCACGCTGGGCGGGTTGCCCGATGGCGCATGGAAGTTCCACCCCGGCAACCTGGCCCATGGCGAGGCCGTCACTCTGGACGAGAGCGACTGGCAGCCGATCGCGCTGAAGAGCAAGGCGCCCAAAGAGGCCGTCTGGTTTCGCCAGAGCTATCAGGTTCCGGCCACGCTGAGCGGCTACGACCTGACCGGCGCGCGCATCTGGATCCAGTTTCACGCCTATGCCAACGGGCCCATGCCGGAGATTCTCTACTTTAACGGCCGCCGCGTGGCGATGGGCGACGACCTGGAGCCCGTTGTCCTCTTCGACGGCGCCAAGCCCGGCGACAAGGTGACAGTCGCCGTTAAGCTGCTGCACACGGTGGACCTAAAGACCTTTCAGGGCGCGACGCTGAAGATCGACTTCCCCGAAGGTCGCCCCAACCCCGAAGACCTGCGCGAGGAGTTTCTCTCCGCCGCGCTGCTGGTTCCCACGCTGGCGCCGGCCGACGCAGAGAAGTTGGCCACGCTCAACGACGCTATCCGCGCGGTGGACCTGGCAGCGCTCGACGCCAACAATCAGGCGAAGTTTGATGAAAGCCTCCGCGCGGCGCACGTCAAACTCGAAGCCCTCACGCCGCTGCTGCGCCAGGTGACCTATCACCTTACCGGCAACTCGCACATCGACGCGGCCTGGCTCTGGCCGTGGACCGAGTCTGTGGACGTGGTCAAGCGCACCTTCGGGACGGCATTACAGTTGATGTACGAGTATCCCGAATACACTTACACGCAGTCGGCGGCGGCCTATAACGAGTGGCTCGCCGAAAAGTACCCCTCGATGAATGCCGAGATCGCCCAGCGCATCAAGGAGGGCCGCTGGGAGATCGTCGGCGGAATGTGGGTCGAGCCGGACCTGAATATGCCCGACGGCGAGTCGCTCGTTCGTCAGTTACTGGTGGGCCAGCGCTGGTACAAGCAGGCCTACGGTGTTGACGTGAGGGTCGGCTGGAACCCGGATTCCTTTGGTTATACCTGGCAGTTGCCGCAGATTTACAAGAAGAGTGGCGTCGATTATTTTGTAACTCAAAAGATGGCCTGGAACGACACCAATCAGTTGCCCTTCAAGTTCTTCTGGTGGCAGTCGCCCGATGGCTCGAAGGTGCTCACTTACTTCCCGCACGACTACGCCAACGACAACCTGAACCCGGTGCGTTTGGCGCGCGATTTTTCGATTGCCCGCGCGCAAACGCCGGGGCTGAGCAGCATGATGGACCTCTACGGCATCGGCGACCATGGCGGCGGACCGACGCGCGCGATTCTCGACGAGGGAATCCATTGGGCGCAGAGCGATCAAGCAAAAGCCGCGACCTCTGCCCCACCCGCTCCCGCAACCGTCAGCTCTCCATGCTTTGTATCAGGGCACGACTTTAGTCGTGCCGCAGATGCGCAATCAATGAATGGGGCTTTAGCCCCTGCGGGCCTTTCAAACTGCCACGTAACGCCAAAATTCGAATTCGGCGCGGCGCTGCCTTACTTCACCGCGCTGGAAAAGCAGATTGCGCCCAACAGCCCGGTCTGGGATTATGCGTCCATCGCCAAGGGTTACACGCCGCCGCCGCCGGTTGCGGGCATGGTGAGCATTCCCACCTGGAAGAGCGAGCTGTACTTCGAGTACCACCGCGGCGTGATGACCACGCAGGCCAATCACAAAAAGAATATGCGCGATGCCGAGGTTGAGATGCTCGACGCGGAGAAGTGGGCCTCGCTGGCCTGGCTCAATGGAAAGAGTTACCCGGCGGCGGAGCTGACCGAAGATTGGAAGAAGGTGCTCTTCAATCAGTTCCACGACTTAGCCGCAGGCTCCGGCATTGGAGTGATCTACAAGGACGCGCAGAAAGATTACGATGTAGTGCGCTGGTCGACGAATGAGATCAAGGGAGTCTCAACTGACAGGATCACGGAGAGGATAAGGACTGCGGGGAAGAATAGGACAAAGCTCCAGACTTCGGTCGTGGTATTCAACCCGCTGGGATGGCAAAGGTCCGGCGACGTTACCATCCGCCTCAAGATCCCGGGCAGCGCGAATGCACGCGTTGGATTCGCGAGAGTCGACCAACCGGGTGATTTCTTCTATCCCAAACTGCGCAAGTCTATGGGAGATGATGTAGAGGAAATTACTTTTACCGCCGAAGACATTCCTCCCCTTGGATTCAACACATACAGCGTTCTGATGAATGGTGAGTACGGAATAGCCGACTATATGCAGATACCACCGAAAGATACCCCGGAGACCGTTTCTATCAGCGATTCAGATACCCTCGTTCGGATCGACAAGGTAAGTGGTTGCATAGTCGAGATAAAGGATCGCAACACTAATTTCGACTGGCTACAGAGCGGGTCTTGTGGCAACCAACTTGAGTTCTTTAAGGACACACCTAAAGACTATGACGCTTGGAATGTCGATCCGGGAACGTTCGACGTTCCTCCTATGACGATTGACCGGGCTGATTCTGTTGAACTTGCTGGTAAGTTTGTATTGAATCGCTCCATCCGCGTTACCAACCACTGGCAGAACTCGAAGTTCGTTCAGACCATTCGCCTCATCGGCGACCAGATCGACATCGACAACGAGATTGACTGGCACGAAAGCCATGTGTTGCTGAAGGCGGCCTTTCCGCTGGCAGCATCCGGCCCCTTCGCCACTTACGAAATTCCTTATGGAACCATCGACCGGCCCACCACGCGCAATAACTCGTGGGAGAAGGCGCAGTTTGAGGTGACCGCGCTGCGCTGGGCCGATCTCTCCGGCCCCGGCCCCGACGGCAAGATTCACGGCCTGAGCATCCTGAACCAGAACAAGTACGGCTACGACGCCGCTGGCAATGTGCTGCGCCTGACGCTGCTGCGCTCGCCCAAATGGCCCGACGCCGAGGCCGATATGGGCCATCATCACTTCCACTACGCGCTCTATCCCCACGCCGGAACGTGGAAGGACGCGCTCACCGTGCGCCACGGCTATGAGTACAACTACCCGCTCACCGCCGTCGTCACCACGGCCCATCCGGGCTCGCTGCCCCCGTCGCATTCCTTCGCCTCGGTCTCGCCGGAGAACGTAGTCCTCACCGCCGTCAAGAAGGCCGAAGACGCGAACGCCTTGATCTTTCGCGGCTACGAGTGGGCGGGCAAGGAAACAATAGCCGAGTTCCACGTGCCGCCGGGAGCCACGGGGGCCACCGTGACCAATCTGATGGAGACGCCCGAAGGCAGCCCGTTGCCCGTGATCGGCGACGTAGTCAAAGCGCCGATTCACCCC
>JBKQLG010000239.1:0-14102 GCA_052147235.1 Occallatibacter sp.
ATGAGTTCTTCGCCTTTTATCTGGCGCTGATCGGCGGAGTTTATGGAGTATTTCTCAGCTTCGATTTGTTATTGCTCTTTGTCTTCTATGAAATTGCTATCGTGCCCAAGTACTTTCTGATCGCCATCTGGGGTTCCACACGGCGGGAGTATGCGGCGATGAAGCTGGCGATTTATTCGTTCGCGGGCTCTGCGATGGTGCTGATCGGCCTGCTGGCTGCTTACGCGACGGCGGGCAGCCATTCGACTGGGCTGATTGAGTTAGCGCACGCTAACCTGCCAGTTAGTTTTCAGATGTGGTGTTTCCCGCTCGTCTTCACAGGCTTTGCGATTCTGGCCGGCATGTGGCCCTTCCACACCTGGGCGCCCACCGGCCACGTTGCCGCGCCGACAGCGGCTTCCATGCTGCTGGCGGGCGTAGTGATGAAACTGGGTGCATATGGCTGCCTGCGCGTGGGCATCGCGCTCTTTCCGCGCGGCCTCGACCCGTGGGGATTCTCGTTTATCGGCATTGGTTCGTGGCGCGATGTCTTTGCGGTGCTGGCGGTGATCGGAATTGTTTACGGCGCGCTAGTCGCGCTGGCGCAGACTGACTTCAAATTTGTCATCGGCTACTCCAGCGTCAGTCACATGGGTTTTGTGCTGCTGGGGCTGATGACTCTGAATCAGATCGGCATGACTGGCGCGGTGATGCAGATGTTCTCGCACGGCATCATCGCTGGGCTGCTCTTCGCCATCGTCGGCCGCATTGTCTACGACCGCACGCACACGCGCCAGCTAGCGGAACTGGAAACCATGCACTTATCAAAGCGGCTGCCCTTTGCCGCATGGGCCTTTGTAATTGCCGGAATGGCTTCGATAGGAATGCCGGGCTTTTCGGGCTTTGTCGCCGAGTTACAGGTGCTGGTGGGAGCGTGGATGGTCAGGTCCTGGTGGACTCTGGCGGCGGGCGTGGGAGTTGTGGTCGGAGTGGCTTATACGTGGCGGGCATTGCAGAAAGCCTTCTTCAGCGATGCGCTGCCCAGCGCGCACGTGCTGGAGCAGGAGCACGGACATGAGTTAGCCGCGATCACTTGGCCGGAGGTTACCGGCGTGGTCATACTGACGGGAGTGAGCTTATTCGTCGGGCTTTACCCGAAGATACTTCTTGACGCGATCGAACCGGCGGTGAAGGCGCTGCTTGCGGGAGGGGTGCAATGAACTACGCAGACCTTTTCCGCGTGACGCTACCGGAGACGGCGCTGGAAGTTGCTGCGCTGGTTGTGTTGATTGCTGACTTAGGCTTTCTGCGCAAGGCCGCGCTCAAGGTGCGGGTGGCGGTTGCCGCGCTGATTGGGGTGCTTGGATGCGGTGTCGCATACAGCTTTGTTTCGGAGCAGGGGATTGGTGGCCTGAGCCTACTAGGCAGTCAGGATCTTCTTCTTGCTACGGGCGGAACCACCGCTGTCGCACAGGCCGGAATTCTGGTACTGACATCGCTCACGCTGCTGTTGCTCATCGGGTCGGACTTCACCAAACATGTGGGCGAATTTGTTGCTGTGATGCTAATGGCAGCGGCGGGCGGTTTACTTGTTTCAGGGGCGCAGGACCTTCTGATTATCTTCATCGGTCTTGAGCTGCTCTCACTTGGACTCTACATCATGACTGCCTTCGCCAAAGCCTCTGCCAAGAGCGCCGAAGCTGCGATCAAGTACTACCTCTTCGGCGGCATGTCGGCGGCCTTCCTATTGTTCGGGTTCAGTTATTTTTACGGACTGAGTGGCAGCACAAATCTTTCTAAGATTCAACTCGCTATCTCTCTTTCAGGGCCAAGCCCCCTGTTTTACATGGCGTGGATTCTTGTGGTCGCGGGGCTGGGTTTCAAAGTGGCAGCAGTGCCGTTTCACTTGTGGGCGCCTGATACGTACGAAGGGGCACCTGCTCCAGCGGCGGCGTTCATCGCTTCGGTCTCGAAGGTCGCGAGCTTTGCATTGCTCCTTACCCTCAGCTCGACCTGGCTTTCTCCTGGTGGAGACCTAGGGAGATCTACCCAATCGATCAATTTCTATCTATTCCTTTCTTCGTTATCCTGGCAGAAGCTTAGCTTGATTCTGCCGGTTGTTGCTGCTATTTCAATGATGGTGGGAAATCTGGCCGCTTTGGCACAAGTTAGAGTGCGACGGCTCCTTGCATATTCTGCAATTGCACATGCGGGGTACATACTGCTAGGGATCGCCGCCCACTCTGACTATCCAGGGCGGGGAAGCAATTTGGATTTCTACACAAGTAAATTCGATCCAACCATCAGCAGTTCACAGGCTGTTCTCTACTACGTCCTCACCTACGGCCTGACCACCATCGGCGCCTTCGGTGTGGTCTCGGTCGTCGAGCGGGCTAAAGGCAGCGACCGGCTGGATTCCTTTCTCGGCCTGAACAAGCGCAATCCATTGCTGGCGGCCGTGCTTGGGGTCTTGTTTCTCTCGCTCGCCGGGATTCCGCCACTGGTCGGTTTCTGGGCCAAGTTCAACCTCTTTGCCGCGGTGCTGGGCGTCTCAGCCGGGCCGGTTCCGTTTGCGCTTGTCGCACTCGCTGTCGCCATGAGCGCCGTCTCACTCTACTACTACTTGCAAGTTCTCAAGCGGGCTTACGTGATGCCGGCCATCGACGAGACGCCGATCAAGGCGCATCCGGTGACGATGAGTGTGCTGCTTCTCATCGCGGCAGCGGTGGTGGTGCTGGGCTGCTTCCCGGCGCTGTTGCAAGGGTGGATCGAGAGCTTCTATCCGATCCTCTAGCTTGCTCTTCGCACACCTGTATTTCCATGTGCACAGGATTAAGCAAGAGAGTAGAAATGAAAGAGATAACACGCAAAGTTACCATGCTTCCCAACCTGGGCGGATCAATAGTCGCAAGTTAGAAACGAGCCAAGGTAACTTGAAGACCCCCTGTAAAATGAACAACGTAACTGTTTTTATCAGGCGCAAATTACCAGAGTAACTCTGCGTGCGTAATCTTGTACAAGGGTTTGGATTTGCCTAGTATATTCACGATGGCAGAACCTCGTCCTCTGCCGTTAGAGAGCCTTATGTCTCAACTCGCTTTCCAGGAGTTGATTTGACGCAGGACAGCGTACGAGGTTGTGAAATGTACGGGCAGAATCAGAACCTCCTATGGGACTGGAGTCCGGCTCCAATGGGCCAGGAGGGTACAGACGATGAAGCAGTCTAGAGCTTGCGCAATCCTGTCTGTCTCCGCATTCTGCTTCCTGTTGTTGTTCAGCCCGCTCAAGGCTCACGCGGATACTATTGTCACGCTGGAACTTACGGGCGTCGGTTCGAATCAAGCCGGAATTTATGACGCATATCCCTACTACTTCAGTGTCAACGGGGGCCCCGGCGCTACCCCGCTGATGTGTCTCGGTTACTATAACGGCATCTCTTTTAATGAGAGTTGGACGGCAACGGTTGAGCCAATCTCCGCGATGTCGAATGTCGTGACGATCACCGGTTCGCCGGCGACCGCGCAAACCTTCGCTGAGAGCGTTTGGGAGGAAGCGGCGTGGCTATATAACGACGCCAATGTCAATCCGGCCAACAGCGATAATGACCAGTTGGCGGCCTGGGGACTTTTTTCCGGAGAAAGCAACGTGCCCGGCAGCGACAACGCGCAACTGACAGCCGCACAGGACTTTGTTGCCGCTTACCCAAATTCCGACTTGTACTCCGATTTTGTAATTTATGTTCCGTTGAACGGCTGGCCCGCGGAGGACGAAGTTCCTCAAGTTTTCATTGGGTACGGCCCCGAGCCCAGCAGCCTGATCCTGCTCGGAAGCGGCTTGCTCGGCATCGCAGGCTTCTTGTGGCGCAGAAGGCACTCTGATTGAGATGCCTCTCCGTTGGCGATTGAGAGAAGCTTTCCTTATGAGATTAGGACACCCGTATCCGGCTCGATCAGACGCGCACGTCCGATTGGATGAAAATTCCTCTCCAACAAAAGCATAGGCGAATTGGCAAGCCATATCGCCTGATTCAAAATTCCAGGAAGCCCGGCAGACTTTGTCGAGTTACTGATTCCGACCGCGGCGTTACCTGGGTAATCCTAGCCAGTAATCTTGATCGTTAGTTATTGCGCGAATAGAATTTATACAGTGGCAGAGGGCCAGATGCTATTCAGAGATATTTTTGAATCTCTAATGCCCCCTCTGAGTCAAAAGAATTAAGAATGTCCGACGAGAGTTTTTTCCTGGTATTGACTCGCTGCAGGAAAGTAAGCGAAATCGCTATGCACGCGCGCAACCAGGAATCACTCAAGAGGCTGAACTCAGCCGTAACTGGCCAACAACAAGAGGTGGCGAAACATGAACAAGTTTAAATTATGCACGATCCTGTCCTTCTTTGCCTTCGGTGTTCTTCTAATGTTGAGTCCGCGGATGGGTTACGCAGACAACATGACTATAACGCTCGAAAGTGTCGGCGGGCAGAGCTCCGGGGTTGTTCAAGGAGAGTACGTATACCCCTATAATTTCAGCTTCGACGGCAGCACGGACCTCACTCCGCTGATGTGTATCAGCTATGAGAATGAAATCTACTTCGGCGAGACATGGACGGCAACGATGGTGCCTGTTTCGGGCACTGAGCAGTACGTAGAAGCGGCATACATTCTCGCTCAGGCCGCCGCTCCCGGCGCATCGGCGAATACCATCGCGGTTGCGCAGTGGGCCAATTGGGAGTTCTTCGATCCCAACGATCCTGTTTTGTTGGCAAACCTGCCCTCCGGGTATCAGCCTCAGATCGACACTTTGCTGGCCCAGGCTTCGGCATTTGCCGTGAACAATGTCTACACAACAGACTTTCCGAATATTGATATTTTTATCCCGATAATCAACACCCAGAATGAGGGTGGCGCGCCTCAGATTTTTGTCGGGGATCCTCAACCAAACGGCAATAACGATCCGCTTGCCCCTGAGCCCAGCAGCTTTATTCTCTTTGGGAGCGGCCTGCTCGGCCTTGCGGGCCTCCTCTTTCGCAAAAAGTGTATTGTCTGAGAAAATCGCTGGTTGAACAGCATTGAATGAGAGGCCCTGGCAAGACCGCAGGGCCTCTTGCTTTGTTTGCGGCCAATGATCTACGCGCCTTACTTCACTTCATCCAAAAAGCGCCAGTGAGGCTTCCAGTCCGGGGTGAGTTTCTCGCCGGTAAGCAGGGCGCGGAGCACCGGGAGGGGCATCATATTCTCCTCCAGGATGGCGTCGTGGTACTGGCGGCTGGTCATCTTTCCTGAATCCACGAGTTCATGGCGCAGGGCTCGGAACTGGAGCGCGCCGAGCATATAGGAGCACTGGTAGAGCGGGTCGTAGTCGCCGTTGACGGAGCGGCGCACCTCGGCGGTGGCGTTGTCGCGCTCATGGCCCACTTCGCTTACAAGGAAGTCGATGGCCTGTTGCGGGGTCATCGTTCCCAGGTGGAAGCTGAGCGAGAAGATCACGCGGGCGCAGCGGTGCATGCGCCAGAAGAGCGCGCCGATTCTCTGCTCCGGCGTTTGATCATAACCCAGATCCCAATAGAGCATCTCCCAATAAAATGCGTTGCCCTCCAGCCAGAAGCCGGAGCTGAAGGCCTGGCGATAGGGCCGGTAACGCGCTGTCATGAACTGTTGCAGCCAGTGGCCGGGAATCAGCTCGTGAAAAACGACAGCGCGGGAGAAGGCGGGGTTGTTGCCGCGCATACTCATCATGCGCTGCTCGTAGGTCATGGTGTCGGTGGGGTAGCTGACGAGGATGGTGTCGCCGCCCAGAAAGAAGGGGCTGACGAGCTGGCGCTCGGGCGACATCATCTCCATGCGCCAGGTCTCTTTTGCCAACGGTGGCACGGTGACCAGGCCGCGGTCTTCGGCGAATTGTTCGCCTTCAAGGGCCAGCGACCGGATCATATCCGGCTGCTTGCCCGGCTCGACGTAGGAGTTCTTGACGGCCTCCAGCGCCTTATGCCAGTCGTCGCCGTAGCCCATCTCACGGCTGGCTTTCACCATCTCCTGCTGGCACCATGCGAGCTGCGTTTTTGCCATGGTGATCAGCTCTTCGGGCGAGTAGGGGATCATGGCGTCGTCAAGCTGCTGGAGCAGCGCCTCGCGGCCGATGGGTGTGCCGAGGACGGTGCTCTTATCGTCCGGGGCGATGCCGGCCAGTTTCTCGCGGAGAAATGTCGTCTGCTCCTTGAGTGCTGTGGAGGCCTGTTTGTAAGGCTGCGCGGCCCACCAGGTAAACGTCGGATCATAGCCATCCCAGAAGTCGAACCAATGCTGAAGCTGCGTGGTCAATTGTTCCAGATCAGCGGCGGCGCACCATGCATTGATGCGGTCGGCGGGGGATGCGTCCTTAACCCTGGCTTCGAGCGCCTTGCGGCTGGCGGCAACAGCTTGGGCCAGCTCGCTCAACTGCGCGGCGGCCTTCTGTGGATCGGGGTGTTGCATCATCCGTTTCTGGTCTTCGAAGGCAAAGATCGCCGGAGCAAAGGGCAGCAGCGGCGCAACCTCAGACCACTGCCGCTCGTCCAGGGCCAACTGGTGATCCTGTTGCGTCAGCAGGTTGGCAAAGCTCAGGTAGTCGGCCTTGCCCTCCTGATCGAGGACATTGAAGTCGATCTTGGCCAGTAGGGCGCGTTGCTCGCGATAGAAGGCGGCGCTGCGCGCGCGGGCGGACGGCGCCAGGGGGTCGGCATAGACACTTTGGAGCGTAGCCTGGTCGGCGGAGTACCGCTCGATGAGCGCGCGCATGGGCGGAACGGAGGGGTCAAGGGCGCTGGGGCCTGGGGCGGCGAGGGCGGGTGTCGCGGCGAGAGCGGCGAGGATAAGCAAAGAAGCGGTGCGAGAGAAGCGCATAGGCTGGAAACCCCTTGCGTGAGGTGCGGCTCCGGTCCCGATTGCCGGCCGGGTTGCCGGGTCACACTCACCATACAGCACGACCGCCTATGACGTGAAACCAATGCTCCGCGTGGGGAGAAGGTTGTTGACACAGCTACGGCTTAGCCGTATGCTCTATCTATGCAGTACACGTGGGATCCGGAGAAGGATGCCGTGAATCGGCGCAAGCACGGATTGTCGCTTGCGGTTGGCATCGATGCTCTCGAAGACCCGTACAGGGATTCCTGGATCGATGATCGCTTTGACTATGGTGAAGAGAGAATCGTTACTCTGGGCTTGAGCAAGGAAGGAATTCTTTATGTTGTTTCAACGGATTGGGGCGAGAACTGGACTCGAATTATTTCGGTGAGAGGGGCAGAGAATGATGAAATCGAACAATATGATCTGGGTCGAGCATGAACCCGGCGATCCGCCGATTGAGACGGATACGGACTGGGATGCGTTTCATGCTCTGACCAATGAACAGATTCATGCGGCGGCGCTGGCCGATCCGGACGCGCAACCGATTCCACGGGGCAGCGAAGAGGAACTGGCCAAGCTGGGCCTTCACCACTTGGTGAATGTGAAGAAACTGCGGGAGCGGCTTGCACTGACGCAGGAAGCCTTTGCTGCACGCTATCGCATTCCCGTGGGCACCTTGCGGGATTGGGAGCAGCAGCGGAAGAATCCGGACGCTCCGGCGCGGGCTTATCTCATGGTGATTGCGCGGAATCCGGAGGCGGTGGCGGAGTTGTTGCGGCCCGCGACTTGAAGCTGCGCCGAAACGCGCCTTTCTGTAATCGTTTACTGGCTCACGCCGCTTGATATATAGTTCATCTTTGCTCGCCGTTCGGGATTCTGCTGCCGTCTACGGCGAGACCATATTGAAAGGGAATTGTCATGACTCGTATCTCTCGTCGCGACCTGCTCTCTTCTGGATTGGCGCTTTCCGCCGCATCTCTGCTCACTCGTTCGGCTTGGGGACGCTCCGCCGCGTTCCTGGCAGGTGATCCGGGGCCGGTTTCTGCCGAGGCGCTGGCCGCCGTAGCGCCGCGCGAGCAACTGCTCTTCGACTTCGGCTGGAAGTTTCAATTTGGCCACGGTACAGACCCAGCCCGCGATCTGGGCTTCGGCAACGGCCAGGGCGACTTTGCCAAGACCGGCGAATTCGACTTTGCCAAAGGCAAATTCGACGACTCCAAGTGGCGCGCTCTGAACCTGCCCCACGATTGGGCGGTGGAGCTGCCCTTTGTGCATGACGATGTGCAGCAATCGCATGGCTACAAGCCCGTTGGCCGCCGCTACCCGGAGACCAGCGTGGGCTGGTACCGGCGCGAGTTCGAGATTCCGGCCAGCGACGCGGGCCGGCGCATCACGGTCGAATTCGACGGCGCCTTCCGCGATGTGCTGGTTTTTGTGAACGGCTGCTTCATCGGCCGCAACAACAACGGCTATGCGCCTTTCCGCTTCGATCTGACGGACTTTCTGAGCTTCGGGAAAAAGAACTACATCGTGGCCCGAGTGGACGCCAGCTTTGGCGACGGCTGGTTTTACGAGGGCGCCGGCATCTATCGCCACGTGTGGCTGACTAAGACCGATGCGCTGCACCTGGGCAAGTGGGAGAGCACGGTCCGCACGGCGGTTAGTAAAAGCTCCGCTCATCTGACGCTGGACACCATGGTGCACAATGAAGGCAAACAGGCTGAGAGCGCCAAGGTGAGCTGGCAGATTCTGGACGCAGCGGGCAAGACCGTGGCCACGGCCGAAGCCGCTAATCAGTCGATTGATGCAGATGGTTGCGCCAAATTTACAGCAACCGCCAGGCTGACGAATCCTGCGCTCTGGTCGGTGGATGCTCCAAACCTTTACTCGGCGATTGTGACCGTGGAGGCCGGCGGCAAGGCCCGTGATGCCGAGCGAGTGAGTTTTGGCGTGCGCACGGCTCTCTTTGATGCCGACAAGGGCTTCTTCCTCAACGGCAAGCCGCTCAAGATTCAGGGCACCTGCAATCATCAGGATCACGCCGGCGTGGGTGCGGCCCTGCCCGACCGCTTGCAGGCCTTTCGGCTGGGTGTGCTGCGCGAGATGGGCTGCAACGCGGTGCGGACTTCACATAATATGCCGACGCCGGAGTGGGTGGAGGCCTGCGACCGCATGGGCGTGATGATGATGTGCGAGACGCGCCAGATGAGTTCGAGCCCCGAGGGCCTGGCGCAACTGGATGCGATGGTCAAGCGCTATCGTAACTCGCCGTCGATCATTTTGTGGTCGATCGGCAACGAGGAGTGGCAGTTGCAGAACGAAATGGCCGAAGAGGGCGCCAAGATTGCCGCAACCATGGTGCGGCGCTGCCACGAGCTTGATCCCACACGCGTAGTTTCGGCGGCGGTGAACGGAGACAACAAGCAGGGCGTATCCAGTGCATTCGACATTATCGGATTCAACTATGGCCTGGACCGCCCGGACAACTACCACAAAGAAAATCCCCGGCGGCCTATCTACGGTTCCGAGACGGCCAGCGCCATCTCCACACGGGGCGTCTACTCGACCGACAAACTTCGCAATACTTTGAGCGCCTACGACGTGAATAACCCCGGTTGGGGAGAGCAAGCCGAAGAATGGTGGAAGTTTTATGCAACCCGCGAGTGGGAGGCAGGCGGCTTTGCCTGGACCGGCTTCGACTATCGCGGCGAGCCCACGCCTTACGGCTGGCCCTCGATCAACTCGCAGTTCGGCATCATCGACATATGCGGTTTTCCCAAGGACACGTTCTTCTATTACAAGGCATGGTGGGGCACTGAGCCGGTGCTGCATCTCTTCCCGCATTGGAACTTCGAGGGCAGGGAAGGCGAGGAGATTCCTGTCTGGGTATATTCGAATCTGGACGAGGTTGAGTTGCTGGTGAACGGAAAGAGCCTGGGAGGCCAGAAGGTTCCGCGCCTGGGCCATGTGGAGTGGAAGGTCAAGTATGAGAAGGGCGCAATCGAGGCGCGGGGTTCAAAGGATGGCAAGGTGGTGCTATCGGAGAAGCGCGAGACGACCGGCCCTGCGGTCTCCATTCGACTGACCGCGGACCGCACAGAGATCGACGCCAACGGCGAGGACCTGGCCATACTGAAGGTCGAGGCGCTGGACAAGGAAGGCCGCCCGGTGCCGACGGCGAGCAATTTGATTGGCTTCAAAGTCTCGGGAGCGGGCGCGCTGATCGGCGTGGGCAACGGCAACCCCAATTGCCAGGAGAGCGACAAGGAGCCTAAACGCTCGCTCTTCAATGGGCTTGCGCAGGTGATTGTGCAGTCCAGCCGGAGACCGGGCGAGATTCACATCGAGGCGGTCAAGGAAGGCTGGGATGGCCCGGAGTTGACCCCGGACAAGCTGGTCATTGTAACCAAAAAGGTTCTGCCGCGACCGGCTGTTGGCTGAGGGGCGCTCTCCGACTAAAAAACCGGGAACGTGAAGAGCATCGGCCTTTGTTGTTACTGGACGTTTGTGTAGAGGCGCGAGGTTTTCAGGGGCAGGCGGGAGCGTGATTCTGCCTTCTTGAACATTTCAGGGGGTCCGGCAAGAGACGCCCAGGTAACCCGGCTCTGGTTACTTTGTTTTTTTTTGATCTTGCGTTGACCTGCACTTCTCGTGTTAATATTTTTTTAACGGCCTCTGTGTTGCTGCTAGGAGGTTTCGATAGCTCCGGGAATTCCCTCCCCGGTTCACTGAATCAGAATTAGCCTTGAAGCTGGACTCATATTTGTGCCTCAAGGCGGATTCAAGACGTAGACTAGCAAACATTGGATTTGAATCGCAGAAGATGAACACTGCTGCACCGGGCCGCTAGATTTGGGTTCGCAGATCTTCGACGGTTCCATCTCCTTTCACAACAACAGAAAGGATTTCTACATGACAAAGAATCTTCTGAAGTACTCGCTTCTGGTCCTGGGTCTTGCGCTTGGTACATGCGTTTCCGCTCACGGCATGGTGTTCGTCCACAAACCGGAGATTGATCCGAACCTGGCCATCAGCGGCCTCACCTTGCTTGCGGGATCGCTCGCGGTTCTGCGCGTTCGGCGCAGCAAGTAGACGGAACATACAGAAATTGGTGAATCAGCCCAACGGTGTCTCGTCTGATGACGGAGGTCTGCGGTCGGTCTTGGGTTTTGCTTTGCCGAGTAGGCTTTTAGGGCGATCCTATTTATTGTTCGCCATGATGGCCTTCGAGTATGTCTTCTGCTTTGTCGGCAGGGGCTATATTCCTGGTCATCTGAAGATTCTAGGGATAATCACCGACACCTATGGCCAGATTCCCATCTTTGCCTATGCGGTATTCCTTGGGTTCGGCCATTTCAGGCTGAAAGCCCTGCAAGAGGAAATTCCCTTCGGGCGCATTTTGTTTGCATGCCACCTTCTCTGCATTGCCGCGGTTCTTTCCTTCACCATTGCGGTGTGGCAGGGGTTAGGCTGGCCGCTCTTCGATACCAATAGCTACGCCAAGAGCGTTCTCTACCTGCTGGCAACGGTTCTGCTGGCCTTCGCTTGCGTTCCGCTGCGAAGCTGGGTCGTGGCGATTCGCGCAACCGGCCGGTTGTGGCTGTATGCCTCGCTTGCCGGTGTGGCTGGATGGCTTTTTGGCAACCCGGTCAAGTTGCTATGGACTGCAACGAGCACCGTTCAGAGCGGCATGATGCAAAAAGCTACCCTTGATGCGGTGAGTGCGGTTCTACGCCCGCTTCTTCCGGAGCTTGTTGTCGATCCAGCCACCTTCACGCTGGGGACGCAACGCTACATGATCACCATTGCGGCGGGCTGTTCTGGAATCGAAGGTCTAGGACTCGTACTGATTTTCACCAGCCTCTGGCTATGGTTCTACCGGAAGGAGACGCGCTTCCCGCAGGCGCTTCTACTCATTCCCTGTGCACTGGGATGCAGTTGGCTGCTGAACATTGTCCGTCTTTGCGCTCTTATTCTCATCGCCAGCGCGGGAGGTTCCGATGCCTCGACGACCGGCTTCCACGCCGAATTCGGCTGGGTTTCATTCATCGTTATCGCGCTGACTTTTTCACTGGCCACCCAAAAAATTTCCTGGATGCGAAAGCTGCCCGCTTCCGTTCCAAGTTCTGCCGGCGAGCTGCCAGGGGCCGGAATGGAGATCGCCGGCGCATCGGAGCCGAGGAGCGAGACGCACGGAGAATCTCCGGCAATCCGCGCCTATCTGGTTCCGCTGCTCGCGATTCTGGCCGCGGCTTCGGTCACCAAGTTAACTACGGGATATTTTGAATGGCTCTACCCCTTGCGTTTTGTTGTCGCTGCCATCGCCATCTGCTATTTCTGGCCGGAGTTGAAGAAGCTCAATTGGCGCTTCGGTTGGCTGGGGCCGCTCACGGGCGCGGCTGTCTTCCTGATGTGGATCGCGCCCTCCTGGTGGGCTCATTCCCATGCAGCCAGTCCGTTGGGCGCGGAGTTGGCGGCACTTTCGCCCGCCGCCCGCTGGGCCTGGATCGCCTTCCGTGTGGCTGCCGCGGTCATCACCGTGCCCATCGCCGAGGAACTGGCCTTTCGCGGCTATCTGGCGCGCCGGTTCATCAGCCGTGAGTTTGACAGCGTCTCTTTTTCCAGCCTGACGGTGCTCTCGATTTGTCTATCCTCCGCGGTCTTCGGCCTGGAGCATATGAAAAATCTGATGGATTGGCAGCATTTGCTGCTCGGCACAGTGGCCGGACTGGCCTTTGCCGCCGCGCTCCGTTGGCGGGGACGCATGGGCGATGCGGTCGTCGCGCATGCTGTCAGCAATCTCCTGCTGGCCGCGTGGGTTCTGGGCCTGGGCGACTGGGCGCAGTGGTAACTCCGGCTTCCGGCCACGCTCCAAGCCTACCGCCTCTACTTTTCCCCAGACAATTGACGCTACGACAACCGGCTCCTTAGTTAGGGGCGCGGTGACGTGACAGGTTTACATTCGGGTTCCGGCTGGGCCGGGCGCATGACGCGGGGCGCTCTTTCGTGGTAATCTCTCTGTAGACACTGAAGAGTGGACCTGAGCAGACAAGAGGAGTCACACACGCCGTGCTGGCGACCGCAAAGAAAACAACCCTGATTGAAAGCTTCCGCACCCATGATACGGACACCGGTTCGCCGGAGGTCCAGATCGCGATTTTGAGTGCGCGCATCAGCGAACTGACCGAACACTTCAAGACGCACAAGAAGGACCACGCTTCCCGGCGCGGTCTTTTGCAGTTGGTCAGCAAGCGCCGCCGCCTTCTGGACTACCTGAAGACGCACGATACCGATCGTTACCGCGACGTCATCGGCAAACTCGGTATCCGCAAGTAGCCGGAAAGCCAAAACATTGACCCGGAAGCGCCCAGACCGATCGTTGGTCACGGCCCCCATTCTTCCCAGAATCTGGGGCCATGGTGTACCTGGCGAAATCGACCCGCTGCCAGGGACGGCGCACAGCTGTGGGCTGTGCGCGTCCCTGCCTTTCGCCCTGCGCCACGCCTTGCCAGTCCCCTCAAGCGCCTTCCCTTCACAAGTCTCCCAAATGAACACAATGAAACGAGGATTCTATGTCCAAGCATGAAGTAGCCGTCGAGCTTGCCGGTGGCAAGCGGTTGGTCTTTGAGACCGGGCGCATGGCCAAGCAGGCCTCTGGCGCCGCACTGGTGACCACGGGCGAAACCGTGGTTCTGGCCACTGCCGTAGCCTCTCCCGATGCACGGGAAGGCATTGACTTTTTCCCTCTCACAGTGGACTACCGCGAGTACACCTACGCCGGCGGACGCATTCCCGGCGGCTTTATCAAGCGTGAAGGCCGGCCCAGCGAAAAGGAAATCCTGACCTGCCGCCAGATCGACCGCCCCTTGCGTCCGCTCTTTCCCGACGGCTTCCGCAACGAGACCCAGCTGATCGCGCTGGTCTTCTCCGCCGACAAGGAGAACGATCCGGACGTGGTGGGCATCAATGCCGCCGCCTGTGCGCTGGCTCTCTCTGACATTCCCTTCGGCGCCACGGTGGGCGCGGTGCGTGTTGGGCGCGTGGATGGCGAGTTCGTTATCAACCCCACCTACTCGGAGCGCGCGGCGACCACGGTCAACATTATGGTCGTCGGCCACAAGGATGGCATTGTGATGATCGAGTCGGGCGCCAAAGAAGAGTCGGAAGAGACGATTCTCGCGGCGATCGAGTTTGGCCACGCGGAGATCAAGAATATCTGCGCTGGAATCGACGAGTTGGTGGCCC
>JBKQLG010000240.1:0-4172 GCA_052147235.1 Occallatibacter sp.
TGTCTGGAGCCCCGACGGCAAGTTCCTTGTCTTTGCACGCGCCGAGGCCAGGGAACCCTTCCCCGCCGACGGCAAGATGGCGGCCTATGCCAACGACCCGGCGGAGGTTCCGATTCAGTACGACCTCTACCGCATCCCCTTCAATCACGGCCTGGGAGGCAAGGCCGAGCCCATCGCCGGCGCCTCGCAGAACGGCATGAGCAACAGCTTCGCCAAGATCTCGCCGGACGGCAAGTGGATGGTCTTTGTACAGGCCCACAATGGCCAGTTGATGCGCCCCGATAGCAAGCTCTACATCGTTCCGGCCGCGGGCGGCGAGGCCCGGCGCATGACCTGCAACACGGCGCTGATGAACTCCTGGCACAGCTTCTCGCCCAACGGCCGCTGGCTGGTCTTTTCCTCCAAGAGCCGCTCGCCCTACACGCAGATGTTCCTCACCCACATCGATGCCGAGGGCAATGACACGCCCGCCATCCTGATTGAGAACTCCACCGCCGCCAATCGCGCCGTGAACATTCCCGAGTTTGTCAACATGGAGCCCAGCGGCATCGAACACATCGCCACGCCGGCAGTGGATTTTTACAAGCAATACGATGTGGCCGCGGAACTGGCCAAGAAAGGCCAGTACGCCGCTGCCATTCCCGAGTGGGCCAAAGCCATCGCGATGAGCCCGGATGACGCCCGCGCGCGCAACAACTACGGCCAGACGCTGGCCAAGGCAGGCAAGACCACGGACGCCATCGCCCAGCTCGAGAAGGCCGTCCTGATCAAGCCCCACTATCCTGAGGCGCACAACAATCTGGCCATCGCGCTGACCGGCGCGGGCCGTTCCAGTGAAGCCATCGATCAATACCGCCAGGCGCTCGAGGACAATCCCGGCTATGCCGAGGCGCGCAACAATCTCGGCCGCGCGCTGCTGGAAGAACACCACCTGCCCGAAGCCATCGAGCAGCTCCAGGACGCCATCGCCATCAATCCCGAGTATGCCGAGGCGCACAACAACCTGGGCTACGCGCTGGCCTCGCAGGGCCGCCTCGACGAGGCCGTGCAGCACTATCGCCAGGCCATCGAGAGCGATCCAAAGTATGTCCACGCCTACAACAACCTCGGCCAGGCGCTGGCCATGCAGGGCAACCTCGACGAAGCCATTGCGGATTTCAGCAAGGCGGCTGAACTGGACCCTGAATATGCCTCCGCGGAGGGCAATCTGGGCCATGCGCTGCTCTCCCAAGAGCATCTGGATGAGGCCATCCCGCATCTGCGCAAGGCAGTCGAACTTGCGCCGAAGAGCGCGGAATTCCACAATTACCTGGGTCAAGCCCTGGGTGAAAAGGGCCAGACAGACGAAGCCATTACAACGCTGGAGCGGGCCGTGCAGCTCTCGCCCGGCATGGTCGAGGCGCACTACTACCTGGGCATGGCTCTGGCGATGAAGGGACGGCGCGCGGAGGGCCTCGCGCACTGGCGCCAGGCGCTGCGCAAAGAGCCGGACAATGTGCAGGTGCTGAATGAAACCGCATGGGTGCTGGCCACCGCGCCGGAGGCGGCTCTGCGCAACGGCAGCGAGGCCGTCTCACTGGCGGAACACGCCGTCGAGCTCACTTCGGCGCACGAGCCGGTGGTGCTGGGCACACTGGCCGCAGCCTATGCGGAGACCGGGCAGTTTGACCGCGCGATTGAGACCGGGAGGCGCGCCGCTGATCTGGCAGCTCGTCAGGATAATTCGGGACAGGCCGCGATGCTGAGCCAGAGGTTGAAGCTCTTTGAGCAGAAGACACCCATCCGCCAGCAATAAACCGGCGGATGTGAGCCAGGGACGAATCAATGCCTACTTCTTTTCCGCCTCCAGCTTGGGCAGGCCCGCTACGCCAAGCTTGTTGAAGAGCGTCATCATCTCCAGCGGCAGCGGGAAGATGATGGTGGTGTTCTTCTCGACGCCTATCTCGGTCAGCGTTTGCAGGTAGCGCAACTGCAGCGTCATCGGTTCGGTGGCCAGCAGATGGGCGGCGTCCACCAGCTTCTGGGCGGCGTTGAATTCGCCCTCGGCATGGATGATCTTCGAGCGCTTTTCGCGCTCCGCCTCGGCCTGCTTGGCCATGGCGCGCTGCATCTGATCGGGCAGGTCCACCTGCTTCACTTCCACCGAGATGACCTTGACGCCGAAGGGTTCGGTGCGCTGGTCCATGATGGACTGGATGCGCACATTGAGCTTGTCGCGATGGCTGAGCAACTCATCCAGCTCGACTTCGCCCAACACAGTCCTCAGTGTGGTCTGCGCCAGTTGCGAGGTCTGATAGACGTAGTTGGCCACCTTGATGGCGGCGTCGTTGGGGTTGACCACGTAGAGCGTGACCACCGCGTTGACCTTGATGGTGACGTTGTCGCGGGTGATCACGTCCTGGGGCGGAACTTCCAGTACATCCTGGCGCAGCGAGATGCGCACCATCTGTTGGATTGGCTTGAAGACAAAGATGATGCCCGGCCCGTAAGGCTGTGGCGAGACGCGGCCCAATGTGAAGATCACTCCGCGCTCGTACTCGCGGAGAATCTTGATGCAGTTGAGCACGTAGAGGACGACGATGGCGCAAACGATCAGTAGCGCGGTAAAGAAATCAGGCATTGGAATTCCCTCACTTACGACCGAATTGTACTCCAATTGGGTTATCTTCCGTGTGTTCCTGGTTTTTGGGGCGCGGCCGGCGCTACGTGTAGCAGGTAGTTTTCCAGGCCCACAACCTGCAATGCCGCCCCGGCGGGCACTGGTTCGCTGGCCACGGCGCGCCAGATTTCGCCCTCCACCAGCACGTGGCCTTCAAGGTTGAGCGGCTCCATCGCCGAGGCCGGCTGGCCCACCAGCGCCGACGGGCCCAGGCGGGATTTCGTGCGCCGCGCGCGCCAGGCGAGGCCGACCAGAATTACGGTGATAGAGCCGAAGGTGGCGCTGACCGCAAAGGCCACCCAGGGGCTGACGGCCATCTCCGGAATCGGCGCGGCCACCAGCGTCAATAAACCGAAGGTGAGGCAGACGATCCCGGCGATAGCCAGCGCGCCGTGGCCGCCGAACTTGGCCTCCAGCAGCAGCAGCACCAGCGCCGCAATCAGCAGCAGAACCGAGGTGAAGCGAATCGGCAGCAGGTCGAGCGCGAAGATCGCCAACAGCAGCATCAGCGTGCCCAGCGCGCCGGGAACGATGGTGCCGGGCGTGTTGAACTCCAGATAGATCAGCAGCGCGCCGCAGACCCCGAAGAGCAGCGCGATGTTGGGATTGACCAGCCAGCCGAGCAGCTCTTCGCGCAGAGTGGGCTTGAAGTCTTCAATGCGCACGCCGGCCAGGTGAAGCGTTTGCTTGCTGCCATCCATGCGCGTAATCTCGCGGCCGTCGAGCGCCTTGAGCAGCTCCCAGTCGTTCGGGGCGACGAGGTCGATCAGGTGCTGGTCCAGAGCCTCCTGCGCAGTGTAGGAGTGCGACGATTGGACGGCGGCCTCGGCGGCCTCGGCGTTCCTGTTCCGTTTGGTCACGTAAGAGCGCAGGAAGGCTTCGGCGTCGTTCTCAATCTTCTGCATCATCGTCGCGTCGGGCTGAGGACCGATCTCGATCACCGGATGCGCCGCTCCGGCGTTGGTGCCGGGAGCCATGGCGGCAATGTCGGCGGATTCCAGCAGAAAGAATCCCGCCGACCCGGCGCGCGCGCCCGCCGGAGCCACATAGACGATCACCGGAACCTTCGAGGAGAGAATCGCTCCCGCCATCGTGCGCGTCGAGTCGAGCAGCCCGCCGGGCGTGTCCAGCTCAATCAGCAGGGCGCGCGCGCCGTCGGCGTTGGCTCTCTGGATGGCCCGCTCCAGCTCAGACTGCGTCACCGGCTGGATGGTGTCGGCGAGGACGAACTTGTCCACTTGCGGCTGCTGGGCGCGGGCCGGGGCGGCCCACCCGACGGCTATAACCAAACCGATCAGTACCGCCAAACTGTGTACGCGCTGAATCATGGTGTGCTCCTTGAATGAATCCAGTGGGTCTAACTAGCCTCCGGTGGCATTTGCACAACTTCCGGCCTGGGAATTTTGCGCTTCTGTAGAGTTGAACGAAAAACCCCATTGATGCAGATGATCGTTATCAACCACATCAAAGCCGGGAAAAACCAATCTGAGTCTTGATGATGTAGATTTGACAT
>JBKQLG010000241.1:0-24890 GCA_052147235.1 Occallatibacter sp.
GGTCTATAATCCTTCCAGCGAACATCTCGAACAGTTTCGTAATTTGTTCAGAAATCATGTCCAGCTTGTACCGCAGAGATTTGAAGAGTGTCCTTACGCTCTTGTTCATACATAATTCATTTCTAAATAGTAAAGGGATTCACAACAAATAAATTGTTCCATTACTCATATCTCAGCGCCTCAGCCGGCAGAATCCGCGCCGCAGCCGACGACGGATACAGCGTAGCCAGCAGCGAAATTCCAATCGAAACTACGGAGACGATGATGCCATCGAGTGGTCTCGGCGCAAACGGCAGTGTGTCGATCGAATACACTTCGGCGGATAAGTGAATGAAGTGATAATGCCCGCCGGCCCAGGCGGCGATGTAACCCAGCGCCAATCCCAGCACAGTCCCGATGACGCTGATGAGAAAACCTTGCAGCAGAAAGATGCGACGCACCTGTGCCGGCTGCACGCCGAAGCTCATCATCACGGCGATGTCGCGCGTCTTTTCCATCACCATCATGGTGAGCGCGATGAGAATGTTGAGCGCGGCGACGATCACGATCAGCGCGATGATGATGAAGGTGACCACCTGCTCCAGCCTGAGCGCGCGGAAGAGCTCGCGGTTCACCTCCATCCAGTTAGTGGTCATATAGCCCTTGCCCGCGGCCTGCTCGATGGCCTTGGCGATCTCCGGCGCGCGGTACAGGTCGTCCACCTTGAAGCTGATCACGGAGAGCAAATCCGGCTCGCTGAAGAGGCGCTGCGCGTCCGTCAAGTGCATGAAGGCCATCGCCGCGTCGTACTGATAAAAACCTGAGTGAAAGATGGCCACCACACGGAAGCGCTGGTACTTGGGCGCGAGGCCCAGCGGCGTCAGTTCGCCTTGCGGGCTTGTGACGAGTACCGAGTCGCCCACCTGCGCGCCAATGGTTTCAGCGATGTCTTTGCCCAGCACCAGCGGCGGGTAAGGCACGTTGATCTGGCTCTGGCCGGGAAGCGCTTGCTCTGTGGCCGCCTTCGGTTCAAGGTCGCGCGCCGAGCCGGCTGTGATAGTGTCGAGCAAACTGCTGACCGTGCGCTCCTCTGCGGGAACGATACCTTTGATCAACGCGAACCCGGCGCGCGGGCCGCGCGAGACCAGCACCTGCCCGTAGATCCCCGGCGCGGCGGCGGTGACGTGGGGCACGTGGCGCAGGCGTTCGACCAGCGGCTGCCAGTTGCGAATGCCGTCCGACTGCACGCGCATCAGGTCCACATGCGCCGAGGCGCCCAGCAGGCGTCCCTGCAAATCGCTTCTCATGCCGTTGGTGATGGCCAGCGCGATGATCAGCGCAGCCACGCCAGCGGCCACGCCGGCGATGGAAATGGCGGTGACCACGCCCACCACGGCCTGCCGCCGCTTGGCCCTCAGGTACCGCGCCGCTATGTACAGCTCGAATCGCATGGAGTCTTCCCTGCTTCGAGTCTACTTCTCCGGAGCGGGAATCACCGTCTTGGCAACGCCGATGTTGTCGTACCGGTCGTAGACACGCACGGCGATCAGGTGTTCGCTGGCCTTGGCCTCTGAGGGCGCAGGAATCAGAACGTCATAGTGCTCGCGCCGCGCGTCGGAGAGCCCGCCCACCGGCTCAATGTACTGCCAGGGGCCGGCGTCGAGCGAATACTCGGCGTGAGCGATGGGCGACGCCGCATCTTCCGCGTCGAAGCTCACATGAATCTGCTTCGCGCAGGGTGCAGGCTTGCAATTGGCCGCAGCCGCATGAAGCGCTGCGATTACAGGTGGCGTAGTGTCCACTTCGAAGCGCTCGCTGACCTTCTCGCCGCTTAACGCCTCGCCTGGTGTGTGCGAGGGCGCGTCGGAGGCGACGACCTTGATCTGATAGCCGCCATCGGGAATCAGCGCGGCATCGAAGCTGTAAGCCTTGTCGGTAACGTCAGCCTTGAGCAGCCGCCACACGGTTTCGCCGTCGCCGCGCAGATACAGCGCGTAAATCAGATCGTCGCCGTTGTCGTCGTGCGCCGCCCAGCGAACGGTGATCGCGGTGCGGTCCTTGGCAGCCTGCAAGGGCGCGGCGGCTCCGCTGTCGAAACTCATTCCGGCATTCTGGCCCGCGGATGGAAGGGCGATATTGACCGTCGGCGGCTGAGGGGCATTGTTCTGCGGACTATAGCGCGCGCCGGGAACGACCACCAGATCGTCCACCACCGGAGCGGCGTTCACCGGCAAATAGTTGATTCCCACGCTGCCCAGCATTCCATGCGCACGCAGCACGGCCTTCCATTGCAGGTAGCGTCCGGCGGGCGATGCCACCGCGCCGTCCCTGAGCGGCTGCCACTCCGACCAGCCCCGCACGGGCTGCTCGACGTTGCCGCTGCGGGTGAACAAATCAAAATTCGCCGAGCCTGGCTCGACCTCGACGCGGCCAAAGCGGGCCATCGCGCCCGCGTCCAGCACGTCGCTGGCGTACTCGTGCTTGTCGGTGTGTCCCAATACAACCAGCTTGCCGGTATTGCCTGTACCGATGAGGATGCGGCTCGCATCTTGCGCCACGGCCAGACTCAGCCCCTGCTGCGCCTCCAGGTGAGCGATATCGGCGTAGCTGCCGTCATCCTGGATGCGGAAGACGCGGCCACGATTGCCGGTGAGCGCGATCAACCCGTCACTCCTCGAGGCCAGCGCGTAGACGATCTCCTCCTTGCCGGACCACAGCTTGCGCGGCGCTTGACCCTCCGCCAGCGCATAGATCTCGCTGCCCTCGGGCACCGCGGCGCTGGTGTTGGCCGCCTGCATCGAGCCCGGCTGGACGACGGTTATCGTCATCGTCGCGGTTCCCTGCACGGGCAGCGGCGGCAGCGGATTGCGGCTCTTGTCGCCCATGCTGGCCGCATAGATGGTCCCATTAGCCGCCACGGCGACCGAGGTGATCTCGCGGCGCGGCGCTTCGAAGAGCACATATCCTGTTCCCTCTGGGCTGATCCGATAAACCAGTCCGCTTCCGTCCGAGCCGGCGATCAGATTGCCCTTCGCGTCCCAGGCCAGCGAGCGAATATGCTCCTCGTCGCTGTTGAAAAACAGCTCCGGCTTTGTGCCGGGCTTGGTTACATCCACACGATAGATGGCTCCCGGCCCGCCGGTGGCGATGTACAGGCGACCCGCCGCGTCGAAGCTCATCTCCCAGATGTAATGCGATTTTTTGTCGGCCTTGTCTGTCTTCTCTTGGGTTTCGCTCCCGTCGAAGTTCGCCGCATCGAAGACCACCGTCGCGCTGCTGTCGTCTTGCTTGGCGGTGGCGTCGGGCTTGAGCTTGTAGACCTTGCCGCTAGGCAGCGTAGCCGCGTAGAGCGCGCCATCCGGCCCAAGGCGCACCACCTGCACGGCCAGGTCTTTCGTCTCGAAGAGTGTAAAGGGTTTGCCGTCCGGCGCGATGCGCAGCACGGTGGCCGGCGAAGCAGTTCCCACGTAGGCCACGCCGGCTTTGTCCACGGCCACCGACCAAACGTAGGTCGAGGGCGTGGTGGCCAGCTCGGTCAAGCCCGGCCCCTCGACCAGATGACCGTCGCTGGTGATCGTGACGCCTAGCGGCGTGCCTTTTTCAAACTCCTCCAGCCGCGACTGCGTCCACAGGTGCGTGCCCTGGGCGGAGGCGATGAGAGCGGCAACGGCCATCCCGGCCGCGGCCAGCGCAGCGAGACGGAGGGCAAAACGGGAGCGGCGTAGACTGTGGGAGAAAAGAAACATTCTGCGGTGAGTTTACTAAAGTTGGGTGAGAAGAGGCATATTACCGGTAGAGGTATCGACTGGTGCGTCTTGCTCCGAAGCCAGTATTTGGTTAGAACAGTGGCTACGTCTTGTTGCATCAATCGGCTTTGTCAGGGCAAGACTGAAGTCGTGCCATGACACAAAACAGTTGACACATACAGTTGGCCGAACTCTAAACAATACCCCGCGCCTTTGTTCTGACGTGGGGATGGGAAGATGCCAATCTCATGCGAGCGGATAGCGAGCGATTGGCCCCACCGCAGGTGGTTAATGCCGGAAGTGCCGTATGCCGGTGAAGACCATGGCCATGCCGAGCCGGTCGGCGGCGGCGATGACGTCTTCGTCGTGGATGGAGCCTCCGGGTTGGATGACGGCGGTGGCTCCTGCTGCGGCGATGGCTTCCAGGCCGTCGGGGAAGGGAAAGAAGGCGTCCGAGGCGGCGACGCAGCCTTTCAGCGGCAGCACGGCCTTCATTGCGCCGAACTTGGCGGCGTCCACGCGGCTCATCTGGCCCGCGCCCACTCCAAGGGTCTGGCCGTCGCGCGCATAGACGATGGCGTTCGATTTGACGTGTTTGCATACGCGCCAGGCGAAGAGCAGGCTACGCAGCTCCTCGGCTGTTGGCGGACGCCAGGTGACCACCTTAAGGCCGGGATCGAGCGCGGCGGCATTGACGCGGCCGGTGTCGGCGTCCTGCATCAGCAATCCGCCTGACACGTGCTTGATGACGGGCCTAGGAGGTGCGGCGTGAACCTCGACCAGCCGCAGATTCTTCTTGGAGCTGAAGCGCTCACGCGCCTCGGCGGAGAATCCGGGGGCGGCGATGGCCTCGACAAAGTTCTTGGCGATCTCCGCCGCCGCGTCGCCATCCACCTCGCGATTGATGCCGATAACTCCTCCGTAGGCCGAGACCAAATCGCAGGCCAGAGCCTTGGTGTAAGCCTCCAGAATGCTAGTCCCGGTAGCCGCGCCGCAAGGATTGGTGTGCTTGACGATAATGACCGCGGGCTCGTCAAACTCCTGCGCCAGCTCCCAGCACGCATCCAGGTCGACGATGTTGTTATAGCTGAGCTCCTTGCCTTGCAGTTGGCGCGCTCCGGCGACGCCCAGGCCGGAGCCATCCGCATACAGCGCGGCGCGCTGGTGCGGATTCTCGCCGTATCGCAGCCGCTGCGCCAGCGGCAAGCTGATGCGCAAAGTCGGCACCTGCGGCGCGGCAGACGCCTTTGGCAAGGTTTGATCGGATGCGGGAGCATCCGAAATCTGGTCGAGCGTGTTGGCGATGGCGGTGTCGTAGGCCGCCGTCAACCCGAAGGCCTGCCGCGACAGACGCCAGCGAGTCTCCCGGCTCAAAGCACCTTCGTTGGCTTTCAGCTCTTCGATCAGTGCCGGATAGTCGGCGACGCGCGTCACGATAGCCACGTCTTCAAAGTTCTTGGCCGCCGAGCGCACCATCGACGGGCCGCCAATGTCGATGTTCTCGATCAGATGGCCGAAAGCAACCCCGGCCTGCGTTGCCGTCTTCTCGAAGGCGTAGAGGTTCACCACCACCATGTCGATGGGATCGATGCCGTGCGCGGCGACCGCGGCCTCATGCTCCGGGTTGCCGCGGATGTAGAGCAGGCCGCCGTGAACCTTGGGGTGCAGGGTCTTCACGCGGCCGTCGAGCATCTCCGGAAAGCCTGTCAGCTCGCTAATGTCTTTCACGGGCAGGCCGGCCTCGCGCAGCGCTCGCGCCGTTCCGCCGGTGGAGACCAGTTCCACGCCATAGCTCGCCAATGCCTGGGCAAGCTCCACCAGTCCAGTCTTGTCGGTCACACTCAGCAACGCCCGCCGAATCCGTTTTTCCGCACTCACTTTTGCACTCCTCGATCCAACAAATTGTTTGTATTGTTTCAAGAATACGGGATTTGAGGGCGCGGAAGACACCTTTTAGCCGGGTTTTTCCACGACGGTTCTTCGCCGTCGAAGCGTCAAGGTAGCAGACCGCATCGTGGTACAGCGCAAGTTGGTTTGCTGCGCAATCCGCATCCGGCTGCCTTGCCGCCGGAAATGCTTTAGAGTTGAGTCATGGGAACTTCCCCTACCGCTTCCGAGCCGGAGTTTCTGCGACCGGACGGCAGTTTCATTCCGCCTCCGCCTCCAGTTCGCCGGCCGCGCCGCTCGTGGTCCTACGCGCCGGCGACCTACGTGCTGGTGGGCATCAACTGCCTGGTTTTTCTGGTTATGGTGGCGCACCACGTGAGCGCGGGCAACCCCACCTCCGATCAGTTGCTTTACTGGGGCGCTGATAACGCCGGCAATGTGCTTATCCAGGGCCAGTGGTGGCGCATTGTTACCGCCATGTTCGTGCATGTGGGCATTCTTCACCTGGCGACGAATATGTGGTGTCTGTGGAACCTGGGTCTGCTGGCCGAGCCGCTGATGGGTTCAACGGGTGTGCTGGCGGTTTACATCCTTACCGGCGCGGCGGGCAACCTGCTCTCCACCTTTGTGAACTGGTTTTGGTTCAATCAGGACTGGGTGAAGTTTCACGACCTGGGCGTCTTTCCGGCCGGCGCGGGCGCATCGGGCGCGGTCTTCGGCATCGCCGGAGCGCTGATCATCCTGCTCAAGTCGCATCGGCTGCCGGTGCCTCCGCTGGAACTGCACAAGCTGCGCAAGTCGGTAATCTACTTTGCCGCCATCAATCTGGTGCTCGGCCTCGCGATCAGCTTTGGCACCATGGTGGCCCACTCCGGGCTCAGCATCGACAATATGGCTCACCTGGGCGGCTTCAGTTGCGGCTTGCTCTTTGCGGCTCCTATGGTGCCCCGGATTGGCTCGCCCCGCGATCTGTTTCTCTTCCGCCTGCGCGTGGCCATGGTCCTGGTGGTCGGAATCCTGGTGCTCTTCGGCTTCTATCTGGCCCAGTTGCCGCGCTAGTGGATTTTTGCAGGAGCCATATGAGCCTCTTGCAAAACTCCATTTCAATGCGAATAAGCGTCAGGGCACGACTTCAGTCGTGCCGCAAGGACTGCACAATAACGCGGGCTTTAGCCCCTGAGGGAATGTTGGATTGCAACAAGATCTTGTTCAGAGATTCCCTGGCTGTATGGAAGCCGGCCTACCGCGTCGCCGTGGCGGCGAACTTCTTCACCATGGCCAGCAGCAACCTGCGGTCGCTGTCATTCAGGTTCGTCGAATAGCGGCGAATCTGGGTCAAAAAGCGCAGCTCCTCGTCGGAGAGCTTTTGCAGGGTAACCTGCTTGCCCAGCGAGTCGTCGACGAAGAACTGGGTGATGGGCAGATCGAGCGCCCGCGCAATCTTCGACAGCGTGTCAAGCGACGGAATGGTGTGGCCATTCTCCACGCGCGAGAGATAACAACGCAGAAGGCCCGTCTTCTTTTCGATATCTCCCTGGGAAAGCCCCTTTTGCAGCCGGTGAGCGCGGATGGCGGTGCCGATCTTCAGCATGAGTAAGCTCCTGTTCGACGGCTCCCGGCGTTTACTTGCGAGGTAGCCATCGAAAGATTATTGGCATAAGAGTTAACACAGGCCGCGGCAGAATGCAAGGTCTATCCTCGCGCCCGTGAAAATCAGGGTCGCCGTAAAGCCGGATTCCCAACTCCGGGAGAATGAAGAGCCGCCGTAAACCTTCGCGGCAAATGGTCCGTCTGAATGAGTACGAGCTCGAAAGGCCGGGGAGCGTCGATGCGGCGAAGAACCATAGGGTGGGAAGTAGCGGGATTCTTCGTGACCGGCACTCTTGCCGCCCTGGGCCAGCCGCCGGCAGCGCCTGCTCCGCTACCTCCCGCGTCCGAGGTGATGAATGGCGGAAGGCTGCACGGCGTGGTCAAGAGCGGCGCTGTTCCGCTGGCTGGCGTGACCATCACCGCCCAGAACACGCTCACCGGCAAGCGTTTCTCAACTACCACCGGCATCACTGGCGCTTGGTCGCTGAACATTCCGCAGAATGGCCGCTACGTGGTTCGCGCGCAGTTCGCGGGCTTTGCTCCCGCCGCTGAGGAGGCGGTGCTCAATGCGGCCAGCCGCGACCAGTCGGTGAGCCTTGAGCTGGTGCTGGCCTCGCGAGCGGCCGCGCAGCAGGAGAGCGAGTCAGCCGAACAGTCGGTCAGCCCGTCCGCCATCCGGCAACTGATGGCAAACGGCGCGCAGAACCTGAGCCTGATGAGTGCGCTCACGGGCGACACCGAGAGCCAGGCTGGGGCCTCTGGCGCGGCGGGCGCGGCGCTGCCCTCGATTGCCGGCAACTCCGACTTCGGCGGCGATTCGGTGGCCATCAGTGGCCAGACGGGTGCAGTCAGTCCGCTGGCCGGCCTGGACATGGACCGTGTCCGCGATGTGATCGAGACGCTGCGCGCGCAGGGAGTCGTCATACCGGACGGCATGACGGGTGGCGGAAACTTCGGCGGTTTCGGCGGCGGGGGTTTCGGCGGGCCGGGCGGCTTTGGCGGCGGCGGACGCGGCAACTTC
Organism: Occallatibacter sp.; assembly: GCA_052147235.1. GTDB lineage: Bacteria > Acidobacteriota > Terriglobia > Terriglobales > Acidobacteriaceae > Telmatobacter. Next base: position 8,224 of record JBKQLG010000241.1, read on the forward strand.
CGCGGCTTCAATCCCGGCCAGCCGCATGGCGCCATCTTCTGGATCGTCAGCAATTCGGCGCTCAATGCGGAACCATTTTCTCTGCGCGCCCAATCGCAACCGCAGCCGCCCTCCGGCAGCAACCGCTTCGGGATTACCTTCATGAGCGCGCCCTACCTGCCGGGACTCACCAAGCCCAGCGGCAAAGACACGGTCTTCCTGACGCTCAGCGGCACGCGCAGTTCGAGTCTGTTGAATGAGTACGCCACCGTACCGACGGATGGCAGCTTCGGAACGTATAACCAGAGAACGGGTGACTTTACCGGGCAGCCGCTGATTTACGATCCATCCAACGACACTACCTGCGTCAATTTCAACGTTCCGGGACAGCCTTCGCCAACACCAGGTCAACCATTTCCAGGCAATATGATTCCCAAAGGCTGTATCGTTTCTCCTGCGAATACGCTGCTTTTGGGAAATGCGAATGCAACACCAGCCCTGACTCAATTCTTTCCCGCGCCGAGTCTTCCCGGCGACACGCAGAACTATCATCTGCTAACCACTGCGCAGTCGAACGCGACGCAGGCCGGCGTGCGCTATATGCGCAGCCTGGGCGCCAATGCAACGCAGCCCGGAGGCAGCCGTGGCGGCTTCGGCAGTGGAGGCGGCGGAGGACGGCGCGCGCAGCAGAATCAAGGCCTGCGCCAGAGCATCAACTTCAATTACAACTGGAGCGGCACGGCCAAGGACAACGTAAATATCTTTCCCCAGTTGGGCGGCAAGAGTTCAACGAACTCCAACAGCGTGCAAGCCGGCTACACGGTGGGTTACCACAAAGAAACCAACATCTTCAACGCCAACTGGAATCGCGCCACCAGCCAGACGACCAACTTCTTCACCAACGGGAGCGATGTTGCCGGCAGTCTCGGTATCGCCGGCACGGACAGCTCGCCGCTCAATTACGGCCTGCCCAACGTGGTTCTCAGCAGCCTCACCGGGCTCAATGAACAGCAGCCCAGCTTCTCGCTCTCGCAGACCATCTCGCTCACGGAGACGCTGAGCTGGATTTATGCCAAGCACAATCTGCGCTTCGGCGGCGACTATCGGCGCGTCCATCGCGACTTTCTCGGCAGCTCGAATGCGACAGGAACATTTACATTCTCAGGTTTGTTCACCGAAGACACGGCGCATGACGCAACCACCGGCTCATCGCTGGCGGATTTTTTGCTGGGGCTGCCGCAGGAGACCACCATCGACGCCTCCGCGGGCAAGAGCTATCTGCGCGACAATGTGTGGGATGCCTTTGCTACCGACGACTGGCGCGTGCGGACGAATCTCACGTTGACCTACGGACTGCGCTACGAGTTCTTCGCGCCCTACACCGAGAAGTACAATCGCCTGGCCTTCGTGGATTCGAACCCCGTGACGAATGAGAACTTCCCCGCGCCCTTCGGAGTTACCGATGAAGTGCAGGCAGGCGGCGCGGGAAGCTACAACGGCAAACTGCCGGATTCGCTGGTCTACCCATACCGCACAGCCTTTGCGCCGCGCGTGGGAGTTGCGCTGCGCTTGCCCAGGCAGACAGTGCTGCGCGCCGGTTATGGCATCAACTATACCGTCGGCCAGTACGCGACATTCGCGACTACGATGGCGCGCCAGCCAATGGTCAATCAGCCGGCGTTTGTAAACGAGCAGACCAACGAGGCTGCTGCGGCTGGGGAGCTTTTACTGGCCAATGGCTTCAGCGCACCGGACACGGTGGGAAACTACGCGGTGGACCCGCACTACCACCTGCCCTATGTGCAGGCCTGGAATCTCGATGTGCAGAAGACGTTGCCCTGGAGCGTGGTGCTGAATGCCGGTTACAACGGTTCGCGCGGCAATCATCTGGACGTCACCACCGCGCCGCGCCCCACGGCGAGCAGTCCCAGCACCGATCTCTCGGGTCTGATCTTTAACTATGAGCAGTCCGCCGCCTTCTCCAAATTCAATGCGGGCGCGCTGCGTGTGAACAAGCGGCTCTCCAGTGGCATCGCGCTGGGCGCGAACTACCAGTACTCGCACTCCATCGACGACGCCGGCTCGGTGGGCAGATCCCCGACCGTGGTCGCGCAGAACTGGCAGGACCTCGGAGCCGAAGAAGGAAATTCGAGCTTCGATGTGCGCCACAATGTCAGCGGAACTTATCTCTACGAATTGCCCTTCGGCAAAGATAAATTCTGGATAACCAGCGGCGTGGGCTCACATATTCTGGAAGGATTTTCCATTTCCGGGAGTTTTACTTTTGCCACCGGAACGCCGCTCACGCCGAGCTATCAGGCAGCGGTGGAGGATGTGGCCAACGGAACCGCCGGCACACAGCGGCCGAATCGCGTGCCGGGCGTCTCGATCACCGCGGGTGCGGGCTCGCTGCTGAAGTGGTTCAATCCCGCGGCATTCACGCAGCCTTCCAATGATTCCACAACGCCGAACTGTCCCAACTGCGGCAACGTTTCGCGCAACTCGATTGCCGGGCCGGGAAAGATTCTGAACAATATAGCGCTCTCAAAGACGATGCAGTTGGGAGGCACGCGCAGCATGGAAATGCGCGCCATGGCCAACAATGTCTTCAACACCGTGCAGTACTCCGGCGTGGACACCAATGCGGCGTCGCCGACCTTTGGGCAGGTGACCTCGGCTGCTTCCATGCGCGCGTTTCAATTCACGGCGAGGTTTCGGTTTTAGTGGAAAAAGCTGTGTGCCCCATCCATGCCGCGTTCTTATTTTTTTGCGGCATGGGTGGGAAACCACGAACTATTTAATGTTGAAAAGGTACGATATTCGATGAAGGGTTGGGCGCAAAAAATCGGAGCGGGAATCGCGGCGCTGGCGCTGATGCTGCCGGGTGCTCAGATTCCCGCGCAGGATTTGCCCACTGCGCAGGTCACGAATACGCCGCAGGGCGGCCTCGTGCTCAAGATGAACAGCGAGCTGGTGCTGACCAACGTGGTGGCGCGCAATGCCAAGACCGGCGAGCTGGTGCGCGGACTCAAGCAGAGCGACTTCACCATCTACGAGAATGGCAAGCAGCAACAGATTGCGACCTTTGATTTTGAGAGCGTGGAGATGGCTGCGCCGCTCAACGAAGCCACCATCAGCGGACTGGCCGCGAATGCCGCCGGCAATGGAAGCAAGGCCGCGATTGTTGCGCGGCCCGAAGACCTGCGCAATCATCGGCTGATCGTGATGTTTTTCGATCTGACCTCGATGCAGCCCGAAGATCTGGATCGCAGCGTGCAGGCGGCGCAGGAGTTTTTGCGCTCGAAGATGCAGCCCGCCGATCTGGTGGCGCTGATCTCACTGGGCGACACGCTTAAAGTGGATCAGGATTTTACCGCCGACAAGAATGCGCTCATCAACGAAGTAGCTGTCTACAACGGAACTGAGGGTCAGGGCTTTGCGCAGGGCGCGACGGCAAACACAAATCAGGTGGAAGACACCACCGGCTACACGCCCGACGAGAGCGAATACAACGACCTGAACACCGACCGCGAATTGTTTGCGCTGCGCGCCGTGGCCAGGTCGCTGGAAAAGATTACCGAGAAAAAATCGCTGCTCTATTTTTCCGGCGGCATCTCGCGCGACGGCATTGAGAATCAGGCTTCGTTGCGCGCGGCCATCAACGCCGCGGTGCGCGCCAACCTGGCCATCTACAGCGTGGATACGCGCGGCTTGCAGGCCATCTCGCCACTGGGCGACGCGTCGACCGGCAGCCTGCGCGGGACTGGCGCTTACAGCGGCGGCACGCTCCTCAACAACATGAACGCCAACTTCGCCACGCAGGAGGTGATGGGCACGCTCTCTAGCGACACCGGCGGCAAGGCCTTCTTCGACTCCAACGACTTTGCTCCGGCCTTTGCGCAGGTGCAGCGCGACACATCGGCCTACTATGCCATCGGCTTTCACAGCACAAACCCGGCGCGCGATGGCCGCTATCGCAAGCTGACGATCAAGATCAACCGGCCCGGAGTGAAGCTGGAATACCGGCCCGGCTACTATGCGCCCGCGGACTTCAAGCACGCCGGCAAGGAGGATCGCGAACGCGAACTGGAAGAGCAGTTGGCCAGCGATCTGCCCGCCACTGACATGGCCGTCTATCTTGACGCGCTCTACTTCCGCCTCGACGAGAACCGCTTCTTTGTGCCGGTCTCGCTGATCGTCCCCGGCTCGCAGATTTCCTTCGTCAAAGGCGGCGACAAAGACAAGGCCACGCTCGACATCATCGGCACGGTGATCGACGAAGCCCGGCGGCCCATCGGCCATGCGCGCGAAACCGTCAAGCTCAATCTTGATCCGAGCTTGCAGGCTCGGCAGAAGAACATTCAGTACACAACCAGCTTCAATCTGCTGCCGGGCAAGTATCATTTGAAATTTGTAATCCGCGAAAATCAGACCGGGCGCATGGGCTCGTTTGATGCTGAAATCACGCTGCCGGAGATGAAGAAAGCGCCTCTGAAGATGAGTTCAGTCCTGCTCGCGTCGATGCGCCAGCCGAGCAAGCGGCAGAGCCCGCTGATTCGCAATGGACTGGAGTACGTGCCCAACATCAGCCACGTCTTCCGCCAGGATCAGCACCTCTATCTGCTCTATGAAATCTACTCGCCGGCGCGCGAAAAAGCCGCTGCCGATGCGCCCAAAGGGACCAAGGCAGGCATCAATCTGCTCAGTAGCCTGGAATTGATTCAAGGCTCGACGAAGGTTTATGAGACGCCTCTGGTGCAGGCTCGCGCTATCAATGTCGAAGGCCGCGACGCGGTGGCCGTCGAGCTCGACGTGCCTCTCGCCGGACTCAAACCCGGAGCCTACATCTGTCAGTTGAATGTGATCGACGATGCAGCCGGCAGCTTCGCCTTTCCGCGCTTTGCCATGCTGGTAAAGGAGCCGGTTGCGGCAGTTGTCGCGACCCAATAAAGCGTTAAGAAACTCTGAATAAGTTCATCTGGCGCAACCGATACTCACTCAGGGGCTATAGCATCCGCGCGCCTCCAGAGCCGCCCCTGCGTTACGGCTGCTTGATCCTGTTGACTCCGGGAGTGAGCGGCCAGCTCTGTCCATTGAAGATAAAGACGCCGGTGAGCTTGCCGGGCAGCGTGATGGTTGCTCCCACTCCGGCGCCCTGGCGTTGATATGCGACCTCGATCAACCCCTCGGGGTGCGGGAATGTGGCCTTGAGCGCGGGCAGCGTGCCCAGGTGGGGCGCAATGCGGACCGTGGCGAAGCCGGGAGTGGCCGGCTCAATCCCGGCGACCAGTGTGAGCAGGTCGTAGATGGGATGCGCGCTCCAGGCGTGGGAGTCGGAGCGGCTATTGCCGGGAACCTCGGGCCAGGTGCTGAAGTGCAGCGGGAGCAGCTTGCGCCAGGGGTCGATGGAGCGGAGATACTCGTCGGCCAGGCCGGCATGGTCCAGCGCGCGGGCAAGATAAAAACGGAAGTAGTAGGATGCGCTCAAGACGCCGTCGGGGGTGGTTCCGGGCTCGATGATCAGCATCCGGCGCAGCACCTCCTGCTGGAGCTCCTTGGGGACTACATCGTATAGGACGGCCAGAATGTTGGCCTGCTGGCTGAATATCTTCTGATCGGGATTGTCGGCGATCAGGTCGCGCTGGGCGTTCCAGCACCTGTCAAAGAGTCCGGTGCGAACGTGCGCAGCGCGGGCCTGATAGCGGTCGGCCAGTTGCGGGTCGCCGAGGCTCTTCTCCATATCGGCTGCTTCGCCGAGAGCGCCCAGGTATTCGAGCGTGGTGACGCAGGACTCGCCCTTGGCGTCATAGGTAGGAATCTCCTGGTGTTCAGAGACCCAATCAATGAAGCTCCACCAGGGCAACTTGTCGAGCAGGCCGTCGGGCTGCTCGTGCTGGGCGAACCACGCGAGCACAGTGCGGGTTCCGGGTAGCGCGGCGCGCGCCGGCTCCGGGTCGGGCCGATACTGCCAATAGTCGTGGACCATGCCGATCGAGAGCAGCGAGAAAGTGGGGATGATTTGGGGCAGGGAACTGGGGTAGCGGCTCATCGTGAGACCGTCCGGGGTGCGCGACTGGTCGAAAGCGGCAATCGCCTGTCGCGCCAGCCGGTCGTCGCCGGCCACCACATAAGAGATAAGCGCCTGGATGCGCGTGTCGCCCACGTACTGGAATTGCTCGTAGTAGGGCGTGTCCATGTAGGTTTCGTGGGCGTCAAGCCGCGCGGTGCGCCAACTGATCTCCCAGATTTTGTCCAGCTCCGTGTCGCCGGAGTTGAAGCTCGCGCGTTCCTGAAAGGGGTATGCGGTGAAGGAGGCGGTGACCGATTCCAGCGTGAGCGGCTCGGAGCCGGTCTCAATGTCGAGGGCAAGATAGCGCCAGGTGCGCCACCAGAGCGTCTCAAAGCTGCGATGCTCCCCGCCGTCAGGCAGAAAGCTGTCGGTGAGGCCGAGAGCCACGCGGCCTTCGATGGCATCGCGGTCGCCCTTGCGCTGATCCTTGTCGTAGAGGGCTTCGGAGTATGTGAGTCGGATCTTTGCGCCCTTGCCGCCGGAGACGGTCAATTGCGGATAGGCCGTGGTCAGGGTCTTGCGGTCAAGGAGGAGATAAGCATGGCTTGCGGCCGGAACAGTGGCCAGAGCCTCCAGGTAACCTAGCAGTTTTGACTCTTCTTGGCCGGGCGAGTCAAGACGGATACTTTGTCTGATGATTTTGCCAGCCTCGGTTAGCGAATACTCCGTCGCTGGCAGCTCATCCGGCACCAGCGCCCAGGCGTTGGGCGAATCCGAGTCCCCTGCGGAGTGTGCCTTGTTCGCCGTCGGATAGATGCTCTCGCGGATCGGCGAGGCGACAGCTACCCAGGCTGATCCAACAGCCGAAGGCGAATTCCACTCCCAGTCGTAGCGCGCGCCGTCAATCTCCTCGCCCGTCCCAGCGGCCATGTACTCCCAGAAGCCGTTGGCGACACGCGGCAGTGGACGCTGGCCGGGTTCGATTTCCACCAGCCATCCCTCAGGTGTGCTGATGGAAGCCGCTCCTCCCGCCTCGCTCTCCAGCAGAAAGGCCGTCCGGTCGCTAATCTGCGCCAGCGGCGCGTAGATGCCGAAGTTCCATACCGTCGCCGTGATGAGGTTCTTGCCGGGCTGGAGTAGCGGCGCCAGATCGAAGCGCTCGTAGCGCCAATGGGCCAGATCGCCGCGGGCCGGGCCGTCGCCCACCCGTTGGCCGTTGACGTAAAGAATGAAGCGGTTGTCGGCGCTGACGCGGACCGGATAGCTCGCGGGAACTGCGGCCAGGGTTAGAGAGCGGCGGAAGTGCAGCACTACCGGCTCCCGCAGCGGGGCCGTCGGATGAGTGATCCACGAGGCCTGCCACTCGCGGTGAGGCGGGTCGGGCTGAGCCTGAGTTTGGGCGCTGATTTGGGCTGAAAGTGCAAGAGAGACAATTGCGAGGGCGAAGAAAGTCAGAATGGAGCGCATAGGCTTAGGCCTTCGGGTTTCAGCTTTCCATATTAACGAAATTCGGAATCCCATGCGCATCTGTTTTCCATTTCACCGGCGGAACCGGCATTTTTTCCTTTTTTTGAGGGGTGTTTTTTCCTTTGCTATGCGCTTCATTTTGCAGTGTTGTAACCTCCTATTCATATTGGCCCGGTAGGCTGAGGATGGTGATAGCTCAAGTGCCAGAGATTCGCATCCATCAATCTCAGTTAGTGTCAGAGCCCGGCTCGCCCGGCGAGAGCCCCTCTGCGCAGCCGGCTCAGCAGGAGAATTCGGTCATTCGTTCCTTCCTGCTATCGCGCGGCAACTCTGCCTGGGCCGACCGAGGCTTCCACTGGCTGATGGTGCTATGCGCGCTGAGCATCTTCGGCATTGTGGTGCTGATTGCCTTCGAGCTTGTGCAGAGTTCAAGCGACGTATGGAACCAGTTCCACTTCAGTTTCTTCTTCAAGGCATACTTCGATCCGTACACTGGGCTGCCCAACTACTGGGACCCGGTCAACGGGCATTTCAGCGCGCTTCCCTTCGTCTATGGCACGATGGTCTCCTCGCTGCTTTCGCTGCTGCTGGCGGTTCCGCTGGCCATCGGCGTGGCGGTCTTCCTGACGGAGATGTGCCCGGCGGCACTGCGTCCTCCGCTGGCCTTTTTGACCGAGCTTTTGGCGGCGATTCCCAGCATTATCTACGGTCTTTGGGCAGTCTTTGTGCTGGTGCCGATCATGCGGGAATACGTGAACCCGCTGCTGATTCACCTGCTGGGGTGGACCACATTTTTCACGGACGAGAACCCGACCGGGCTGGGATTTACGACAGCCGCGGTGATTTTGGCGATCATGATCCTGCCCATTATTTCTTCTCTGACGCGGGAGGTGATGACGGCGGTGCCCCACTCGCAGCGTGAAGCGGTGTTGGCGCTGGGGGCAACACGCTGGGAGATGATCCGCATGGGGGTGCTGCGCAACGCGCGCATCGGCATCGTGGGAGCCATCATCCTAGGCCTTGGCCGAGCGCTGGGCGAGACCATGGCCGTCACCATGGTCATCGGCAACACGCCGGAGATTCACAAATCGCTGCTCTCCAACGGCTACTCGATGGCCTCGGTGATCGCCAACGAGTTTACCGAAGCGGTGAGCAATCTGCATCGCAGCGCGCTGATGGAGATTGGGTTGGCGCTGTTTATCGTGACGATCATCGTCAATATTCTGGCCCAGTTGCTGGTCTGGGCAGTGACCCGGGGAGCGCCCGCGCGAGTGAACTGAGGAGTTCGGAGTGAATGCAGGGGAGAACAATCTGCGGTCGAAGGTAAGGGCGTTGACCGATGGCGCGGTGACTGCGCTGGCGATTCTGGCCACATTGCTGGTGATTGTGCCTCTCGTGGCGATCTTCGGCTATCTGGTGTTCAAGGGCGCCAGATCGCTGAATCTGGACTTCTTCACGCAGATACCCAAGCCGGTTGGCGTCTCGGGCGGCGGGATGGCCAATTCCATTCTCGGCTCGGCGATTCTGCTGGGCGTCGGCAGCCTGATTGGCATCCCCATGGGCATCGCCGGCGGCATCTTCCTGGCCGAGTTCGGCCGCGGCACCAAGCTTGCCAATGCTATCCGCTTCACCGCCGACGTGCTCAACGGGGTACCTTCGATTGTCATGGGATTGGCGGCTTATTCATTGATCGTGGTGCCGCAGGGCCACTTTTCGGCCTTCTCCGGTGGCGTCGCGCTAGGCATCATGATGATCCCCACCGTCTGCCGCACCACCGAAGAGATGCTCATGATGGTGCCGCACGCGGTGCGCGAGGCGGCTCTGGCTCTGGGCGTGCCCAACTGGCGCTCGGTCCTCTCCATTACAGTAAGAACGGCTTCCCCCGGCATCATCACCGGCTGCATGCTGGCCTTTGCCCGCGTGGCCGGTGAGACCGCGCCGCTGATCTTTACTGCGCTCGGAAACGCCTTCTGGAGTTCCAGCCTGAACGAGCCAATCGCCGCTCTTCCTCTGCAAATTTGGGTTTATGCGCAGTCTCCCTACGACGACTGGCACCGGCTGGCGTGGGCCGGCGCGCTGGTTTTGATTGTGCTGATTGTGCTTGCCGTGTCGCTGGTGCGCTACGTGACCAGCCGCGGCGTTTTGAAAGGGGCAAGCTAAGTGGGCGTCAGCATTGAAGTCGCTAACCTGAACGCGTGGTACGGGACCAACCACACGCTGCAGGAGATTAATCTGGATATCCCGGCCAACCATGCCACCGCGCTGATTGGCCCTTCGGGCTGCGGCAAAAGCACCTTTGTCCGCTGCCTTAACCGTATGCACGAAACCAATCCCATCGCCCGCGTCACCGGAACCGTGCTCATCGGCGGGTTGGACATTTATGCCGACGCCAAGCCGGTTGAGATTCGCCGCCGCGTGGGCATGGTCTTCCAGCGGCCCAACCCTTTTCCCACCATGTCCATCTATGACAATGTGGCCGCGGGGCTGAAGCTGAACGGATACAGCAACCACCACGTGCTGGATGATATCGTCGAGAAGTCGCTGAAAAACTCCGCGCTGTGGGAAGAGGTCAAGGACGACCTCAAGAAGAAATCCGGCGCCAGCCTCAGCGGCGGCCAGCAGCAGCGGCTATGCATTGCGCGCGCGCTGGCTGTGGACCCCGAGGTGCTGCTGATGGACGAGCCGGCCTCGGCTCTCGATCCCGTCTCCACTTCCAAGATCGAAGACCTGATCTTCCAGTTGAAATCGCAGTACACTATTGTGATTGTGACTCACAATATGCAACAGGCCGCCCGCGTCGCCGAGAAGACGGGATTCTTTTTGAATGGTAGGATGGTGGAGTTCGATTCGACACACAAAATTTTCACGAATCCCAGCGACAAACGCACTGAGGATTACATCACAGGCAGGTTCGGATGACGCGCATACGTTTTCAACAAAGTTTGGAGGAGCTGAAGGAACAACTGCTGGTGATGGCCGGCCTGGCCGAGCAGTCCATCCAGCGCGCCATCGAGGCTTACCGCGTGCGCGACCTCTCCATCTGCAATCTGGTCAGCATTTCGGAGATATCCATCAACCGCCTGGAGCGCGAGATCGATCAGGCCGCCCTCGATCTGCTGGCGATGGAGCAGCCCATGGCCGTCGACCTGCGCTTCATCCTCAGCGTGATCAAGATCAACGCGGACCTCGAGCGCGTCGGCGACGCGGCCAAGAGCATCAGCGACCGCGTGCGCAGCATGGAGCAGATGGCGCAGGCTGATCTGCCGGTGGACATTCCGCGCATGGCCGAGCTGGCTGAGGAGATGGTGCGCAAGAGCCTGCAAGCCTTCATAGAGGGCGACGCCGAACTGGCGCGCTCCATCCTCACCATGGACGACGCCGTGGACGCGATGAACCGCGCCGCCTATAAGTCACTGACCAATGTGATGGAAGAGCAGAGCCACCTGGCTCCGCAGGCCTTGAATGCGCTGATGATATCGCGCGCCCTCGAACGCGTAGCCGACCACGCCACAAACATCGCGGAGGATGTCATCTTCTGGGTGCAAGGCGACGACGTGCGCCACCACAAGAGCCTCAAAACCGTCCCCGACCCGCACGCGATGGAGTAGTTTTCGCCGGCTGTCTGGCTTCAGCCATAGAACTCAAATCAGTTCCTGGAGTGTGTTTCATAAACCCGCTTTGTGTCAGGGCACGGCTTCAGTCGTGCCGCAAATGCCGCAAAATCAATGTGGGCTTTAACCCTTGAGGGATTGCAAACGGGACGGGTCGGACATTGATGAAGCACTCTCTAGCTTTATTGTCCGAAGGTTAGTACTCCCAGCAGCACCAGCCAAACAAGGCTCATGGCTTGCCAGTACCAGGCGGTGGCGTCCACGGCGATCTGGCGGAAGTCGACCCGCTTGAACCAGCCCAGCGCGCTCAGGCAGAGGACGAGCGCCGCGACGCCGAGGAGCAGGTGGGCGGCGTGCAGGCCGGTAAAAAGATAGAAGAAGGAAGTGGCCGGGGTGGAAAACTGGTCGAAGACAAAGCCCCGCGCCGTAAACTGCCTCCAGGCCATCCATTGCCCGGTGAGAAAGAGCGCGCCCAGTGTGAGCGTGGCGCCCAGCCAGGGAAGGGCGCGATTCAGCGCCGGCCGGCCCATGCCCAGCCACTCCTCCAGCGCGTCGATCTCATGGAAGATATTCCGCCGCGCCAGCTCCATGGTCAGGCAACTCAGCAGCAGCATCGCGGTGTTGAGATAGAGAATGGGCGGCAAAGGCACCGGATGCCAGTCGCCGATCTGCTCGTGAGTGCGAAGGTCCATGTACGTATGGCTGTGGAAGGCGAAGAAGATGGAGACCAGCACGGCAAAGATCACCATGTCGCTGGCGAGAGCGGAGAAGAGGAAGAAGCGAACGCGCCGCAGAAGCTCGCGCGGGCCGCGGTTCCCATTGTCCCAGTTGTCGTCGCCCCCGCCTTCGCCGTCGCCTCCGCCGGTGGGCCGCTGCACAACCGGCGGCAGGCCGCCAAGCCCCGGCGCTCGCCGTTGTTTCTTCGCCGGTTTGTGGGTAAAGGTGGCGGGCATTCGCAGCCTCTGTGAGCTAGAGATTACTCCCACATTGCATTGGACGCACGCAGTATTTTTCGGATATTTTTTAACCGGAACAAGATTGATTCCCAATGCTGACCGGATAGCTTGGCGTGTGCCGGTTTTGGCCGCCCGTTTCCTCCCTGGCTGCGGCTACAATCTCGACGAAGAGCCGATGCACGCGGCGGTCGCGGGAGAGTTCGGGATGGAAGGTGGCGGCCAGGATGCTGCCCTGGCGAATCAACGTGGGGAAGCTGTCGCGCCGGGCAAACACCTCGACGCCCGCGCCGGTGGCGACGATGCGCGGAGCGCGGATGAAAACCATCTCCAGCGGGCCGCCGGCGAGGGCTGTCTGCGCGGTCACGATTGCCGAGTCGATCTGGCGGCCATAAGCGTTGCGCTCGACGATGGCATCGAGCAGTCCAAGGCTGCGCTGCGCCGGGTTGAGAACCTCGCGCGCCAGCAGGATCGCTCCCGCGCAGGTGCCGAAGACGGGCCTGATGGCGCAGAATCCCTGCAATGCCTCAAAGAAGCGGTGTTTTTCGAGAAACTTAAGCATGGTGGTGGATTCGCCGCCGGGCAAAACCAGGCCGTCCAGGCCGGCTAGCTGGGCAGGTTTGCGTACCTCGACAGGTGTCGCGCCAGCCTCGCTGAGCGCTTGCGCATGGCTGGCGTAGTTGCCCTGAATGGCCAGGACGCCGATGCGCGGGCGGGCCAGCGGAACGTCACTGCGAGAGCGCTGTTGTTCCTCCGGTTTTGTCAATAGAATGCTCCGTCTTTGTCTAGGGAATATCGAAGCGCTTTCATCGGGAAACAACTCCGCTCAATACAATTTTATCCGCTGACGGATTTTCACGCATTGAGCCACAGACAGTGTGGCAGCCGCCCTCGGCATCTCGATGGGAGTGCCGGGCCTTCCCAGTTCCAGCGCCTCCAGCCCTCCCGGCCTCGATTCTGGCGATTCCCGCCAAAAACAGGCGAAAGAAGCGCCATATTGCCCGGATTCGCGCAGACAATAGCCTTGCCGCTGCCCAGGCATTTACAATGGCGTCTAAGCATCAGGTGCGCGATTCGTCGTCGCTCTGGCTTGTCCTGACCCTATGAATCTACGAACCTTTCGCACTCCCGCGGCTTTCCTGTTCTCGACGGTGCTGCTCGCAAGCTACCCTTTGGCGCAAACTTCGCATCCCGCCGCGCCCGAGAGCCCATACGGCGGTACCACGGTCGAGGAGATCATCGCCCGGGTCAACGATCAGATCATCACGCGCTCGGACTACGACCGCGCCCTCAAGGAACTGGATGAAGAGGCGAGCCAACACGGCGCCTCGGAGCAGGATATCTCCGAGGCCCACAAAGATCTGCTGCGCAACCTGATCGATCAGCAGCTGTGGCTCTCCAAGGGAAAGGAACTGGGCATTACCGGCGAGACCGGAATGATCAAGCGGCTGGATGAGATCCGCAAGCAGTACCACCTGGAATCGCTGGAAGACCTGGAGAAGGCTGCCAAGGAGCAGGGCGTTTCGTTTGAGGATTTCAAGGCCAACATTCGCAACAGCATCATCACTCAGGAGGTGATGCGGCAGGAGTTGGGCAGGCTGATTCAGTTCACCCCCGGCGAGGCGGAACGCTACTTTGAGCAGCACAAGCAGGAGTACGTGCAGCCGGAAAACGTTACACTCGCCGAGATTCTCATCTCCACCGGCACGCCCGCGCCCTCGGTGACGGGCGGCGTGCAGCCCGACGATCCCGCAAAACTGGCGGCCGCCAAGGCAAAAGCCGACGATATCGAAGCAAAACTCCACGCCGGGGGCGACTTTGGGCAACTCGCCCGTACCTTCAGCGACGGATCCACGGCGGCCGAAGGCGGCGATCTGGGCCAGTACAAGCGCGGCGAGTTGGCCAAGGTATTCGAGGATCAGACCTTCGCGCTGAAAGCGGGACAATTCACGGAGCCCATTCGCACCAAACAGGGCTTCGTCATCATGAAGGTAGTGCAGCACATCCCCGGTGGAGTTCCGACATATAAGGATGTCGAGGAGCAGGTCCAGCAGAACTTCTTCGCGGAGCGCATGGAGCCGGCGATGCGCAGCTATCTGACCACGATGCGCGAGCAGGCCTTCATTGACATCAAGCCGGGCTACACCGATACCGGCGCCAGTGCTAAGCAGACTAAGCCCATCTACAGCGCCTATGTGCCGCCCGCGCCCAAAAAGAAGACGAAGGTGGAGCGCACGCGCTTCCGCGAGAGTACGCGCACCTTCCGCCAGAAAACTTCGCAGACAGCCGCGGCGCCGGAAGCCGCGGTTCCTGCCGCAACGCCCGCCGCTGTGCCCGCCGGGAAGGGCAAGAAGAACAAGAGCGCCGACGTGGCTTCAATGAAGCCCGGCAAGAAGGAAAAGATCCGCTACGGCAAGGCTCCGACCAAAACCCTGCCCAGCGCGCCCGAGAGCCCGACCGAGGACGCGGGCGCAGTATCGCCAACCACAGCTGCCGGTCCGGAGCCGGTGAATCCGTTGGAGTCCAAGGTTAAGCCAACGCAGAAGACCCGCTTTAGCGCGCGCGCCAGGCAGATCAAGCAACCCAAGGTTAAGGGGCCGAAGTTGGACGCACTGGCTCCCGCCGCGCCGGACGCCGCCGAGGTTGCCGACCAACAGACTCAGGCCGGTCCGCTGGGTCTGGCTGGCGATACTTCCAAGAAAAAGAAAAAGGCTGCCACTACCACTGGCGACAAAACTCGCCTGGCCGGCAAGAAGAAGTCCAATAAACCGAAGCAGGACGCCGGCGATGTGCCGCTGGGGCCGGCTCCGCAAGCTCCCGTACCGACCCTCGCGCCTGCGCCTGCCCCGGCGCCGCAGTCGCAGTAGTAACGCTCCAGGTTTCAATCGGCGCGGCTGGAAGGTTAGGATTCAACTCCCTCACCTGCCAGCCGCGCCGTTTTCAATACTGAGGAAGACGCAATGCATTCTCTCTGGTTTGGCGAATTCATGGGCACGCTGGTGCTGGTGCTGCTGGGCACCGGCGTCAATGCCGGCGTGATCCTGCGCAAGTCCTACGCGGCCGATTCCGGCTGGATGGTGATCTCCACCGGCTGGGCGCTGGGCGTGCTCTGCGGCGTGCTGGTGGCGCAGGCCTTTGGCAGCCCCGGCGCGAATCTGAATCCCGCCATTACGCTGGCCGCCGCCATCGTCAGCGGAGATTATTCGCAGGTGCTCAGCCTGTGGTCGGCGCAGTTACTGGGCGCCATGGGCGGCGCGGCGCTGATGGCCCTGCACTATGGCCCGCACTGGCGGCTCACACCCGACCCGGCGGCCAAGCTGGGCGTCTTCTGCACGAACGCCGCGGTGCGCAGCCCGGCCTTCAACCTGCTGAGCGAGGCCTTGGGCACGGCGGTGCTGGTGCTGGTGGCCGCGGCCATCTTCTCGCGCGGAGTCTCGGCAAATGGCCCGGCCGCCGGAATGGGTCCGTGGCTGATCTCGTGCCTGGTCTGGGGCATAGGTTTCTCGCTGGGCGGCGCCACCGGCTACGCCATCAACCCCACCCGCGATCTGGGTCCGCGGCTGGTCCATTGGCTGCTGCCCATCCCCGGCAAAGGCGGCTCCAACTGGAGCTATGCGTACATCCCCATCGCCGGTCCGCTGCTGGGCGGCGCGCTGGCCGGACTGCTGCTCCGCTACGCGCATTTGTAGGCTGGAGTTTTACCCCGGCAGAATCAGAAGTATACTCTTTCAGTACTTGAAGAGTGTATACGGAATGTGTATTCTTAAGAGCAGGGAGCCCCGCGATGAACAGCCGGGAAGTCATTCGCAGACTCCAACAGGATGGTTGGTTCGAGGTTGCGCAGGCTGGTAGCCACAAGCAGTTCAAGCATCCTGTCAAACCGGGACGGGTTACGGTTGTGTACCCCCAAAGAGATGTTCCGGAAGGAACTCTCCGGAGCATCGAAAAACAATCTGGCCTAAAGCTCAGATAAAGGAGCAACCATGGAATATATCGCCTACCTTCACAAGGACAGGAACTCGGACTACGGCGTCAGCTTTCCTGACTTTCCCGGCTGCATCACCGCTGGTTCGAGCCTGGAAGACGCACGCGGCAGGTCGGCCGAAGCTCTGGCCTTCCATGTGGCTGGAATGCGCGAAGATGGTGAGCTGATTCCCAAGCCTTCGACCCTCGACGACCTGCGCGGCGATCCGGCGATGAAGGGCGCGGTAGCCTTCCTGACCGAACTTCGCGAGCCGGAGAGAACCGTCCGCATCAACATCACCGCCCGCCAAAGCCAGATCGCCGAGATCGACCGCCGCGCCCGCGCCAAGGGACTCACCCGCTCCTCGTACATCGTGCAAAGCGCGTTGCAAAGGAAAGTTGCATCCCATTAGCCAGATTACGACTTCGGCCTGGTTCGGACACAGCGTACTTAAATTACTTCCAAGGTGTCTTTGGTACATACTGAATCGGGAATGCTGCCCCGCGCTTCAACTTGGGCGCAAGCTTCTGGATGTACATGGCTTTCACATCATCTGGCGCTTCGCTAGCGGAGAAGCCAAAGCGATTAGGATCAATAGGTGGAAATTGAGGAAAGTTTTTACGCGTCGCCAACCGCCAATCCCGCGCAATAAACACTCCAACTATCTTCCCTTGCAAGACGGC
>JBKQLG010000242.1:0-13181 GCA_052147235.1 Occallatibacter sp.
GAAAGCGCAAACGCCCGATCAGGTATACTTCAACCGCCTGCCAGAAACACTGGCAGCCTAAAAGCAAAAGCAAGAACTTCCACTTAAGGAAAAAGTAAAAACTGTCCGAACTACCGGGACCACCTCAGCATCCAACACTATCTTCATTTAATCCTGAGGAAAAGGATATAGAGAGTTTAGAAAGAGAGATTTTAGAGCGTTCGGTCAACGTGAACGGAGTTGTTCAAAGTTGGAAACATCGGCACCTAGTCCTTTTATTACCCGGAAACGCTCAGACCAAAGAATTCGATTGCGATACCAAGCTGGAGGAAGGCCAGAATATAAGGGTATTCTATTACGAATCCAGTCCAGAAGTAGCTGTCTATATAAGAGTTGCCAAATAATGGCCATCGCGGCAGCCGGGAATTGCATTGACCGATACACAGCGGATTGCGCTTGATGGTGCGTCTGCACTCCGATAAAGTATCACGAAGGGCAAGCGCCAATGTAGAGTAGGAGGACAGTACACTCCATCTTTGTCCGAGGCTATCTTGTTGATCGATTCTCACGCTCATCTGGACAGCCCGCGCTACTACGGCGACCGCGAAGCGATGCTGCGCCGCGCGTGGGAGGCGGGCGTGGGCGCGGTGCTGGCCATCGGCATTGGCGAGAACGCGAGCGGAATGGACGGGGCGCTGGCCGTCTGCCGCGAGTTCAATGGGCGGAACGGCATCCCAAAGCTCTACGCCAGCGCCGGCGTCTATCCGCACAACACGACGGAGATCGACGACAAGGTTCTGGGCAAGCTGGACCGGCTGCTCGCCGAGCCGGAGGTGATCGCCTGCGGGGAGATTGGGCTGGATTACTTCCATGAGGGCGCGCCGCGCGCGGTGCAGATGAGCGGACTGGTCCGGCAACTGGAGATTGCCGCCAGCAGGAAGCGGCCGATCCTGATTCACTGCCGCGGAACAAACGAATCAACCGACGCCTGGGATCATCTCTTCGGGATTCTGGAGACGCACTGGCGGGCGACGGGCCTGGGCGGCATCATGCACTGCTTCGGCGGCGGATGGGAGCAGGCGCGGCGCTCGCTGGAACTGGGGTTTCTGGTGTCGTTTGCCGGGAATCTGACCTACCCCAAGGCGCAGCCGCTGCGTGACGTGGCCGCCCGGCTGCCGTTGGACGGGCTGCTGGTGGAGACCGACGCGCCCTGGCTGGCTCCGTCGGCGCAGCGCGGCAAGCGCAACGAGCCGGCGTGGGTGGCGCAGACGGCATCGGTTCTGGCCGGGCTAAAGGAAGTTTCCGAGGAGGAAATAGCCGCGGCGACGACGGAGAATTTTCATCGGCTGTTTGGCTTTGAGGGTCTCTGAGAAGTATTGTTGTATGGCAGGCATTGCCTTTCAAAGTTGAAGGACGGGAAAGCGTATGGCACAGGAAAATTCGTTCGACATCGTCAGCAAGGTGGAGATTCAAGAGGTGCGCAACGCCATCGACCAGGCGTTGAAGGAGATTCGCCAGCGCTTCGACCTGAAGGACTCCCACTCCGAGATCAAGCTGGCCGAGGGCGACAAGGAGATTCAACTGGCCTCGGACGGCGAATATCATCTGGAGGCGGTCAAGGAGATTTTGGGCCAGAAGCTGGTCAAGCGCGGCGTCTCGCTGAAGAACCTGACCTACGGCAAGCTGGAGCCGGCGCTGGGTAAGACGGTGCGCCAGAAGATCACCCTACAGCAGGGCCTTCCCATCGAAAAGGCTAAGGAGATTGTGAAGCTGGTCAAGGACGCGAAGAAGAAGGCGCAGGCCAGCATCAACGGCGATATGGTGAGAATCTCCAGCAAGGACCGCGACGAGCTGCAGGGGATTATCGCGCTACTGCGCGGCAAGGATTTCGGCGTCGAGCTGCAATTCACCAACTACCGCACGAATTAACCACCTGCGGTGGGGCAGCTCTTCGATCAACGAAGGCAGGACGGTTGATAATTGTTTGAACAGAGGCAGCAAGTTAGCCACCGCTGCGCGGTGATCGCAAGTTAGCGAGTTAGCGGATATCTGGTTGCGCGCAACTGGATCGTGAACTATATGGCAGGATCAAGCACGAGAACCGGAGTACTTTGAGCACACTGGCGATAGCGACGGCAAAAGAAGTCTTCGAGTTGCTGCGGGACGACCTCGTGGCGATTGAGCAGGAGCTGGGACGCGACTCCGCCTCCGGCGTCAGCACCATCACGGAGATTGCCGAATACCTGCGCGGAGGCGGCGGCAAACGCATCCGGCCTACCTTACTCTTGTTGTCGTCGCACGCACTGGGCTACACCGGCCAGGCTGCCATCCGGCTGGGCGCGGTGGTGGAGATGGTGCACTCCGCGACGCTGGTCCACGACGACATTATCGACAGCGCCAACGTGCGCCGCGGGCGGCCCTCGGCCAACACCACCTGGGGCAATGAGAAGTGCGTGCTGGCCGGCGACTGGCTTTATATGCAGGCCTTCAATGTGGCTCTCAAAGAGAAGAGCCTGCGCGTGCTCGACCTGCTGATCGGCCTAACCCAGCAGATGGTCGAGGGCGAGCTGCTGCAGATTCAGAAGCTGGGCCGGGCGGTCAGCGAGGCCGAGTACTACGACCTGATCTATCGCAAGACCGCCTGCCTGTTTTCGGTTTCGATGCGGCTGGGCGCGGTGCTGGTCGGCGCCACGGAGACTGTGGAAGCGAGCCTGGGCGCGTATGGCCGGACGGTGGGCCTGGCCTTCCAGATTGTGGACGACGTGCTCGACCTGACGGCCACCGAAGAGGTTCTGGGCAAGCCGGTGGCCAGCGACCTGCGCGAAGGCAAGGCGACGCTGGCGGTGATTCACTCGATTGACCACGGCACGGCCGCCGACCGCAGGACCATTCAGCGGGTGCTGGACGACCGCAGCTTTGAGAATGTGAGCCGCGAGAAGATCCGGGATATTCTGCTGCGCAACGGCTCGGTGGAGTACGCGATGGGCGTAGCAGACCGCTACGCCGAACAGAGCCGCCAGGCGCTGGCCGCGATCCCCGACTCGGAGTACAAGCGCGCATTGCTGTGGGTGCCAGATTTTGTGGTGGCGCGGGATAAGTAGGACTTCGCCACCTCTTCCGCTATACTTTGTAAATTGGCTAATGATGGGCAGATTATGCACCTTGCCGTTGACAATGCTCGTAATGTAGTGGAGACTAAGAGGCAAGAAATGGTTACTTCTGAGACATCCCGCTTTCAAGAATTATCGATCCATGGGTTCCGCCGTCTCTGTGACGTTCAATTGCCCTTGCGCCCTCTTTCCGTAATGATCGGTGCCAATGGGACAGGCAAAACGTCCGTGTTGGATGTACTTTCTTTATTGGCAAAATCGGCCCAGGGAAAGCTGAGCGAGTCCATTTCAGACCTATCCGGTTTATCGAGCATACTGACCTATGACCGAGCCGAGGAGTTGCACTTCGATATTTCCATGAGTATTCCTAATTATGAGCCTTTGAAATACTCATTGAAGCTGAAACCGCAAGCCGTCACATATGTAATCAACGAAGAGCGGCTCAGTCAAAAACGTTACGGTCACACAGGTCCGTTTTTGCATATTGATTCGTACGGCTCAGACATCAAGTATTATGAAGTCGATCAAAAAAACCTTCTGCGTCCAAATTGGGAACAGAGGCCATTCGAGACCTCCCTATCGCAAGTTCCAAAAATGTTTCAGCAACCAGAAGATTTTCGTAATCGGTTGTCCTCTTCCACTTTTTACCATGTGCTGAATGTAGACCCTAGGTCACCTGTGCGGTTGCCTCAACCGATGCAGCCTGCGACATTGCCCGGACGCAATGGCGAGGAATTGGTTTCTTGTCTTTTCTATCTCAGAGAAGCAGAACGTGATCGGTTTGAAGCGATTAAGGATGCACTGCGCGCCGCTTTCCCGCGATTTGATCGGCTCGACTTTCCGCCGGTAGCTGCTGGAACTCTTGCTTTGGCGTGGCGAGAGACAGGATTCTCTAAGCCTCTTTATATGCATCAGCTATCCGAAGGCACTCTTCGTTTTTTGTGGCTTGCTACGTTGCTGCAAAGTCCGGGTTTGACAGCCCTCACATTGCTGGACGAGCCGGAAGTCAGCCTACATCCGGAATTGCTGAACCTTCTCGCGGATATGTTGCGGGAAGCTTCGAGCCGGACACAGCTCGTCGTGGCCACGCATTCTGATCGTCTCATTCGATTTATGCAACCGAAGGAAATTGTGGTGATGGATGCGGATGAGGATGGAATGAGTACACTGAAATGGGCGGACGAACTTGATCTCGATGCATGGCTGAAGGATTATTCTCTCGACGAGCTTTGGAGTAATGGCCGTCTTGGAGCGCGCGCGTGAAGATATCTATTATCGTTGAAGGGGCAACCGAAAGGGCTTTCCGTCCGCACCTGACAAACTTTCTCTCCACTCGACTTGCAGGCAATATGCCGCGACTCGATATGTTTCCCTGCAACGGCCGTGTAGATAAAGGCGACAAGCTTCGTACCAAGGTAGAGAGTCTGCTGGCCGGTCGTTATCCGGCAGATGCGGTGATAGCGCTGACCGATGTTTACACAGGCACGAATGACTTTATTGACGCAGCCGACGCCAAGGCGAAAATGCGGAATTGGGTAGGACCTAATGATAGATTTCACCCTCACGTGGCCCAGCATGATTTTGAAGCTTGGCTCTTACCCTACTGGAGTGAAATTAAGAAAGTTGCTGGCAACACTCTCAAGACACCGCAAGGGCTACCGGAATCTGTGAATCACAATCACCCGCCGTCGTACCATATCAAGAATATATTCAAGACCGGAACTTGTCGCCGTGACTACTCCAAGGTACGGGACGCCAATCGGATACTACAGGGTCAGGATCTTTCTGTAGCCGCCGCAAAATGCCCGGAGTTGAAGGCATTTCTCAATACAATTCTTGAATTGAGTGGCGGACAGCTAATCTAAGACCCCTGTTCGGCGTAACAGCCCGCGAATGCACTAAACTCAACCCATGGGCTTTCAGGATTTTCTCGGCAACGCGGCGACCGTCACGCATCTGCGCGAGAGCATTCGCGCGGAGCGCTTTCCGCAGTCGCTGATTCTGGCGGGCCCGCGCGGGGCGGGCAAGTACACGCTGGCGCTGATGCTGGCGAAGGCCGTCAACTGCCTGCAACCGACAGAATCGGACGGCCTGCCGGACTACTGCGGCGCGTGCGCCAACTGCACCCGCATCGCCCTATCGGCTGACCTTGAGGCCTTGGTCGCCGAGGCCGTCGAAGCCCGCGACGAGCTGCGCGAGACCGACAAGCGCGAGACCCGCATCCTCATCCAGACCCACCCGGACCTGCTTGTCGTCCCGCCCGACCCGCCGCAGTTGCTCATCAAGCTGGGGCAGGTCCGGCAGGTGATCCACGTCGCCTACTATCGCCCGCCGGTCGAATCGCGGCGCACCTTCACCATCTTCACTTCGTCTGCCTTCATGAAAGAGGCGGCTAACAGCCTGCTCAAGGTGCTGGAAGAGCCGCCCGCGCACAGCTCGCTGATTCTGCTCACCGAGAATCCGCAGGAGCTGCTGCCCACCATCCGCTCGCGCGCTGTGGTGCATCGGCTGGGCGCGATTCCCGCAGCAGAGCTGGAAGCCCTGCTCGCCAAGCGCCGCCCTTTGCTCAAGGCGCAGGTCCGGGCTCTGACCGCGCGCCTGGCGGAGGGCGCCGTGGGCCGTGCGCTGACGCTTGACCTGGAAGTGTATCTGGCCAGCCGCCAGGATGCGCTCATCCTGCTGCACACTGCCCTGCGTGAGCCCGATTACTCCACGCTCTTCCGCGCCACGGAGAGCTATCGAGCCGGCGCAGACGGCCAGGAGAAGACCCTCAACCTGCTACGCGCGCTAAGCAGCCTGGTCGAAGACCTGCTGCTGATCGTGGCTGGCACGCCGCGGCTCATCCGCAACCTGGACATTGAAGCGGAACTGGCCCGTCTGGCTCAGGGTCTCACGCTCGATTGGATTGACTCCGCTGCACAGGCGCTGGTTCGCGTGGAGTCGGGAATGAGGCGCAACCTGCTCCGTTCGCTCTCGCTCGACGACATGGCAATCACTCTCGACCGCAACTAGCGCCGGTTCTGTACAATCAATTCCAGCAGCCAACTGTACAGAAAATCATTGCAAGTCTCACCTTCCCCAGGAGGAGTTTCTTATGAACAATGAAGCCTTTCCATCGCGCGCCGGCAAGCAATCCGTCCTTCTCGCGCAGGCGCGCACACGCAACCGGTCGGCCGCCGTCGCTCCCATTATCCTGACCTCCCATACCCCCGAGCAGGATAACTCGGCGCATCAGGCCGAGCTTTTTTATATGCAAAAGCAGATTCAGGCGCAGACTCCCATGGTCGTTGTTCTTGAAGACGGGGAGAAGATCGAAGGCTGCATCGAGTGGTATGACCGCGATGTCCTCAAGATTCGCGGCCGGCAGAAGACCCTGGTCTACAAAACCGCGATCAAGTATATGTACAAGGTTGGCGACGCGGGACTGTGAACTTCGCGGAAATTGTGGATCAGGCGCGCAAAAAAGGCTATGCGTGGATACAGAGATAATTTGGCGTAAATTTGGCCAGGAAAGGTCAGAGAACAGCGGGCTGTTCTTTGTTCCCTAGTCCCTCTTCCCTGTTCCCTGCCTTGAGCAGCCGGTCGCGGATGGCCGCGCCAATGCCTTCCGCCGGTGGCAGAGGGCAGAGAATCACCGTGCAGCCTTGGCCGTCCAGCCAGCGCAGCCCCGCGTAGAGTGTGCGCGCCAGTTCTGCCGGGGCGGACCACTGTCCCCAGGCGAAGACGGCCGCGGCGCTAGCCGGCGCATGGATGCCGTCCGGCAGCATTACGCCCACCTGATCCTCGGGCAGGTCCATCACAGCCCCGGCCAGCCTTGCAGCCAGCTCGGCCAGATCGCCCTCGATCAGCACCAGCCGCGCCCGGGGCGCATAATGGCGCAGGCCCAGGCCCGGCGAGGGGTGCGCATCATGCGGGATGGCCAGCAGCGCGCCCTCATCGCGGAAGAGTTCGACCGCTCCGGCAATCTCTCGAATCTGAAGACTCGTCACCGCGCCTGGCCGGTAGATCATCATCGGAGTCTGGCAGGGGTCCAGCACCGTGGACTCGACTCCGTGCTCGGTCGGCCCCGCGTCGAGCACCGCATCGATGCGGCCGTCGAGGTCGGCGAGGACATGCGCGGCGGTGGTCGGGCTGATGTGGCCAAAAAGATTGGCGCTAGGCGCGGCCACCGGAACTCCTGCCCGCCGGATCAATTCCAGCGCGACCGGATGGGCGGGCATGCGCACACCGACCAGAGGGCGGCCAGCTGTGACCACATCGGGCACGGCAACCGTGCGCGGCAGCAGCAGCGTCAGCGGACCCGGCCAGAAGGCCTTGATCAGCTTGCGCGCCGCAGTGGGAAGTTCCCGCACGAGTCCGTCGAGCATCGCTTCATCGGAGATGTGCACGATGATCGGATCCCACGCCGGGCGCTGCTTGGCGGCAAAGATGCGGCTCACCGCTTCTGCGTCCAAGGCATTCGCGCCCAGGCCGTAGACTGTCTCGGTTGGCAGCGCCACCAGGCCACCGGCGCGCAGAATCCCGGCGGCGCGCTCCAGGGCCTTCGTGGCCTCGGAACTTTCCAGGTTTGCTGGATCGACTACTAATCGCAATGTCTTCACACTTTCATTGTCGCCTGTTGCGGGCTAACGTCGCCACCTGGCCGACGCGGTATAGTGGATGCGGAACAAGAAAGCTCGTGAATCGGGTTTGAATGCGGTTACGTCAATCGCACCCCAGCATCCCGCCGACCGAGTTACTGCTAGAAGGGGTCGTATGTTTTCGTTGCAAGTTCGCCGATTCTGGCAAATCAGAAATCAGTTTGCCCTGGGGATATTGCTGAGCCTCTGCCTGGTTTGGCTTGCGCCGGCCGCACATGGGCAAGCTAATCATGTGGCCCAACTGATCGACAAGCTGAAAGATCCGGATTGGCACGTCCGCAACAGCGCGACCGATGCGCTGGTCCAGATTGGCTCCCCCGCAGTTGCACCGCTGATTGCCCTTCTCACCGACCCCAATTCGAATGCTCGGTACAAGGCGGCTGAAGCGCTGGGAAAAATCAAAGACCCACGCGCCGTCGAGCCGCTGATTGCCGCCCTTAACGATCCGGATTCCAGCGTCCGGAAGAATGTGGCCTGGGCGTTGGGTTCATTCAAGGACCCGCGTGCCGTGGCGCCCCTCACCGCGCATCTCAAGGATCCAGATTGGGACGTCGCCATCTTTGCCGCCGGCGATCTGGTGGATATTCGCGTGCAGCAGTTGGCTGATCAGTTGAATGACAAGAAAGAAAAAATCGGTCCGCGGACGTGGGCGGCCAATCAGTTGGGAGAGATTGGCCCGCCTGCCGTTGAAGCTCTTATCGAAGCCCTGAAAGATCCGAATTCCCAGATTCAAAGCGCCGCCGCCATCGCACTGGGAACAACCAAGGACCCGCGTGCGATTGAACCGCTGCTTGCCGCCCTGAGAAGCCGGAACGATTGGGTCCGCATGGCCGCAGGCTCTGCGCTGCCGAAGATCGGAGAGCCCGCCGTCAAGCCTCTCATCGCCGCGCTGAACGATCCAAATGCGGATGCGCGCAACTGGGCTGCATCCGGGTTGGGCGAGCTCAAGGATCCTCGCGCCGTCGAAGCTCTGACCGCGGCTTTGAAGGATTCCAATGCCGGCGTTCGAGGCGACGTTGCCAAGGCTTTAGGCCAGATCGGAGACCCCCGCGCCATCGCGCCGCTCAGCGCCGCCTTGCAGGAGAAAGATCGCAATCTCCGATCGGAATCCGTTCAGGCGCTGGGTAGTTTCAGAGACCCCTCCGCCGTCGTGCCCCTGATCGCCGCCCTCAAGGACGCGGATTTTGTCGTCCGGTGGCATGCGGCCGACGCGCTGGGAAATTTCAACGATCCCCGCGCCATCGAACCTCTCATCGCGGCCCTCAAGGATTCCAATACCATCGTTCAATCCCGCGCCGCGGCTGCGTTGAGCAGAGAGAGCGATCCCCGCGTCGCCGGCGCTCTGATGACCGCTTTGCAGGAACGCAATCTGGCGGCCATCTCTGGGGCTTACGCCTTCTTCATCGGACGCGGCGAGCCCGGTTCACAGGATGTGATCGTGGAGGCGCTCGATAAGTTTGGCCAGAGCGATATGGCAGTGTATCTCTTGAACTGCGGAGATTGGACGCTGGAAGCTGCCGCACGCTCCTGGGGAATACGGCACGGCTATAAGATCACCACGGCTCCCGGCGCGAGCGCCGCCACTTGGGGCGGTGCACGGTGACCGTTGCCGCTTTGTCGTGGTGAACCATGCTCACCCACCGGCGGGTGGAACACCCTGAGTTACTCGGAGTGTCAGCCTTCCCTCACATGCCTCGCGGGGCACGGGGCGCGCCAGTCAGCGTCATGCTTTACGATTACAACTGATCGGCATTGGGCCTTTGGAGACAACCCATGATATGGAAAGACCTCTTTCGTCCCAAATGGAAGCACAGTGAAGATGCAATCCGCCTCGCGGCGGTGCGCGAGCTTTCCGATCAAGCTGCCCTTCTTAGCGTCGCGCTACACGATTATCGTGAGCCAATTCGCGCCGCGGCGGCAGAGCGGTTGGTCGATCCCCGCGCATTGGCGGAGGTCGCTAAGCGGAGCTGGTATGAGTCACCGGAGATTCAGTCAAATGCGCTACAGAAACTGTCTGAGGGACCAATGCTGGTGGATGTGGCCCTGCATGGAGGGGATGAAGAAATCAGGTTGGCTGCCGTTGAGAAGCTTTGGGACCAGGCTCTCCTTGCGCAGGTGGCACTGAAAAGTGACGATGTTCACGTTCGCATGGCTGCGGCGGGGAAGTTGGAAGACCAACCCCTTGCCCAAAGCATCTATGCTGCCGTCGCCAGATGTTTTTCCGGCTGCTGGGGCCTTTGCAGGCCGGCGGTAGAAAAGATTACGGATGAGGCTTTGGCCCAGAGCATTTATGCCGAAGTCACCATCGAGGATTCGGGCTTTAGAAATGGCCTGTGCGCATTCGAGCGTATCACCGACCGGAAACTGCTTGCCCGCGTCGCCCTGAACGCCAAACATTCGGAGGTGCGTGAGGACGCACTCAAGAAGTGGACGAATCTATTGGTTGCAGAGCTAGCTGCATCGAACCGGATGACGGCGTTGCAAGCCTTTCTCAGCCGCACTGTGCCCGCATCGCTAAGCGACGATTTGCGGCAGTACGGCGAGTTTAAGTTAGGTGACGCGTTCAAGCGTGCGCTCCTTCGACAGGTGGAGGCTGATTGGCTGAAATCGGGCACAATTGGAGAGCTCCAATCTCTTATCGCTGCGCTGGATGACCGTGACCCGCCTTGGGGTCTATTGCTCGTTCTGGATACGTTATACCGGGAATTGCAGAAAGGTGCGGCGTCAAAGATTCAAAAGGAATCAGTAGAGGCAATCTGCGCTATCCGTGAAGAATCTGTCTGCCACTATTGCGGCGGCGATGGTGTGCTCGAAGCAAGGACCATCGGCAATGACGCTCCGTTGGAACGGGACTGCAATCCCCACTACTTGGAGGCGTCGGAATGTATTTGGTGTAGCGGCGCCAGGAAGCTCGTAAAATATGGCGGGCATTGGTTGGGTCTTCACGCCGCTATCGACCCCAAAGCCGGACATATATGACGAGCTGATGGTGTGTGGCGCAGGTCTGACCAATCCCAAATGAGTGGGGTGCCCCAGGCCTTCCGCCAGGGTGCGGGCCTGACAAGCGAGAATTGAGAATGCCCCCGGCTCTCGCCTTTGAGACCTTGGGAACCGTATACTCACTGCTGACGATGCCCATCGAAACCGAGATCAAATTTCGCGTGGAGGACCTGGCCGGGCTGGCGCGACGGCTGGAGGCGACCGGTTTCCACTTGCAGACTCCGCGTGCCTTCGAGAGCAATGTTCTTTACGACACGCCTGACCGCGCGATGCGCGCCCGCACGGAGATTCTGCGCATTCGCGGCTATGCCGGGCGGTGGACCGTGACCCACAAACGGCTGCCCGACGTTGGCCCCGGCGAAGACACCCACAAGCACCGCGAGGAAACCGAGACCGAGGTGGCCGACGGCGCTGCGCAGGAGGAGATTTTCCTGTCTCTCGGCCTGGTAGCCGCCTTTCGCTATGAGAAGTGGCGCGCCGAGTGGACTGACGGCGAGGGGCATTGCGTTGTCGATGAGACGCCCATTGGCAACTACGCCGAACTGGAAGGCTCCGCCGAATGGATTGACCGCGCCGCCGCCCGGCTGGGTATTGACCCGAATCAGTACATCACTCTCAGCTACGGGCGAATCTTCGAGCTTTGGCGCGACGAGCGCCACTCCGCCGCGCAGAACCTGACCTTTGACGAGTGCGCGGAAGGCTGAAAAGTTGAGGGGAGAGCCTTTAGGATGGTCTGAAAAAATTCATCTTGCGCACCGGCATTCCCGCAGGGGCTAAAGCCCTATTGATTCTATGGGCTTTATTGGCACGACTAAAGTCGTGCCCTGACGCTTCTTGCAACCCTGAATGCGTTTTTCCGCAACCTGTAAAGTCATGCCCTGACGCTCCTGAGCTTATTATCGAGTTTTTCCGCAGCCTGTAAAGCCCGCGTCGATTTTGTTGCATTTACGGCACGACTGAAGTCGTGCCCTGACACAAACCCAGGTTTTTCAACACGTTTCTAGTGCTGAGACGGTGTGATTTGATCTTGATTTCAGAACAGATGCGGGCGAGGACGCCCACACTACAGCCGGTCTGGAGACCGGCGCTCCATTCCTGCGCTAGTGGCGCTCCATTCCTGCGCTAGTGGCGATCCATTTCAGAGCAAGCGGCGATCTATTCCGGAGATTCCACAATCGCACGGTCCAGGTACCAGCGTCTGGAAGCTGCATATCCGGCAACGCCCTTCATCCCAGGGTAATAAGATTCTCAAAATACGTTAATGAAGGCTCCCTGCTCGCCGATAACCTCTGTGGACAGATCGAAAGCTTCAGGGAAAAGTCCATGCCGGCGAGACCGCGCAAACAGGGTGGTAATCCGGGCGTCCCGACGACAGGTCTTTGTCGCTGGGGTGGTCAACAGATCTTCGCGCTTGTCCCATGCGCGCCATACGTCCGGCACGAGATTTTCTGAAGAGCGATTCGCGTATCGCGAGAACCAGGGATATTTCACCAATCCGCCTGCATTGCAACGATCCACGGTTCAACCAGGATGCAGTGCGGGCAAATGGAAGCAAAGCAGGTCATGGCCATTCCTCTCCAGATCACCGACTCGTCAGTCGCGATCCAGTTGTCAGTCGCGCTCATTGATGCGAATGCTCAGCACCGCAGAGAGGTAGCGAACGCGCTGGCGGAATTCCAGGGCACAACGGTCCGGGAGTATTCTGCCTTCCCTGCCAGCCTGGACGATATGCCCCAGATGATGGAAAAGCGTTACGACGCCGTGATCATCGGCCTGGACAGCGATCCGGAGTATGCCTTCGATGTTGTGGAGAGCATCTGCGACAATCACTCCGCGAGCGTGATGGTCTATTCGGAGCAGGCTCAACTGGAGCAGGCGATTCGCTTCATGCGCGCGGGCGCCCGCGAGTACCTCACTCTGCCCCTCGCCCACGCTGACATAGCCGGCGCGCTGGCCCGGGTTTCGATCAGCCGTTCGGCGATTTCCCACGGTAAACGAGTTTCGCGAAAGCTGTTCGTCTTTCTGGGCGCGAAAGGCGGCTGCGGAGTAACCACCATCTCCTCCAATTTCGCCGTGGCGTTGGCCCAGGTCTCCGGCCAGCGGACCCTGTTGATCGACCTGGGACTTCCCCTGGGAGACGCGGCGCTCAACCTAGGGATGAACCCTCAGTACTCGACCACCAACGCTCTGCAGGACTCCAGCCGGCTGGATGCGAATTTCTTTCGCTCGCTGCTGACCAAGCACAGTTCGGGATTATCCGTGCTTGCGGCTCCCAGCGAATTCTTCCCCGCGCAGCCCCCCACTGAGGCCCTCGAGAAACTGCTGGCCGTGGCGCGTCAGTGCTTCGATTATGTAGTCGTCGATGCCGGTTCGAGAATCGACTTGAGGGACACGGCTCTTTTTGATGAAAACGCCAACCTCTACCTGATCTCGCAGGTGGGCATCTCGGAAC
>JBKQLG010000243.1:0-7563 GCA_052147235.1 Occallatibacter sp.
AAGCAAATTCATCCCTCAGGGGCTAAAGCCCGGTTTCTATTTCCATCCTTGCGGCACGACTGAAGTCGTGCCCTTTCAAAACCTATGCAGATTTATGGTGCGCTTGCCTACGCAAAAGAGCGGGGCAAATGCCCCGCCATTGCCAACATTTTCATCTTTCGCAACTGTGCACAAAACCCTCATCACTTCCACTCCTCCATCATGCGCCGGAAGTCGCGGAAGAGGTAGTTGGAATCGAGCGGTCCGGGAGCGGCTTCGGGGAGGTATTGCACGCTGAACAGGGGCAGCGTCCGGTGGCGCAGGCCTTCGAGGGTCTGGTCGTTCAGGTCAACGTGCGTCAGCTCGACTTCGTTGGCGTTGATCGAGTCGGGATCGACGGCGAAGTTGTGGTTGTGGGCGGTGATCTCGACCTTGCCGGTGAGCCGGTTTTGCACCGGATGGTTGCCGCCGTGATGGCCGAATTTGAGCTTGTAAGTTTTGCCGCCCAGGGCAATGCCGGTCAGCTGATGGCCGAGACAGATTCCGAAGACCGGTACACGGCCCAGGAATTTGCGAATCGCGCGCACGGCGTAATCGACCGGCTCAGGGTCGCCTGGGCCGTTGGAGAGGAAGACACCGTCGGGATTCAAGTCGAAGACATCCTCGGCGCTGGTCTCGGCGGGAACCACCGTCACACGGCAGCCGGTGCGGACCAGCATGCGCAGAATGTTCTGCTTGATACCGAAGTCGTACGCGACCACGTGAAGGTTTGTGGTCTCCCACCCATGCCGCGATAGAGCTGCGGCATGGATGGGGCACCCAGCATCCTGGTCGAGAGCCTTGGCCAAGAGCGGGTCGCCGGTCTGATTGCGGCTATCGGTCTCGTCAAAGGTATACACCGATTTGGTCGAGACCACGCGCGCCAGGTCCGTCCCATCCATCTTGCGAATGCCGCGGGCCTTGGCCACCAGCGCGTCTGTGTCGCTCTCCGCCGTCGAAATCACGCCGCGCATCACTCCATGGGTGCGCAGGTGGCGCACCAGGGCGCGCGTGTCGATCTCGGCCAGCACCGGAACGGAATAGCGCTCCATGTACTCGTCGGTGACCTGTTCGGAGCGCCAGTTGGAACTGATGGGCGAGAACTCGCGGACGATCAGACCTTCGATATAGGGCCTGGCCGACTCGTTATCCGCCTGGTTGGTGCCGTAGTTGCCGATCTGGGGGTTGGTGAGAACGACGATTTGCCCGGCATAGGAGGGGTCGGTGGCGATCTCCTGGTAACCGGTAAGGGAAGTATTGAAAACGACCTCGCCCCGGCATTCGCCTGGGTGGCCGTAGCCGAGGCCGCGGAAGATACGCCCATCTTCGAGCGCTAGAATCGATTGCATCGCCTCTCCGAGGAGTGGATTCTACTGATTTTAACAGCTTTCAGGGGATTGCGCCGGTGGAATACCGGGCAGTATCCGCCCTCTAGCGCACCGCGCCCGCGTCGCGCGCCGGCCAGTAGACGAAGACGGCTTTTCCGTAAATCAGCGAACGCTCGACGGGACCGAATTCGCGGCTGTCGGAGGAGATGGAGCGGTGGTCGCCCATCATGAAGAACGCATCCTCGGGAACCACCATCTCCGCCATAGAACGGCTGTCGCGATACTCCTCGGGAACATAGCTCTCGCGCAAGGGTTGGCCGTTGAGCCAGACAATGCCGTGATCGATGCGCAACCGGTCGCCGGGCAGGGCGATCACGCGCTTGATGTAGCTCTTCTCCGGATCGCGCGGATAGTGGAAGACCACTACATCGCCGCGCTCGATGGAGGTGTATTTGTAGACGAACTTGTTGATGAAGAGCCGGTCCTGATCCTCCAGCCGAGGCAACATGCTGGTGCCTTCAACGCGCACCGGCTGGTAAAGGAATGTGATGATGAGTACCGAGGCGGCCGCGGAGACCAGTAAATCCCGCACCCACAGTCCTATGCTGCTGGTTTGAGGCGACGAGGCGGGTGTTGGGACGGGAGCCGACGGGTTCAGGTCTGCGCCAGGGTTGAGGGTTGGTTCGGACTGGGGAAAGTCGGTGGAATTCGGTTCCATCTGCTCCTGCTCGTTTAGCATCAATGTCTTACAACTTCAACTCGGCAATTACCTGGTGTGAAAACGCCCATTTGCCCGCCTGATTCGATTTTAATCTTTTCCCCCCAAGGCAAGAAGCGCGGGTGCAACCGGAAGGCAATCGCTGGTACTAGAGACGGATTTTTCCGGCTTACGGAAGCAAGCTACCCCGTTGCCGTCCAGCCGCGATACTCTTATAGCCAACGTGATACGAGACGACAACCAATCCGCGACACCGTCGATTCCCCCTTCGGAGAAGGGCGCAGCCGAGCTGACGCCCTTCATGCGTCAGTGGACAGCGGCCAAGCGGGAGAATCCTGACGCGCTGCTGTTCTTCCGCATGGGAGATTTCTACGAGCTCTTCTACGACGATGCGGTGACGGCCAGCCGGGAGCTGCAACTGACACTGACGGCACGTGACCGGGAGCGAGCGCAGCCGATGTGCGGAGTGCCGTATCACGCGGTCGAAAGCTACCTGACGCGCCTGCTGCGCAAGGGCTACCGCATCGCCCTCTGCGACCAGATGGAAGATCCCAAGCTGACAAAAAAGATCGTCCGGCGCGAGGTCACCCGCGTGCTTTCGCCGGGGACCGCTCTCGATGCTGGGCTGGGGCAGGAGCAAAACAATTTTCTGGCGGCGTATTACGAGGCTGGGGGCGGAATCGAGAAAAAACACATCTCAGGGGCTAAAGCCCGCTCCGATTCGGCCTCGATGATGTACGGGCTGAAGCCCGTACCCTTCAAAGAACCGGAAGCTCATGCTTGTAAAGATGCGAGTGTGAAGGGCCTGGTCTGTGCTGTTGCGTTGCTGGACGTTTCCACCGGCGAATTCCGTACGGCGGAGTTTACCGGCGCCTCGGCCCGCCAGCAGGCGGTGGACGAGATTCTGAAGGCAGCTTCGAGCGAGGTACTCACCGCCGCCAGCGCCGAGCTACCCGCGCAACTGGAGCGGATCGCGGCGCGGACGCGCGTTGAGGACTGGGTCTGGACGCGGGAGTTTGCCGTGCCGATGGTGGAACGTCAGTTGAATGTGCGCTCGCTGGAAGGCTATGGGTTGAGCGATCACCCGGCGGCGGCGATTGCGGCCGGAGCGGTGCTGCATTATGTGCGCACGACGCAACGCAACGAGGCGCTGCACATTGACAGTCTGCGATTCGAAGAGCACTCGACGGCGCTGGAGCTGGACCAGGTGACAGTGCGTAACCTCGAATTGGTTGAGCCGCTCTTTGCCGGGCTGGACGCGCGGGCCACGCTCTTCCACACGCTGGACGCCTGTCAAACGCCGATGGGCAAGCGGCTGCTGCGGACTACAATTCTGCGGCCGCTGGTGGACGCCGAAGTTTTGGAAGCTCGCTACGAAGCCGTTGGTGAGGCGCATGGGGATCTGGTGAAGCGGGAGGAGATTCGGCGCGCGTTTTCAGGTCTTCTGGACCTGGAGCGGTTGCTGGCGCGGTTGTCGCTGGATTCGGCGGGAGCGCGCGACGTGCGGGCGCTGGCCGCGAGTCTGAGCCGTCTGCCGGGACTTAAGAAGGCGTTGGCCTCAATGCGTGCGGCGCGATGGCAGCAGCTTGTCGAACGGCTGGACACGCTCGAAGTCGTGACGGCGCGGATTGTAACCACGCTGGTCGAGGAGCCTCCTCTGACGCTGGCCGATGGTGGCGCCATAGCCGCGGGCGTGGACGCGGAGCTGGACGAGCTGCGGACAATTTCGACAACGGGCCGCCAGCAGATTGCGGCCATCGAGGAGCGGGAGCGGGAGCGGACGGGGATCGCTTCGCTGAAGGTGCGCTACAACTCGGTCTTCGGCTATTACATTGAAATCACCAAGGCAAACATGGCCCTGGCGCCGGCCGATTATGAACGCAAACAGACGCTGGTCAATGCGGAGCGGTTTACCACGCCCGAGCTAAAGGAATATGAGCGCAAGATTCTCTCCGCGCACGAGCGCTCCATCGAGATTGAGAAGCGGATCTTTGCCGAGCTGCGGCAAGCGGTTCTGGAGGCCGCGGGGCGAATCAAGCGATCCTCGGCTGTCGTGGCGGAGGCGGACCTGCTGGCGAACTTCGCGCACTTGGCGGCGGGGCGGCGGTATGTGCGGCCGACAATCTCCGAAGAGCCTGTGATCGAGGCTGTAGCAGGCCGCCATCCGGTGATCGAGCAATGGATGGAGGAGACGCGCGAGGGACGCTTCATTCCGAACGACATCTATTTGAACGCGGCGGGCGAGGGGCCGAGTCTGCTTCTGATCACCGGCCCGAACATGGGCGGCAAGAGCACTTATCTGCGCCAGGCGGCAATGCTGGTATTGATGGCGCAGATGGGCAGCTTTGTGCCGGCGGAGAGTTTGCGCTTCGGCCTCGTGGACCGGATTTACACGCGCATCGGCGCCAGCGACAATGTGGCGCGGGGCCGCTCCACATTTATGGTCGAGATGACCGAGACGGCGACGATTCTCAACACCGCAACGAATCGCTCGCTGATCCTGCTCGACGAGATGGGGCGCGGGACGGCGACCTTCGACGGGCTTTCGCTGGCCTGGGCGACGGTCGAGTTTCTTCATGCGGAGAGCGGCGCGCGCACGCTCTTCGCCACGCACTATCATGAACTCACTATGCTGGCCGAGAAGCTGCCGCGCGTCCGCAATTTGCGCGTGGGCGTGAAAGAGGCGGCGGGCGGAATTGTTTTTTTGCATAACATCGAGCCGGGTGCGGCCAGCAAGAGTTATGGCATTGAAGTAGCGCGGCTTGCGGGGCTGCCTATGGCCGTTATCGAGCGTGCCAGGCACGTGCTCCGCCAGCATGAGAAGCAGGAGCGGCAGAGCGTGCAGGTGGAGACGGCTGCCGAGCCGGTGCAGTTGACCATCTTTACGCCGCTCTCGCAGCGCATCGTGGATCGAATCGAAGCGACCGACGTGAACTCGCTGACGCCGTTGCAAGCGCTGAATCTGCTGGAAGAGTTGCAACAGGAACTGAAGGAAAAAGCATGAAAGCGAATCTGCGTCACGCTGCTGGGAACCTGCTGGTCGTCGGCATGAGCGGCACGGAGCTGACAATGGAGGAACGCGCGTGGCTCAAGCTGGTGCGTCCAGCGGGGGTGATCCTATTCCGGCGCAACATTGCGAACGCGCGGCAGACGCGGGCGCTGCAGAATGAAGCTACGGCTCTCTGCGCGCCGCATAGCTTTCGCTGCGTGGACGTGGAAGGCGGAACAGTAGATCGTCTGCGCGATGCGCTCGCGCCGATGCCCTCCGCGCATGCTGTGGCGGTGGCGGCGCGACGTAGCTTTCCCAGGTCTCAAATGCGAGACCTGGGGCACCCAATCGATCTGGCTCGCGAACACGGCGAACTGATCGCGCGCGGCGTGAAGGCCTTCGGCTTCAACACGACGCTGGCGCCGGTTCTCGACTTGGCTCTGCCTGCGTCGGCCACGGTTATGGGCACGCGAGCCGCGGGCGCTACGACAGAAGAAGTTGTGATGTATGCGAGTAGTTTTCTGGCTGGCTTGGCCTCACAGAAAGTCATCGGCTGCGGCAAGCACTTCCCCGGTCTCGGCGGCGGCTCTCTGGATTCGCACACGGAGACTCCGTCAATTCATCGCCAGATGCACGAACTTTGGAGCGAGGATCTTGCGCCCTATCGCGATCTGCGCAACGAACTACCGATGATCATGGTCAACCACGCGGCTTATCCTCAGACTCCCGGCAAGGATCGTCCCGCAAGCGTGTCGCCCTACTGGATCACGACGGTGCTGCGCAAGCGCATCGGCTATCGCGGCATCATCTTCTCCGACGATCTGGAGATGGGCGGGATACTTAAGTTCATGTCCATCGAAGAGGCTGCGGTTGCGGCGATTCGCGCGGGGATGGATTTGTTGGAAATCTGCCACACACCGGAGATGATTATGCGCGCGTATGATGCGTTGATTGCCGAAGGTGAGTGTTCTGCGGCGTTTTCAAAGCTGCTCATCGCGCGCACGGAACAAACGGAGCGGCATCGGGCGAGGCTCTTTGCAAGCGGTGGCACGCCAGCGCTCACGGTAAAGCAATTCGATGCGTTGCGAAAGCGGATTTTGCGCTTTGGTGAGACAGTCAAGGAGGCGCAGTCCGCATGAGCGCGAAGACCATGACGGTGGCCGGCATTATGAGCGGCACCTCGGCTGACGGAATCGATGTGGCCGTGGTGCGGATAGCGCCGGGAAGACTGCGGCCTCGCATCGCGCTGCTCGCGCATGAGGGCTTCGCATTTCCGGCGGCGTTGCGGCGCGCGGTTTTAGCGGCGATGAACGCGAGCGCAACGTCCACAGCCGAGTTGGCGCGGCTCAACTGGCGGCTCGGCTTGGCCTACGCCGAAGCGGTCAGCGCGACGCTCGCTCAACACAAAGTCAAGCTCGATCTGATTGGCTGCCACGGGCAGACGCTCTATCATCAGCCGCGCGCGGAGAGCTATGCGGGCCGCCGCTTCGCATGCACATGGCAGCTTGGCGAGGCAGCGGTGATTGCCGAGGCGATTGGCGTTCCGGTGGTCTCCAATTTCCGCCCCGCGGATCTGCTGGCCGGAGGCCAGGGAGCGCCGCTGGTTCCGCTGCTGGACTACGTACTATTTGCCGATGCGAAGCGCGGGCGCGTCTTGCATGCGGGAGGCTTCCCGCGGACCTGAAGGCCGAGCTGCAGCCGTGCGCGCAGGAGGACCGCGAGCGCGCGGGCGAACCGCGACAGCCGCCCCGGCACGCCACGGCAGGTCGACGGCGGCAGCCGTGAGCGGGTGGGGGCGGCGGGCTAGCTCGCTCCACCGTGGGTGTCGGGCGGTTCGGTCCGCTGGCGAACCAAGAATGACCTCCTGAGCAGGGCTTTCTCAGGACCGTGTCGGCAGTCGGGCCCGGGAGTCGGTCACCTTCATGGACCATGCTGACGGGCCGGCTCGGACTGGATCAGATCGGGGTTGAGTTCGACTACGAGCGCGCGGTCGCAAACTCGGGCGTGGTGCTGGCGGCGACGGTTGCGCAGCGGCTCGGTATCGAGGCGCTGGTCGACCGAGCGGTCGACCTTAGCGATCGGCCGGGCGATCTCAAAGACCGGCCCTCGTGCACTGCCCGTCGGGCAAGTTCTTCGCCAACGCCGCCTGGACGGCCATCGCCTGCCAGGCCCATAACCTGTTGCGCTGGACCAGCGTGCTCGGCCTGCCCGGCCACACCGTCCGCGCCGCGCGCACCCCCTGAGGCGACGGCTGCTCAACCTTCCCGCCCGGCAAACCCGCACCGCCCGGCGCTGGACGCTGCACCTGCCGGCCCGATGGCCCTGGCAGCATGCCTTCGCCGAAGCGCTCACAACAGCACCTCGAACGCTCCCTCGGCGGCACGGTCGCGCAACCGCTCGAGAGCCGGCCGAGTCAGCGTCGCGCCGGAGAACCCCTCATCCCCGAACACAAGATCCCCCGCGAGCAGCAGCCCGCACGCTGCGGCGAGCTCACGCAGCCCGACGGTCTG
>JBKQLG010000244.1:0-8939 GCA_052147235.1 Occallatibacter sp.
GAGAAAGACCTTCTCTTCCCAGGTTTCGATGCGCTTGAAGCGTTCTTCGGAGTCGCAAAGCCCTTTCACATCATCTCTGCTGAATGGTTTGATGGCCGTGAATTCACCCGGCAGCAGAATGATGGGAGTAAACGGGGCGCTCAGCTCCACATTCCTGTACTCCGGAGTGGCGGGAAGGCGCTTTTCGTCGATGACAATCTTGTTCCGGTCCATGGTTTCGATGATGCGGGCAGGGGTGCGTCCGCGGTTCGTTGCGATCACGGTAAAACTGTTCTCGATGCTGCGGGAGGGCTCGACCGTGATCAGGATCCAGGGCCTCTCCGAATTGAGGACGGCTTGAGCACTCAACAGGGCGGCCTGCGCGCTGGCGTTGGCGGCATCGGCGGCCGCTTCCGCGTATGCCGTTTGGCGGGTAATCTTCTTGAGCAGGGAAACGGCCATCATGATGCCCACATAACCCAGCAGGACGAGCACCAGATTGGCAGCCCAGGAAATCTGCTCGTGCAGGCTCCAGGGCGCTGGCGGGGGAGCCGGTGGATTGGCAACCGTGATGTGCGGCGGCTGAAGTTCGCGGGCGATGCCTTCGTTCGCGGTAACGGATGCTGAATAGGCGGCGTCACCGATGGAAGAGGACGAAACCGGCGGAGTCTGCGGTTTAGAGCTGGCGTGATTGCCTGTTTGGGCGGCAACCGCCAGCGGCACCTGCAAGAGGACCCCTAGCACTGCAACGATCGCTAAGCCCTTGACTCCCATGGCGCAAATGTATCACACGACGCTTTGGAATTCCCATGAACGGCGGAGCGCCGCGAATCCGCAGATGCGGCCAACTATATCTCCACCTCAACGCCCCGCCAGAAGGCCACGCAGCCCTTGATCTTGCGCGCCACGGGCTTGGGGTCGGGATAGTACCAGGCCGCGTCCGGGTTATCCTCCCCGTCGATCTGCACGTTCAGATAGCGGGCCTGACCCTTGATGGGATCGAGGGAGGTAGTGCTGCTGGGGCGAAAATACTCGCGCTTGAGGCTGGATTCGGGAAAATAGACATTTCCCTCTACCGTCACCGTCTTCTCGCTTTCGGCAAGAACCTTGCCATTCCAG
The DNA here is from genome assembly GCA_052147235.1 of Occallatibacter sp. Classification (GTDB taxonomy): domain Bacteria; phylum Acidobacteriota; class Terriglobia; order Terriglobales; family Acidobacteriaceae; genus Telmatobacter. The sequence goes on from JBKQLG010000244.1 coordinate 1,099, forward strand.
ATTGCTCGTGCCATGGGATTACCGGTCAAATCCGCTGCAACTCTCGATCGGCCCAAACCTGGTTGAATGAGAGTGTCGGATACACAGTAGCAGAGATTGGCCGGCAGGTCGAGTCCGATCGCTTAGGAAGACCTGTACGTTCCTATTTGGCCTCGGAGATCGATTCGATGTGAACGCTCTTCTTCGCCGCATCGGCGTCGGCCATGATGACCACATGGTCGCCATAGAATGCCTTCACCGCTTCGGGATTGTCGATCGTCCAAACTTCTTTCTTGGCCTCATCCACAAAGACCGGGCTCATGCCGCCCTTAATGCACTTGATGACGCAGTCTTTTCCGCTCCCGGCGTGCTTGGCGCCGCACATGGAGTCGGAGATCCAGCCGTTGATCTTGGTTGAGTTGGCGGCGCTGGCCGCAATCGCGGTCAGGCTAAAAACAGCTACTAGCAGGGAAAGAACACGCTTCATCGAAAACCTCCAGGGGAATGGGAGTCTCGTACGATTACAATCATGCACCCGCGGCCCGGAATTCGGCAACAGAAATCCGATCATGGCTTGGGCGGATAAAAATACTGCCCGTGCGCCTCCTGCCGGGCAGGCAAGCTGTTGCGCCGGGCTTCCACGTTCTTCAGCACCGCCTCGTAACGCTGCGCGCCGGCGGAAAACCGGTTCACCAACTCTGCGGTTTTGGTCAGGAAGAAGGGATTTTTCTCCCGGATTGCCTCCAGAATGGGGGCAAACTTGGCTAAAAGGAAAAAACCCTCGGCATTGCAATCCACAAACAGCTCCGCCGAGACCGCCCCATGCAGCACCATCGCCGCCGCCATCTCCCAGTAGGTGAGCACCTGGCGCAGCCAGGCGTTGTGCGGGTCCGCCGGGTTCTCGGCCACTGCAAAGAACTCCTCCGCCGTCGCCGGCCAGAATTCGCCGGTGATCCACGCGCGCGCCTGGCGCATCACAGCCTCGGTGCGCAGTTCATACAGCCTGAGAATGATTTCGGCATCCGCCGGGGTTGCTAGCATCCGTTCCATGGTGAGTCTCTCCGCTCACCCATAGTACCGGATTCAGCCTACATCTTGCTGCCATCGATCAAGCCGCATCGTCTATGACCGGCTATGCGGGAGTGCGTCTCCCGCTCTTCTTCGCGGCCGTCTTCGCGACTTTCTTTGCAACTGGCTTCGATGTGGACTTAGCGGCAGCTTTCTCTACAACCGGTCCATGGGTCTCGGCCGTGGGCAGCGGCGGCGCATCGCCGATTCGCTTCGAGTAACTGCACGACACAGCGCCTTCCACCGGCACACTTCCCTTCCCCGCGCTCTTGGCAGCCCGTTTCTTGGGAATAACTTCTTCCTCGGCGGCCTTCTTCTTGTTCGGGCATTCCAGATAGATACCAGAACGCAGGGTCTTCTCCACCAGGTAACTGCTGCCGCACTCCGGGCACTTCTCGGCCACCGGCTTCAAGTTAGATGTAAAGTCGCACTTCGGATAGTTCGTGCAGCCCCAGAATATGTTGCCCCTGCGTGCCTTGCGCTCAGCCAGTTCGCCCACGCCACACTTGGGACACTTCAATCCCTCAATCACATTCTGCTTCACGTACTTGCACTTAGGATAGCCGGAGCAGGAGACAAACTCTCCATAACTCCCCTGGCGCAGCACCAGCGGCTTGCCGCACAGCGGGCAGGCTTCACCTGTTGGCTGCGGAACGGCCTGTTTCTGCTGCTGTTTCTGGCTCAGTTTGCGGAAGGTCTTGCAGGGCGGATCTTCATTAAATCCGGGGCAGGACATGAACATTCCGAAGGGCCCGCGCCTGAGAACCATTACCCGTCCGCAGTTATCGCAATACTCTTCCTGCTCGCTGGCTTCTTGCCCTTCGGGGGTATTCATCTCCGGCTTGTCAGCGGTATTTTCTCTGGTAAAAGTGCAGCTCGACTTATCCTTCTTGTTATAAGCTGAACAAGCAAAGAAGCTGCCGAACTTACCCCATTTCAATAACAACGGCGAGCCGCATAAGTCGCATTTTTCATCGGTCTTCTTCTCCATGCGCTTGATGTCTTCCATATGCACGCCGGCGTCCTTTAACTCCTCGGCAAAGTAGTTATAAAATCCGTTCAGTAAGTCGGTCCACTTCTCGTGGCCTTCTTCGATCTCGTCCAGTTCCTCTTCGAGCCGAGCCGTGTACGCGACATCGAAGATATACGGGAAATTCTTGACAAGTAAGTCGCAGACCACCATTCCTATCTCGGTGGGATAGAAGCGGTTGCCGATTTTGGTTACATATTCGCGGTCCTGGATGGTGTTAATAATTGAGGCATAAGTCGAAGGCCGACCAATGCCCCTTTCTTCCAGTTCCTTCACCAGCGAAGCTTCGTTGTAGCGCGGAGGCGGCTGCGTGAAAAGCTGGCGATCCAGCAGCTTTTCCAGCTCCAAAGTCTTCACATCGTCCAAATTCGGCAGTTTGTTGCTCGCCTCATCCTCCTCGTCTTCTTTCTTATCTTCCAGAACCTCATAGACCTTCAGGAATCCATCGAAGCGCACCACCGACCCGCTCAGCCGGAAATCATAGGTCTTACCGGTTTTCGCGCTCACCGCGGCGATCTTAGCCGTAGTTACATCAAAGACAGCCGGAGTCATCTGCGACGCCACAAACCGCTGCCAGATGAGCCGGTAGAGCTTAAGTTGCTCTTCGGTCAGATAGCGCGCACTCGACTCCGGCGTGCGCGCGGCATCGGTGGGCCGAATGGCTTCGTGCGCGTCCTGCGCGTCCTTTTTGCCCTTGTAGAGATTGGGCGAAGCGGGCAGGTACTGCACACCCAACTGCGCGCCGATCCACGCCCTTGCCCCGTCAATCGCCTCCGGCGCCACGCGCGGTGAGTCTGTCCTCATGTAAGTGATTAGGCCTGTGATGCCCTCGGCGCCCACGTCGATGCCCTCATAGAGCCGCTGCGCCACGCCCATCGTACGGCGCACGTTGAAACCCAGTTTGCTGGCCGCGTCGCGTTGCAACTGGCTGGTGATGAACGGCGCAAGCGGCCTGCGCTGCTGCTCGCGCGACTGCACCGAAACCAGCGACCACTGCGCCTGGTCGAGCGCCGCGATCACCGCGTCCATCGACCTCCGGTCGGGCAGCGCGTTGGCGATGAATTGGTCTCTGCCATCCTTATCCTGGCCGTTCGCCACCCGCGCCGGTTCGCCGTCGATGCCCACAAAGCGCGCCTTGAGCCTGGTCTCCGGCTGCTTCTCGGGATGCAGAATCGCGTCCAGCGTCCAGTATTCGACCGGCCCAAAGGCTCCAATCTCCCGTTCCCGCTCGACGATCAGGCGCACGGCCACCGTCTGCACGCGGCCGGCCGAGAGGCCCCGCCGCACCTTGTCCCACAGCAGCGGCGAAATCTGATAGCCCACCAGGCGGTCCAGAATGCGCCGCGTCTGCTGCGAGTCCACCAGGTTCTGATCCAGGTCGCGCGCGTGCTGGAAGGCATCCTGCACGGCCTTTTTGGTGATCTCGTTGAAGGTTACGCGGCGAATCTTCTTCCGCTCTTTGGCGGAGGTCCCCAACTGCAAAGCGAGGTGGTAGGCAATCGCCTCGCCCTCGCGGTCCGGGTCAGGCGCCAGAAAGATCGCGTCCGCCCTGGCCGCCGCCCGCTTCAGATGCGCTACCACCTTTTCCTTGCCCGGCGACACCATCAGCGTCGGCTCGAAGGTGCGCTTCTCCAGCTCCACGCCAAGATCGTTCTTGGGCAGGTCCATAATGTGCCCCACCGAGGCCAGAACCTCAAAGCCTGCGCCAAGATATTTCTCAATCGTCTTGGCCTTGGCGGGCGACTCGACGATGACCAGTGATTTATTCATTGCCATCCTTGTATACCATGACCACTCTAACCTGTCTGGCCAGTTGGACTCGAAAACCGGGCCTTGCGCTTGCCTTGGACGGTTCAAATTCCGCCCATGCGCAGGGCCGTTCTCCTCGACGGGGAAGACCACCCGCAAAAGTTGCACACTATCACGGAAGACCCTTCCGTTTCCACTCGGAGCGGCTTTTCTTCGCCTTTTGTTCTTATTGAGGGCGTGTGGTATGGCTCTTACGGCGGCAAGAAAGTCCGTTGGAGATCGCCAAATAAAGTTGAATTATTTGTTCATAGAGGTTGCAGATTCCAACGATCCGGCTACCGGGCATCCATGACTGAATTCCTGCGATCGTCGGATCAATGCGTCCAACCCACAGCCTATTCACTGATCTCTATCCTTCACATCGTCCGCACGTAATTCTTCCCCGGCAACTGGCGGATGCGGCCGGTAATCTCCAGCTCGAAGAGCGCCATGAAGACCTCCGAAGAGGGCTGTTGCGTCTCCAGCAGCTCAAGAATCTCATCGATTTGCAGACTTTCGTCGGTGCGTAGAACTTCCAGCACCATCGCCTCTTCGGGCCGCAGAACCGGGTCAGGTAATAAGGATGCAGTCGTCGCGGATTTGGATTCAAGCGGCGCTTCGGCCTCCAGCTCCAGCCGCACCTGCGAGGGCAGATCCTCCCAGACATCCTCCCAGGTGGCCACCAGCTTGGCGCCCTGTTTGATCAGCGTGTTGGGCGTCCACGATCCCTTGCTGGTCACATTGCCGGGAACGGCGTAGAGGTCGCGATTCTGTTCGGCGGCGCAGCGGGCGGTCACCCGTGTGCCGGAGTTCTCCGCTGCCTCGACGACCAGCACGGCCACGGCCAGCCCGCTCAGGATACGGTTGCGGCGGGGAAAGTTCTGCGGCGCGGGAAAAGTCCCCATTGGCAGTTCGCTCACAATCGCCCCGCCGCTGGCCAGAATCTCCTCAGCCAGTTTTTTGTTTTCTTTAGGATAAATGACGTCGATTCCCGTGCCCCAGACGGCCACGGTGGGCATGCGCGCGGCCAGCGCCCCTTTGTGCGCGCTGGAGTCGATGCCTCGCGCCATGCCAGAGATGATGAGCAGCCGCCGAACAGCCAGGTCCCGCGCCAGCATCTCCGCCATCCCCGTACCGTAGGGCGACGGGTGGCGCGTGCCCACGATGGCAATCCCCGGCCGGCTCAGCAGCGTGGCCGCTCCGCGCACCCACAGCACCGGCGGCGGGTCGTAGATCTCCTTGAGCCGCTCGGGATACTCCGGGCAGCTGTAAGTCACCAGCGTCGCCCCTTGCGCCGCCACGAGCGCCCACTCCTCTTCGGCCGCCTGGCGGGCCTTGCCGTCGAAGATGAACTGCGCCGCTTCGGCGGGGAAGCGCAGCCCTTCGAGGGCGGTCAAAGGCAGCTCAAAGATCTGGCTCGGCGCCTGCAACTGCTTGACCGCGTCGAGAATCCGCTTAGGGCCCAGACCCGGCGCCAGCACCAGAGCCAGCCATGCCAGCCGGTCTTCGTCCAGGAAAGGCGCGGAGGGCAGAGTCACGGATTGGGGCATCATCGTCATGGGAGGGCCAATCTCCGGGAATTGTACAGAATATTTTCCCCACCGGAAACCCAATTCCGCACACATGGGTCATTTTATTGGCTACCCCGCTTGATTGGAGGAAATCAAGCGGAAGTATTGACGCAGCGGATGCAACCCATCATCCTTTGTACCAGAGTTGGTACTCTATGAGACAGTGACTCCCGCCCCGCAATCCCGCCTGCGCGTCGCCGCAATCGGCTTTCTCAATCCCGCGCCCCTGATGTGGGACTTCGAGCATCCGCCGCTGGAGGCCTCGCTCGCCCTCCGCTACCAGATTGACCGTATGACGCCCGCGGAGTGCGCCGGCCGCCTGGCCTCGGGCACAGCCGAGATTGGCCTCATCCCCATCGCCGCGCTGGCCACCACCCCCGGCTTGCGCATCCTGCCCGGCTGCGTGATCGCCGCCAAGGGCCGGGTGCGCTCGCTGCTGCTGATTCGCCGCGCCACCCGGCAACTCCATGAGTTGCGTTCCGTCGCCGCCGACATCGCCAGCCTCACCACGCTGGCCCACGCCCGCATCCTCTTTCGCCACTGGGGCAACCCGGATGTGCCCTTCCTGCCCGCCTCCGCGGACCTGGACGCCATGTTGGAGCGGGCCGACGCCGCCATCCTTATCGGCGATCCCGCGATGCTCGCCCTGGAAGAGCGCGCCAACCGCTTCGAACGCACCGGCGAAGTGCTGGTCTACCACGACATGGCCGAGGAGTGGCGCGCCCTGGCCGGACTGCCCTTCGTCTCCGCGGTCTGGTGCAGCACTGCATGCAGCAGCCCTTTGGTTGCGAGTATTGCGGAGGATTTTGTCCAATCCCGCGATCACGGCCTCGAGAACATCGACGCGCTGGCAGCCGAGTGGTCTCGCCGCATTCCCCTCCCCGAAGAGACGATCCGCACGTACCTGACCACGAACATCCACTACGTTCTCGACGATGAATGCGTGGAAGGCATGAAGGTCTTCTTCCGCATGGCCGCCGAGGCCGGCGTTCTACCGGAATATAGCTTCTCCGTTCATGAGTGCCCCTGAGACTTGCATCGAAGGCGGGTTATCTCTTCTCCAGCCTGTATCATATTCGTGTTCAAAAAGATTCCCTATAGTCATGCAAGGAAATTTCGTATAATATTTATGCTATGTTTATGTTCGTCAGGCACCGCAAAGGATGAAAAACGTCATGAAGGCAATTTCTGTTTTCTTCAGGCTCGTGTCTCTTTTGTTGTTATGCGCAATCGCGGTTACGGCGCAGAGACCAACTGCCAAGCACACTACTCCTTCGTCTCGGCAGCCCGCCGACCAGGCCTCTCGCGCTCAGCTCGCGGTTTACCTGGCGGATTTCCAGAGCCATCCCGATGATGCCGCCCTGCGCGACAAGATTATCGAGTTGGCCAAGAGCTTGAATCCAGCTCCTGAGATTCCTCAACGTGCGCATGATGACTTTACCAAGGCTAAAGCGCAGATGACCACCGCTTCGTCCGCGGATGCTTTTGAAACGGTGGCGCAGCTATTCGAGCATGTAGCCGTACAGGCTCCCTGGTTCGCCGATGCCTACTACAGCGCCGCCTTAGCCTACGCCAAGTCTAATACCTTTGATGGCGCCAGACGCAATTTGGCGCTTTATCTGGCGGCTGTGCGTCCTGGGGTTGACATCCAGAACGCAGAGCAGTTGCGACGCGATCTTGACCGTAATCAAACCGAGCAGTTTCAGCAGGCGCTGCAGCAGTTTACCGCGGCTCCCACCGACTCCGCCCGGCTCCATGTCATCCAACTGGCCCGGGGCATGGAAACTCCGCCTGAAATTCCTGAGGCAGCCCACGGACATTTCGTAATGGCAGTCGTCTTCGTGAACACAGCAACCGATAATTCCGACTACGATCGCGCAATCACGGAGTTCAAAGCAGCCTTGCTGGCTGCTCCCTGGTGGGGGGAAGCGTACAAAAAGCTGGCCAGCGCGCAGGAACTCGCGGGCCGGTATGACGACGCCATCAACAGCCTAATCTTTTTCCAGACCATCAATCCCGCCGACACCCGCTCCACTTTGGACGATATATACAGGCTCAAAGCGCTCGGGCAGAAGACGGCAGACGAGCAGGCAAAGCAACAAGCCGAAGACCAGAAGCAAGCACTTTTACAGGAACAGCAACAAAAAGAGCGTGCTTCCAATGATGCTTTAAACTTTTCCATGGAGGGAAGGTGGTATCTGGTCTCCGAAGCTAACGAAAACTTCTTTGGCGGCGAGTCCAATCCTGAATGCGACTATTTTATCAAGCAAAACGGCGGACGCTGGGAGATCAAAAATAGCTGCTCCGCTTCGAAACGGAGTATCCATAATGTCGAAGCTCAATCCGGGCGGCTCATTTTCAAGATCACTGGACGAGATCCAGGATTCCAATTCTCGGAGGTCGTT